>NZ_MAUD01000131.1 GCF_001700515.1 Streptomyces lushanensis
ACGAGGGGGACGTCACCGTCGCCGAGCTGCTGACCCACGGCGACTTCGGCCTCGGCACGTTCAACCGGCTCGACGGCGAGATGGTCGTCCTCGACGGCATCTGCTACCACCTGTGGTCCGACGGCAGCGCCGCGCCCGCCGAGCCCACGGACCGTACGCCCTTCGCGGTCGTGACGCGGTTCGAGCCGCAGGGGAGCATCCGGGTCACCGAGCCCACGGAACGGGCCGGGGTCATCGCGCTGATCGACAAGGTGATCCCCAGCGCCAATCTCGTCCACGCCATCCGGATCACCGGCACCTTCGGCTCGGTCCGCACCCGTACGGTCATGAAACAGACCCCGCCCTACCCGTCCCTGGTCCAGGCCACCGAGGGCCAGGCGGAGACCACCTTCGCGGGTTCGGCGGGAACGCTCGCCGGATTCCGCTCGCCCGACTACGAGCAGGGCATCTCGGTCGCCGGATACCATCTCCACTTCCTCAACGCCGGCCGCGGCAGCGGCGGCCACGCGCTGGACTTCCGGCTGGACGCCGGCGACATCGACATCAGCACGGCCTCGGAGTTCCATCTGAGCCTTCCCAGGTCCGGGAAGTTCCTGAACGCCGATCTCAGCATGGACCGGATGGCGGAGCGGATCCGTCGCACGGAAGGCGGCTGACCGCGGCCGGCCGGCCGCTAGCAACCGCCGACCGCACGTCGTTCCGGACCATACCTAAGAGATCACCGAGCGCTTAGACTCGGGCCAAGGCTTTGATCGGGGCCGGGCCTGGCCGGGCGCCGATCGGGACCGGGACCGGTACACGGGTACCGCAGAGCGCGGATCCCGGTACCGGCGGAAGGAGCGATGGTGGCACCGCAGGGCTCTCCGGACGACCGTTTCAACACCGGCGAGGCGCATTCGGCGCGCGTCTACGACTACATCCTCGGCGGCAAGGACAACTATCCGGTCGATCAGCAGGCCGGCGACGCGATGTGCGAGGGGTGGCCCGCGCTGCCCGTCCACATGCGCGCCAACAGGGAGTTCATGCACCGCGCGGCCCGCCATCTGGCGCGGGAGGAGGGCATCGGGCAGTTCCTGGACATCGGCACCGGACTGCCGACCTCGCCCAATGTGCACGAGGTGGTGCAGGAGGAGCGCCCCGACGCGCGCATCGTCTACGTCGACAACGACCCGATCGTGCTGGCCCACGCCCGCGCGCTGCTGACCAGCACTCCCGAGGGCCGCACCGCGTATGTCGACGCCGACATGCGGGATCCCGAGGCGATCATCAGCTCTCCGCAGTTCCAGGAACTCCTGGATCTGAGGAAGCCGGTCGGCCTGATGGTCATCGGCATCCTGCACTTCATCCTCGACAGCGACGACGATCACGGCCTTGTCCGGCGCCTGCTCGACCCGCTGCCCGCGGGCAGCTTTCTGGCCATGACCATCGGCACCGCCGATTTCGCTCCGGTCGAGGTCGGCCGGGTCGCCGCCGAGTACGCCAGCCGCGGTATGCCCATGCAGCTGCGTACCCGCGCCGAGGCCGAGACCTTCTTCGCGGGCCTCGACATGGTCGAACCGGGACTGACCCAGGTCCATCACTGGCGGCCCGACCCGGACCAGGAACCCATCGACGACCGTGACATAGCCATGTACGGCGCCGTCGCCCGCAAGAGCCGCTGACCACCGGGCCGCGGTCGTACCGTCACGTCGCTGTCTTACCGCGCCGGCCCGGACCTCCGGGCGGGCCCGGTACGACCGGCGGGGGCGGGTCTCAGCCCGTCCGCGCCCACGCGTAACGGTGCTCCGGGCGGCCCGTGTCGCCGTACTTCAGGGTCAGGCTGATGTGCCCGGTCCGCTCCAGATACTTCAGATAGCGCTGGGCCGTGGAGCGGCTGACCCCGGTGCGCTCCGCGACCTCGTGCGCGGAGAGCGGCTGCTCGGCCTCGCCCAGCGTGCGCCGGATGAGGGCGACGGTCGCCACGGAGTGGCCCTTGGGGAGTTCCGAGCGAGGGGCGTCCGCGATCTTGAACGCGCTGAAGATACGGTCCACCTGCTCCTGGCCCGCCTCACCGCGTCCCCCGACACCGTCCAGGGTGCGGCGCATGGCCGCGTAGCCGTCGAGTCTCGCCCGCAGCCCGGCGAAGCTGAACGGCTTGACCAGATACTGGAGCGCTCCGTACCGCATCGCGGCCTGCACCGTGGCCACGTCACGGGCCGCCGTCACCATGATCACATCGGCGTGGTGGCCGAGCTGCCGCATCCGCCGCACCAGCGTCAGGCCCGTCTCGTCCGGCAGATAGTGGTCGAGCAGGACGAGATCGACATGGGCGCGCTCCAGCGTGGCCAGGGCCTGCGCGGCGGTATGGGCGCGGCCGATGACACGGAAGCCGCGCACCTGTGCCACATACGCGGAGTTGATCTCGGCGATGTGGAAGTCGTCGTCCACCACGAGCACATCGATCATCGTGACTCTCCCGCGGGAGTGAGCTGACGGGCGGAGGGAGCGTCCCCGGCGATGGGCGGGGCTTCTCCGGCGAGATCGTCCGGAGCGAGCGCCTCCGGCAGTACGACGGTGAAGACCGCGCCGCCGCCCGCGCGTGCCGTCACCCGGGCCATACCGCCGTACCGCTCGGAGAGCCGGCGTACCAGGGCGAGCCCGATGCCCCTGCCGCGCCGGAAGGCCGGCGGCGGCGGACCTGACGGCTCCCCGGACATCTCGCCGGACAGCTCGTCGGACGGCGGGGGAGCGGCGGGCCGTTTGGTGGACCAGCCCTCCGCGAAGACGCGCTCGCGCAGCTCCGGCGGCACTCCCGGGCCGGTGTCGCTGACGCGTATCACCGCGGTGGTGCGCTCGGCACGCAACTCGACCTCCACGAAGGACTCGGCTCGTGCGTCCTCCGCGGGCGCTTCCCCGGTCCGCCCGGCCGCCGGCGGCCCCGCCAGATGCCGCTCGGCGGCGGCGTCCAGCGCGTTGTCGATGAGATTGCCGAGCACGGTCACCAGATCGCGCGGATCGACCACACGGTCCGGCAGCAGGGTGGCCGAGGAGATCCGCAGGGAGACACCGCGCTCGGCGGCTATGGCCGCCTTGCCCACGAGCAGGGCCGAGAGCAGCGGATCGTGGACGCGCTCGGCGATCTGCTCCGCCGAGGCCCGGTGCGCGTTGGCGACGTCGGCGACGAACTCCGCCGCCCGCTCGTGGCGGCCGAGTTCGAGCAGCCCGAGCACGGTGTGCAGCCGGTTGGCGTGCTCGTGGTCCTGGGCGCGCAGCGCGTCGAGCAGCCCCTGGGTGCTGTCCAACTCGCGCCCGAGCAGTTCCAGTTCGGTACGGTCACGCAGCGTCACCACGGCTCCGCCGTCCCGGGTCGGCATCCGGTTGGCGACCAGGACCCGGCCGCCGCTGACGGTCAGCAGATCCGTGCCGTCCACCCGTCCCGCCAGGACGTCCGTCGTACGGCCCGGCGCCAGCACATCGTCCAGCGCGCGGCCGGTGGCATCCGCGTCGAGCCCGAGCAGCCGTACCGCCTCGTCGTTGGCGAGCCGGATCCGGCTCTGCCGGTCGAAGGCGACGACACCTTCACGGACTCCGTGGAGCATCGCCTCCCGCTCGTCCAGCAGCGCCGAGATATCGGCGAAGGCGACACCGTGCGTGATACGGCGCAGCCGCCGCGAGACCGCGATCGCGGCCAGCGCGCCCGCGCCCAGCGCCGCGCCCGCGCAGAGCAGCAGTCCGGGGATGGCACCGATCAGCCGCTGGCGCACACTGTCGTACGCGATGCCCACCGACACCGCGCCGACGATCTTCCCGTCGCTGTCGAGCAGCGGCACCTTGGCGCGGGCCGAGCGGCCCAGGGTGCCGTTGTCGATCTGCCGGATCTCATGGCCGGAGAGCGCGACGCTCGGATCGGTCGAGACATGCCGGCCGATCTCGGCGGTGGTGGTGTGGGACCAGCGCACACCATGGGTGTCCAGCACCACGACATACAGCGCCTGGGTCGCCCGGCGGATCCGCTCCGCCTGGGCCTGCACCGGCCCGGACGGACTCGGCGCCGTGGTGAGCAGGCCCCGCGCGATGTTCGGATCGGCGGCGGTGGTCTCGGCGATGGCCAGGGCCCGGCGAGTGGCCGCGTCGTCCAGCTCGGAGCCGAGCGGTGCGAGAAAGAGCCCGGTGGCCAGCACCATCACCCCGGTGGTGATGACGAGCTGCACCACCAGGACCTGGGCGGCGACACGCCGTGGCCAGCGCAACCGCATCCCGTCCCTCTCCCTCTCCCGGCGCTCCCGGGGTCCCGCGGATCACTTCCGGCCGCTCCCCGTGCGGAACAGGCCGGTCCGTTTAACATCACTGTGCACGCAACGTAAGCCGCCGGGAAAGCGGCTGCCCAGCCCTGTGGTGCGCTTTTGTGGTTCTGGTGTGAGCAGAACGAGCAGAACGGGGTTTGCGCGCAGAAAAACGGATTGCGCCCACAAGACTGCCGCCCCGGCCCGTCGCGCTCCTAGCCTCCCGGCCCATGAGCAGCAATACGAGCCCCGCCATCGAGCTGCGGGGAACGAGCAAGGCATTCCGGACACCGTCGGGAGCGCTGCACACCGCCGTCAGGGATCTGGACCTGACGGTCGAGCGCGGCGAGTTCGTCGCGGTGGTCGGCCCCACCGGATGCGGTAAATCGACGACGCTGACGCTGGTCAGCGGGTTGGAGGAGCCCACCGAGGGCGAGGTGCTGGTGGCCGGTGAGCCGGTGAGCGGCATCGGCGACAAGATCGGCTTCGTCTTCCAGCAGGACGCGGTCTTCCCCTGGCGCACCGTGCTCTCCAATGTGATGGCGGGCCCGCGCTTCCGCGGCGTACCGAAGAGCGAGGCGAGGGAACGGGCCCGTGAGTGGCTCGCCCGGGTCGGGCTCTCGTCCTTCGAGGACCGCTATCCGCACCAGCTCTCCGGCGGCCAGCGCAAGCGTGTGGCGCTCGCGGCGACCTTTGTCAACGACCCCGAACTCCTGCTCATGGACGAGCCCTTCTCGGCTCTCGATGTGCAGACCAGGGCCCTGATGTCGGACGAGCTGCTGGAGCTGTGGGCGGGAACGGGCGCCTCGGTCGTCTTCGTCACCCATGACCTGGAGGAGTCGATCGCCCTCGCCGACAAGGTCGTGGTGATGACGGCGGGTCCCGCGACCGTCAAGGAGGTCTTCACCATCGACCTGCCGCGTCCCCGCAAGGTCGAGTCCGTACGGCTCGAACCGCGCTTCGTGGAGATCTACCGGGAGATCTGGTCCTCGCTCGGCGAAGAGGTGCGGATCACCCGCGAGAGGGGTGCGGCCGATGCCGCCTGAGACCGTCGCCGTTCCGCCCGCCACCGGGGCCGGCAAGGGCAAGGGCAGAGCCGTCAGGACCGGAGCAGCCGCCGACGGAGGGGGCGGCGGAGAGCGCACCCAGGCCAGGGCGCGGGCCGCGCGCAACCACCGGATCGTGGTCCAGGGCGCCCGCGTACTGCTTCTCGTCGCGCTGATCGGGCTGTGGGAGTGGATGGCCCGCAGCGCCGTCATCGATCCCTTCAATTTCTCGATGCCGTCCAAGATCTGGGACCAGATGCGCCAGTGGGCGCTGCACGGCACTCCGCAGGGCTCCCTGTGGGAGCAGATCTGGTACACGCTCTACGAAGCGCTCCTCGGCTGGATCATCGGTGTCATCGGCGGAGTGGTGCTGGGGATCGCGCTCGGCCGGATCCGCTTCCTCGCCGAGGTGCTCGGCCCGTACATCAAGGTGCTCAACGCACTGCCCCGGATCGTCCTCGCCCCGATCTTCCTCATCTGGTTCGGCCTCGGTCCGGCCTCGAAGATCGCCTCGGCCGTGGTGCTGGTCTTCTTCCCGGTCTTCTTCAACGCCTTCCAGGGAGCGCGGGAGGTCGACCGCAACCTGGTCTCCAACGCCCGGATCCTCGGCGCGAGCAACCGGCAGGTCACGCTCCAGGTGGTCATTCCGTCGGCCACCTCATGGATCTTCACCAGCCTGCATGTCAGCTTCGGCTTCGCGCTGATCGGCGCGATCGTCGGCGAGTACATCGGCGCGACCAAGGGGCTCGGTCTGCTGGTCTCCGCCTCGCAGGGCACGTTCAACGCGGCCGGTGTGTACGCGGCCATGGTGATCCTCGCCGTCGTGGCACTGCTCGCCGAAGGGCTCCTCTCCTTCCTGGAGAAGCGGCTCTTCCGCTGGAAGCCGGTCGAGGCCGGCGCCGAGCGCTGATCCCCGTACCACCGCCCGACCCTCTCCATCCCCGTCCAGTTCCTGTCCATCCCTGTCCTCCCCTCCGTCTCACCCCCAGCACCTCTTCACAAGGACGTGAACCATGCGCAGACACATCGGGATCCCGGCCGCCGCGCTCGCCGCGACGCTGGCCCTCGGCACACTGACCGCCTGTGGCGGCGACTCCTCCGGCTCGGGCTCCGGCTCCGGTGACAAGGTCAAGATCATGGTGGGTGGCCTCGACAAGGTCATCTACATGCCCGCGATGCTCACCCAGCAGCTCGGCTACTTCAAGGACGAGGGCGTCGACGTGGAACTCCTCACGGAGCCCGCCGGTGTGCAGGCCACCACCTCACTCGTCTCCGGCGATGTGCAGGGTGTCGTCGGCTTCTACGACCACACGCTCGACCTCCAGGTCAAGGGCAAGCTGGTCGAGTCCGTGGTGCAGTTCTCGCACGCCTCGGGCGAGGTGGAGGTCGTCTCCAACAAGGCCGCGGCCGGGATCACCTCGCCGAAGGACTTCAAGGGCAAGAAGCTCGGTGTCACCGGCCTCGGCTCGTCCACCGACTTCCTGACCAAGTACCTGGCGGTCAACGACGGTGTGAAGACGGAGGAGTTCACGGCGGTCGCGGTCGGAGCGGGCCAGACCTTCATCTCGGCCCTTCAGCAGGGCTCGATCGACGGAGGCATGACGACCGATCCGACGGTCGCGCAGATCCTGGACAAGAAGCTCGGCAAGGTCCTGATCGACATGCGGACGCCCGAGGGCTCGAAGGCCGCGCTCGGCGGCCCGTACCCGTCCTCCAGCCTGTACATGAACACCGACTGGGTCGACGGCCACAAGGAGACGGTGCAGAAGCTGGCCAACGCCTTCGTGAAGACGCTCCGGTGGATGTCCACGCACTCGCCGGAGGAGATCGCCGCCAAGATGCCCGCCGACTACGCGCAGGGCGGCAAGGAGCTCTACGCGCAGGCCATCAAGAGCACGCTGCCGATGTTCACCACGGACGGTGTCATGCCGGCCGACGGACCGGAGACCGTCGAGCGCGTACTGAAGGCGTTCAACCCCAACCTCCAGAACGCCACGGTCGATCTGAGCAAGACCTTCACCACGGAGTTCGTCAAGAAGGCCGGCTGAGCGAGCCGGCCCGCCGCGCGGGCGGGCACGCGGTCACGATGTGCCGGAGCGGTACGGTCACGATGTGCCGGACCGGTGGCGGGCGGGGCGGCACTGTGGGTGCTGTGTCCCCCGTCCCCGCCATCGGGGCCGAGGGCGCGCGGATCACCCGGGCCGCGGGAACGTACGACGAGGCCGTACGCCGCGCCGCCGACGCGGCGGCCGGGCCCGGCGCCGTACTCTTCCGCCGCGCGAGGGTCTGGACGCGGCTGTCGCCGTCACCGACGAGGACAGCGCGGACGCGGTCCGTGACCCCGCCGCCCTCGGTGTCCCGGCGGGCCCGTGCGGGGGCGGCCTCACTGGCCGGTGCCCGTGCCGCGCTGACCGGCGACGGCGGCGCCGGCCGCAGGAGCGCGCTCGGGATCGGACCGGACGCGACCGTCGTGCTGCTCAGTACCGAGGGCACCGCGGCCAATCCCGTCGGCGCGGCAGGCGCGGCAGGCGGCCCGGGCGCGGCAGGCCGGGCGGACACGGAAGGCACGACCGGTGCGGGGACCGGGACCATGGCCGGCATGGCCGGAACGCCGTCGGCACGCCCTCCCGATGGCCCCGGAGTAGTGTGAATTCATCGAGGGTATGTCGCCGTCGGCCGCTTCGCCGAGGGCGTCCTCGATGAAGGACGAGGTCGGAGGCACGGCCCTCCAGAAGGCGTGGTCCCATGATCGCGGCTGAGGAAGCGGGCGGGGTACGGACGCGGGCAACGACACATGTGCGCCGCAGATGAGTCCGCACAGAGTCCTGTCGGTGCGATCGGCAGGGTGACCGTCCCGATCCCGGCCGACGGACCCGGCGAGGTCCTGGTGTCCGTACGGGGCGGTTCCGAGGCCTACGCGGCCTGGGCGGACCACCCGATCGGCAGAAACCTCCGCGTGATCGTCGTGGAGTGCATCTCGGCGCGTTCGGTGATCGTGGAGCCTTTTCCCGCCTGAGTTCTCGGCCGACCGGCAAATGCGAGGTTTTCGCGAGGTAGCGAGGTAGTACGACAGGAGTCCGTCATGCTGTTCTGGCATGTTCCCGCGCCCAACGAGGCGATGCTCATATCCGGCTCCAAACGGCAGGCGCAGGACACTCAGTTCCGTATCGTCACCGGGCACGGCAGCTTTGTGATGCCCATCAAGCAGAAGGCCCGCATGCTGTCCCTGGCGCTGCGGGAGGCAGAGATCGTGGAGGACTGCGTCACCCAGCAGGGCATCCGGCTCCGGGTCCGCGCCGTCGCGGTGTTCAAGGTCGGTGACGACGCCGTGTCCATCGCCAACGCGGCCCGCCGCTTCCTGGCGGAACAGGACCGGATGGAGGAACTGGTGGGCCGGATCTTCGCCGGTCACCTCCGCTCCATCGTCGGCGGACTGACCGTCGAGCAGATCATCCGCGAGCGTGACCGGGTCGCCCAGGAGGTGAAACAGGGCAGCCACAGCGAGATGGAGAAGCTCGGGATCGTCGTGGACGCCCTCCAGATCCAGGAGATAGACGACGCCACCGGCTATATCGACAATCTGGCCGCTCCCCACGCGGCGGCCGTCGCGAGCCAGGCGCGGATCGCACAGGCGAAGTCGGACCAGGAGGCGGCCGAGCGCGAACAGCAGGCCGCCGCGCTCAAGGCCGAGTACGAACGGGACACCGCGATCAAGCGGGCCGGCTTCCATGCCGAGACGGAGCAGGTCAACGCCCGCGCCGCGCAGGCGGGACCGCTGGCCGAGGCCAGGTCCTCGCAGGAGACCATCGAGGAGCAGACGGCCCTGGCGGAGCGTCAGGCCCAACTGGCCGCACAGCGGCTGGAGGCCGAGGTCAGGCGCCCGGCCGACGCCGAGGCGTACCGGCAGCGCACTCTCGCCGAGGCCGCTCGCGACCGGGCGAAGTTCGAGGCGG
Organism: Streptomyces lushanensis; assembly: GCF_001700515.1. GTDB lineage: Bacteria > Actinomycetota > Actinomycetes > Streptomycetales > Streptomycetaceae > Streptomyces > Streptomyces lushanensis. Next base: position 9,262 of record NZ_MAUD01000131.1, read on the forward strand.
ACGGCAGCGCGTACACCGAGCGCGCCCTCGCCCAGGCACAGGCCGACGCGAACACCGCCCGTGCCGCGTCGCTGAAGGACGGTAACCAGGAACTCATCGCCGCCAACCGCCTGGTGGAGAATCTGCCGGCGCTGGCCGACGCGGCCTCCCGGGGCATGTCCGGTGCCCATCTGACCGTTCTGAACGGCACCGACGGTGTCAACGACATGGCGGCGGGTCTGGTCGGCCAGCGCCGGCAGATTCTCCACCAGGCGGTTGGCGGCGATGAGTTCCTGGTTACCGTCCTTCAGCGACGCGGC
>NZ_MAUD01000132.1 GCF_001700515.1 Streptomyces lushanensis
CGCTGGGTGTCCGCTGCCCGGCGGCACAGGGCCACCGGGCAGCGGACACCCAGCGCCGCGGCCGTCATTTCGCCTCGGGGATGCCGGGGCTGCGGCCGTCCTGTTCCTCACCCATGAGGATGTTCTTCAGCCGGATCAGACGCTGGCGTTCCTGCCCGGCCTCCTGCTGGACCCGGTGCGGGTCCTGGGCGATGAGGGCCTGGAGCCCGGCGAGCCGCTGCCCGATGTCCTCCACCTCCTGGCGGTGTTCGGCCGTGGCGGTGCGGGACACCTGGGCCTGCGTACGCACCTGGCCCAGGATCTCCAGGGCGCTCTGCAGCCGGGACGCGGCCATCTCGGTCTCGTCGACCGGCCCCTGCTCCTTCTGGTGCTGCCGGTACGCCAGGGTCCGGAGGTGGTCGAAGATGTGCTGCAGCTGGGTGATGACCTCCGAGTACGATCGCTGGTCGCCCGCGCTCAGGGTCCGTTCGCCCTGGTCCCGCTGGACTTCGATGGCCTGGGCGATCTCCCCCTCGTCGTGCGGGGCCTCGGCCTCGGCGCTGAACGTGGCCACGTACCGGTTCAGTTCGACGCAGTCCTTGACGAGCTTCTCGAAGTCCGCCCTGGGCGGCTCCAGATCCCCCGGCCGGAGCTCGCCGAGGGAGTCGACGATCGCCTGCATCTGCTCGAACTCATGGCTGGCGACCGCCTTCTCGCCGTGTTCGAGAGCCTCGGTGAAGGCCTCCACCGCCATCTCCATCCTGGTCCTCTTCACGTTCCGCTCGCCCGCCGGCAGGAACTCGACGCCCTGCTCGAAGCGGCGCATCAGCCCGGCGACCTGGTCCCTGTCCGGCAGTTCGGCCTCCGGCGGCACCTCCACGAGTGCCTCGAACGGATGGTCCCCGATGGAGCCGCGCACCGTGATGAGCGCGTGCACGTCCATCTCCACGTCGAGGTCGATGACCGTGCCCCGGGGAGTGGAGGAGGGCACCGGCACCGTGATGACCTGGATCTGGCGGGCCTGCTGGTACAGCCGGAACTCCACGCTGCCGGTGTCACCGGGGTGGCTGAAGTCGTAGCGCTCCTTGAACGGAAGCGGCCGCAGCGCGGGGATCAGCACGTCGCGCTGTGTCCGCCCCTCGCGGTTCACCTCCAGCAGGATCGGCTTGGCGTTGATGGACGCGCTGGTCGTGCTGCGCCCCGGCTTGTTCGCGGCGGCACGGTCGTGGACGACCGTACGTCCGACGGTCGCCAGCAACTCCTCGTCGGCGTCGAACACTTCGACGGTGAGCAGGCTCTGCGCGTCCGGCTGTACCGGAATGCGGGTGAACGCGAAACCGCCGCCCGGCTCCAGCCGCGCCTCGTCCTCGTACTCCTCCGTGCTGAGCCGCACCGAGCCGCCGACGAGATCGAGGTCGGGGTCGAGCGCCTCGACCGTCCCGCCGACCACGGTACGGTCCGAGGCCGTGACCACGGTGCCGCGGAAGCCCACCCGGACCGTGCGCTCCTCGTTGAGGATGTCCAGGCCGCCCACCGCGGACGCGCGCACGGCGGCGCCCAGCGCGACGACCGTGTCCACCTGCTCGTACACCGGTTCGGCGCACTTGGCGCGCGGTGAGCCGGGCTCGGGGGAGCCGAGGGCGGGCGAGCAGAACCGGCTCCTCACCATCTCCCGGACCAGCGGCAGATGGGTGGACCCGCCGGCCAGGATGATCTGGTCCACGTCGGCCAGGGTGACCCCGGCCTCCTCGGCCGCCTGTTCGAGCGCCTCGTCGCAGTACTGGAAGGTGCGCTCCAGTATGGGCCGGGCGATCTTCTCCAGCTGCGCGCGTTCCATCACGGTGTCGATGACGACCCGCTGCCCGTCCTTGTCGGTCAGCCCCCCGGAGTCGTGGAGCATGAACTCCGTACGGTCCGACAGTCCCTTCTTCACGGACTCCGCGAGGGACTTCAGACGCCGGAAGCGCAGCCGGTCCTCCGCGTCGTTCTCCAGGTCCAGGTCCATCGCCCAGTCGTCGTCCTGGATCAGCTCCTGGAGGTGGCGGGCGAGCGCGGTGTCGATGTCGTCCCCGCCGAGCATGGTGTTGCCGCTGATCCCGAGCACTTTGAAGTCGGCCGCCTTGCAGCGCACCACGCTCACGTCGAAGGTGCCGCCGCCGAGGTCGTAGACCAGGAAGGTGCCGTCCCGGGTGCCGGTCCGCCAGCAGTGGTAGCTCGCGGCGGCCGTCGGCTCGTGCAGCAGGTCCACCACCCGCAGACCGGCGCTCTCCGCCGCCTTGCGGGTGGCGTCGATCTGCGGCTGGTCGAAGTACGCGGGTACGGTGACGACGGCGCGGTCGACCACCCAGCGCACGTCCGGGGTGTCGAACTCCGCCACGCTCCGCTCGATCTGCCGCTTCATCTCCCGCAGGATCTCGGCCGAGATCTCGACCGGGGTGCGCTCCTCGCCCGCCAGGGTCACCGTTCTGCGTGATCCCATGAGGCGTTTGACGGAGGTGACCGGCTCCGGCTCGCTGCCCACCCGCGCGAACGCCTTGCGCCCGACGACCAGTTCGCCGCTGCGCGGGTTGCGCCAGACGCAGCTCGGCGTCGTGCGGGCGTTCATGCCGTCCTGGTGGATCACGATGTCGGTGTCCGTCGGGTTCATCACCGCCACCGCGCTGTTGGTGGTCCCCAGGTCGATCCCGACGGCCTTGCTCACGTACTGCGTCATGCGTTGTCCTCCGGTCCGGCGCTCGACGGGGCGCCCATGATCACTTGTCCCAGCCGTACGACCGTGCCGCGGTCGAGCACGATCGGCTCCACGGTCTCCGCCACCACCTCGGCGGTGAACTCGGGTCCGTAACGCCACCCGGTGATGTCGACGACGTCCGCGACCGATTCGTAGGGCTCGCCGGTGGGGTCCTGTGTGGTGATGTCCATCGCGCGCAGCGGTTCGAGGACCTGCTTTCCGGCCACCCGCAGACGGCGGCCCAGCGACTTGGCGCCCGCCTCCTCCAGCGGACCCGCCGCCTCCCGCAGCAGGCCGTCCAACCGCGCGACATGGACGGCCAGTTCGCTGAGCACCTTGCGCGCCGCCTCCGTCTCCTTGCGCACCCTGTTGCTCTCGTCCTGGAGGTCGGACCAGTACCGCTGCAGGAGGGCGGCCATCTCACGGCCCGGACTGACGGGATCCGGCCGCTCCGGTCCCGCCGGCCCCTCCGGCACCGGGCGCTCCTCGAAGTCGTCCCAGTCGGTCATGGCCCCGGTCACGGTCGGACGGACCTCGGCGCCGGCCGGGGAGAGACCGGCCGAGGAGACTTCCGGCGAAGGGGAGTCAGCCGAAGAGGACATCACGCACCTCCAGTGGCGGACGCTCCAGGCGCAGCGGCACCGGCGCGTTGTCCAGGGCGGCGCGGATGTCGACGGCGGGCGGTGTCAGCATGCCGTCCAGCAGGCGCCGGGCCACGGCGGCGAGGTCGAAGTCCGACACCCGTGGCGGCTCCGGCCGCTCGGACGACGTGTCGAACGCGTCGGGACGGCGCCCGTACTGTCGGGCGAAGTCCTCCCACCGTTCGCCGCGGTAGTCCGCGCCCGGCGCCTCCAGCAGTGCGTGCAACTCCCGCGTCTCCGGACGGCCCATCAACTCGTCCTTGGCCCACTCGGCGAGCGCGCCCGCCTCCTGGGTCCCGATCACGGCGAGCTCCTGGAAGCGTTCGGCCACCTCCTGGTCGCTCGCCGACACGGGAAGCCCGAGGACATGGAAGGGATTCGGCTTCACACGTCTCCTTTCACAGTTCGTCGCGCAAGAGGCCGTAGAGCGAGCGGGCCGTCTCGTTGGCGGGATCGAGCCCGAGAGCCCGTTTGAGCAGCGAGAGGGCTTCGGGCAGCTCTTCGGAGCTGTTGTGACTCAGGGCCTGGTAGGTCAGGGCCACCGAACGGTCCTTGTCGTTGCCCGCCGCTCCGTACGCCTCCTTCGCCGCGGTCAGCGCGCGCGGGTAGTCCTTCGCGTCCAGCGCGGCGACGATACGGTCCAGCCGGGCGCTGTACGCGGTCTGGGCGAGCAGTTGCGTGGCGCTGACATTGCCGGGATCCCACTTCAGCGCCGCCTCGTACAACGCGACGGCGGCACGGCTGTCCCGCGCGACGAACAGTCCGCGGTCCACGAAGTGCGCGCCGAGGGCGCGGTTGCCCGGGAGATGTCCCTTGCCCGGGGTGCAGAGCGGGACGAGCGCGTCGGCGAACTTGCGCGCCCGCCCGACCACTTTCCGCAGTTCGTCGGTCCTGCGCATCTGGTAGAGGCAGGTCTGCAGCCCGTTGTACCAGTCGAGTCCGGTCTGCAGGAGGCGCGGCAGCGGAACACCGAGACCGATCAGCGGTTCCACCTCGCGTATGCCGGACTCGTAGTCCTTGTCGATCCCCTCGGCCAGCCTCGCGATGGCGGCCGGGTCCCTGACCGCCTTCTCGGCGGTCTCGACGACCTCGGCGCACCACGCGTCGGTGGCCGCGCCGGCCAGAGCGGAGATCTCGGTCCAGCGCCGCGCGTCGACCGCCGGGGACCACGGGATGCCGAAGTCCCGCAGGAGGCCGCGGACGGCGGAGTCCCCCTCGCGGGCCGCCTCCAGCACCGTCAGATGCAGCCGGGCGGTCTCCCGCTCCCCGGCCCGGAGGGCCTCGGCACCGAGCCTGCGGTGCGTGCCGAACAGTTCCCGGCACACGGCGCCGCGCAGCCGCGTCTCCGCCTCGGGCCCGGCGGGCACCTCGCCGTGCTGCTCCCAGAATCCTCCCGAGGCCAGCAGTAGGGTCCACAGCACGGTCGCACGGGCGAGGTGTCTGCCCGCCGACGCGGTGGGCGCGGGCCCGTTGAGCGCCATGCCCCGGTACAGCAGCGCCAGGGTGTGGTGGAGACGGACGTCGTACCCCAGGGTCTTCAGGCAGTCCGCCCAGCTCCGTTCGACACCTTTGCGTCCGCCCGACCTCAGGGCGCGGGACAGCCCGGCGTCGGCCTCGACGGCCGCCTCCAGGGCCGCGTAACGGCCGGGCCGCTCCCAGGGCACGGGCTGCCGCTCCGCTCCGGGGAACACCTGGTCCAGCAGGCGGCCGACGTAGCCGTCGAGTTCCAGGCCGCGCGCGAGCGATTCGGCTCCGCCGCGGGACGGGACACGCTTCGGCGGAGGCCCGGCCGACGGCAGGACACCGGCGGCCCGGCGCAGCAGTTTCGCGCTCTGCAACGGTTCCCCCGCCCGGTGGAAGGTCACCGCCCGGTGGCAGAGCAGCCGGGCGTACCGGGCACGGACATGGCCGGAGTCGCGCCCCTCCCGCGTCGCCCGGTCCAGTGCCTCGACCCACATCGCCTCCGCCGTCACGTCGTCCCCGACGGCGGTCGCGCAGCCGGCCAGGATCGCCGCGTCGAGCGTGGGCGGGTATTCGTCCGTCAGCCGCTTGACCGCCGCGGCCAGCGGATGGGCCCCGCCGGGACGGCGTCCGGCGCCGCCCGGTCTGCCGCGGTCCGCCGCGCCGCGGCCCGCCCGCGTGCCCTCGGCCCGGGCGAAGAGCGCGGGCAGCACCCGGGCGAGGTCGGTGACGGCCGCCAGATCGCAGTCGGCCGCCGCCGCGGAGAGCAGCTCCAGGCACCGCCGCGGATCGCTCTCGGCGAGCCCCGCCGCGTGGACGACCCGGATCAGCGCGGCCCGCTCCCCGGTCCCGCCGGGCGGGGACCCCACGGGCGGGCGGCCGTCCAGGACGTCGGCGAGCAGGGCGCAGACGGCGCTGTCCGCCGGCGCGGCCCTCAACTGCCGTACCGCGGCGGCCCGGTCGCCCCGCGAGAGGTCATGCGCGGCGGAGGCCAGCGCCGACACCGACCGCACGGCGCCCGTTGGCCGCGCCGCCCCGAGCGGCGGGCGCCCGACGGCCGGCAGCGCCATCGCCGCGGCCGTCACCCGACCGGCCAGCGCCTGTACCTCCGGCGAGGCGTGCCGGTCCGCCAGACCGCGCACCAACCGGGCGAGGGTGTCCCGGCGGTAGGGGTCCTCGCTGAGCATGCCCGCGCGGGTGAGCGCGGTGGCCAGCCCGGTCACGGACTGCGGGGGCGGCTCGCCGGCCTCCTCGACCAGGGCGGCCAGCCGCCCGCACAGCGCCACGTCGGCGGCTTCCGGGTCCTCGGCCAGGAGCGCCAGGCCCAGGACCCATTCCGCCCAGGGGTGCTGCCGTACCGAGGGCGACTGCCCGGCAGGGCCGTCGTCCTGCCCGGGGGCGGTCCCATGGGTGACCGTCCTGGCGGCCCGCAGCAGCAGGGCGGCGTCGGAGGGTACGGCGCCCGGCCCCGCGGCGACGGCCCTGCGCAGATCCCTGGCCGCCCGCCGCGCGTGGTAGGGGGCGTCCTCCGGCTCCAGGGTCGCGCCCTCCCCGGCCAGTTGGTGCAGCCGGACCGCGCCGAGCACATACGGCACCTGCGGCAGTCCGCGCGCCGCCAGCCGCTCCAGCCGGTCCGCGATCATCTCGTCCGACCCGCCCCCGGCCGCCTCGGCCCACACGCGCAGCAGCTCCGCCTTCGCGCCGCTCCGCCCGGTGAGCAGCCGGTGCGCCCTGCCCGGACGGCGTTCCTCCAGGTGGTGCGCCGCCAGCACCAGCGCCGCCCGCTCGTGCCCGAGCGCCAGGGCCGCCCCGAGCAGCCGCCGCCCCTCCTCCGGCTCCCCGCGCAGCGCCAGCAGCCCCGACCACAGCAACCGGTCGGCCTGCGGCAGCCGCCGGTACAGCGGATTCCTCAGCAGCGCCGCCATCTCCGAGGGCCCCGCCCCGCCGTACGCCTCGCCCAGGGCCGTACGCAACGCCTCCAGCCGCTCCGGCAGGCCGCCGCCTTCCCCGGGCGGACCGGGCACGGGCCGGTCCTCGGCACCGGCCGGCCGCCTGCCGGCGGCCAGGTCGCGGCGGACCCGGGCGATCCGCTCGTAGCCGGGCGGGGCCGTCGCCGCCGCGTGTTCCGCCTCGGTGCCGGGCACCGCGTCCGGGTCGGCGTCCAGCAGGAGGCAGGCGAGCGCCCAGTCCTCGGGCCGCCGGGTCATCGTGCCGATGAGCGGCCGGAGTCCGGCGCGGTCGCCGCAGAGCAACTGCGACCAGGCGGCGTGGTAGCGCCACTGCGGGACGGAGGTGTCGCTCCTCGTCAGGGGTACGAGGAGATCGCGGGCCCGCGCGGCGTCACCGTCCAGGAGGTGCAGGCGGCCCAGGGCGTAGGCGGACCAGGGGCCCGCCTCGCGGGTCAGGTCGCGTGCGGCCAGCCGGCCGGCGGCCGGGGGAGGTGTGTCGCTTCCGGAGTCGAACCAGGCCAGCACCCGGCCGAGTTCGCCCATCGCGGCGACGTCGGGCGCGGCCCCGCGGGCCGCGTCGAGCGCCCACCCGGGGATGCTCGCCGCCTGCCCGGCCCGTACGTGGGCGGCCAGCAGCCCGAGCAGTGCGGTCCCGTCCCGGGGGTCCGCCGCGCAGGCCGCGTGGAAGCGGGTCCGGGCCGCGTCGAGTTCCGCGGTGACCGACAGCAGATAGAACCCGGCCGCGCGGTCCGCGCCCGGGAGCCCGGTCGCCGCCAGCTCGTTCGCCCGGTGCAGCTGTGCCGGGTCCGAGGAGAAGTCCACCCGCAGCACATCGGCGGCCAGCTCGACGACCGCCGGCGGCCGTGGCCCGGCCCGGCCCAGAAGGTCCGCGTAGATCCTCAGCCGGGCGTCGTCCCGCCGGCCGGAGCGGGCCAGCTCGTCCGCCAGCGCGGCCCTGGTCTGATCCTGGACCGAGTCCGCCCAGTACAGCCGGGTCAGCAGTTCGTCGGCCTGCCCCCGCTCGCCGCGCCCGGTGCGTGCCACGGCCAGCGGCCGGACCGCCTGGTCGAGAGGGATGGACCCGGCCTCCGCGACGAGCCCGCCGATCCTCTCCAGCGCCTCGAAGTCGGCCTCGGTGAGCAACGGCCGGAACGGCTGTCCGACCATGGACCGTAAGAAGCCGGTCCAGAGCGGAGCGGCCGTGTCGGGACGCCTCTCCATCCGGACGCAGACCTCGCGCAGCCGTGCCAGACCGCTGTGCGGGTCCGGGTCCTCGACGGCCGCGGTCCACTGTCTGCGCAGTCGGCCCGAGGGTGTGAGGAGGTCGCCGATGGACGAGGACGGACTCATACCGCTGTGCTCACCCCCTGCCCCTCTCGCGCCGCAGGAGATCTTCGAAGTGGGTCGCCTGGTAGGCGTTCCCGGCCCGCCGGTAGGCGTCGGCCGTACGCGACAGCAGGGTGCAGCGCTCCTTCCGGGTCCGCAGGAGCGCGCTGTCGCGTACCAGCTGCCAGGCCGCGGCGAGTTGCCGCGCGGCGCCGGCCGGGTCGCCCTGCCCGTCCAGGAGGCGGGCGAGTTCGCTCAGCAGCGCCAGCCGGACGGCGGAGGGGAGTTCCCGCGAGCCGGAGTCCAGACAGGTCCGCAAGGTACGGCACGCGCCGGCCGGATCGCCGCCGGCGGCCTGTTCGCGGGCCTGTTCCAGCGCGCTCTCGCCGGGCGCCGGGCGAGGGGATCCGGCCTCGGCGCCGGCCAGAGCGTCCAGGAGTTCGCTCGCGCTGCGAAAGCGCCTCACGGGGTCGAACTCCAGGCAGCGCAGGACGACGTCGTCGATCTCGCGCGTCACGGTGTTGTTCAGCCGTGACGGCGGGACCGCCGCGCGGCCCTGCGTCCTCTGCTGGTACAGCCAGTCGCCGTGCAGCGCGTCGGGCAGTCCCGGGGGCGGAATGAGGTGCGCGAAGGGAAGCCGGCCGGTCAGCCCCTCGTACATCAGCACCCCGAGCGAGTACAGATCGGAGGCGGGCATGCTCTGGCCCTGGGAGGTCTCGGGCGCCATGTACGTGAGCGTGCCGGCGACTCCGGGGACGGTCCCGGACGCCAGCAGCCTGGCGGCGAGGCCGAAGTCGATCAGCCGTACGGTCAGGTCCGAGCCCAGCAGGACGTTGTCCGGCTTGAGGTCCCGGTGCAGCAGCGGCTGGTCCAGGGCGTGCAGTCCGCGCAGCGCCACACAGATCTGCCGCGCCCAGCGGAACAGCAGCTTGGCGGGGACCGTTTTCAAGGTCTCGAACTGGGCCGCGAGCGTGGTGCCCTGCACGTACTCCATCACCAGGAACGCCCGGCCGCCGGCGTCGTGGGCGAGCCCGCCGTCGTACACATGGACGAGGTGACGGCGTGCCTCCGCGTCGGTCATCCCGTCCATCGCCTCGGCCAGCCGCAGGATGTCGGCGAACCGCTCCTGGGCGTCCGCCTCGGTCATCCCCGTCTCCTTGGAGATCTTGCAGGCGACCCGCCGGACAGGGCGGCCGAGGATGCGCTGCTCGCTGAGGAAGACCGCGCCGAAGGCACCGCCGCCGATCCACCTGGTGAGCAGATAGCGGTCGTTGATCACCCGGCCCTCGAACGACCGCAGATCGGTCCCGGATCCCTCGTCACTCATGGCCCGGTCCTGACTCCTCCGCCGTCCTCGTCCCGGGGGCGGGGCGGAAGCGGACGTCGGTCGTGGGCTCGCCCGGCCCGGTGCGGCGGAAGCCGAGTTCGATGCGGGCGCACGTCCGGAACTCCTCCTCCCGGCGCTCCTGTTCGAGGAGGATGGGATTCTCGATCAGGTCCGACAGGATTTTCGCGATGATACGGCCGCCCTCCTTACCGCCCGACTTCTCGTTCAGCAGATGTCCGCGCCCGGCGACGTAATGGATCAATGTCTCGGGAACGATCAGCTCCTTTTCCCGTTTGTCCAGCCAGAATCGGCGCTGCCGGTCGACCAGCTTGCGGCAGATTCCGGTCATCGCGTCCAGATCCAGCGGGCGGAACACGATGATCCGGCGAATGCGCGCCACGAACTCGGGAGAGAAGACAGGACCGCTCCGCGCCCGGTTCCCGACCTGGAGCAATTCCTCCTTCACCCGGGCGACGATCTCCTCGTCGGACCGGCCCTCCCGGCTCATCCGGGAAATGATCTCCTGGCCCGCGTTGCTGGTGAGGATGAATATCGCCCGGTCGCCGTGGGCCTTGACACCACGCTGGTCGACGATCCAGCCCTCGTCGAAGAGGTTCAGGAAGGGCCGCCAGACCTCGGGGTGTGCCTTTTCCGCCTCGTCGAGCAGGAAGACGCAGTACGGGTCCGCGTTCAGCTCGTTGACGAGGCGGCCTCCGCGCTCGTGGCCGATGTATCCCGGCGGGGAGCCGATGATGCCCGACACGCTGTGCGCCTCGGAGAAGTTCTCCATGGGGTAGGTCTGGAGGCGTTTGGAGGAGGAGTAGAACCCGGCGACCGTCTTCGCCAGTTCGGTCTTGCCCGTCCCGGTCAGCCCGGCGAAGAGCATCACCGAGGCCGGGCCGCCGCTCGCCCCGGCCAGGCCCGACTTGATACGGCGCAGCTCGCCCGCGACGACCTCGACCGCTTCGCGCTGACCGAAGACGGAGCCGCCCAGCGCCTGTTCGTAGTCGGTCCGCCCGCCGCCCGTGCCGGCGATCTGCGCGGCGGGCACGCCCGACACCTCGGCGATCACCCGCACCACGTCCTCGGTGGTCACGACGGCCCGGGTGTCGCCGAGCTGGGTACGGCGGTAGTCCAGGTCCTCGCAGGCCCGGCGGAGCACCTTGACCGCGGCGAGCGGCAGCCGCTGGTTGAGGATGTAGTCCCCGGACATCACGACCGCCCGGTCGACGGCCCGGTCGTCGATCACGGTCCTGAACTCGGCCTCCAGCGTGTCCGCCGTCTGACGCACCATGTCCCGCGCGGAGGCCCGGTCCGGCTCCGTCATCCCGATACGGGTGGTGAGTTCGCGCAGGGCGTGGTCGGCGGCCAGCAGATCGTCGTACTCCTGGTCGGACAGCACCCCGACGAGATGGATCCGCCGCTCCTTCAGCGCGCTGCGCAGGGCCTGTACGTGGTCGGTGCCCCGGGGGCCGCGGAGCATGGCCCCCAGTCCGTCCAGGCACACGATGAGATCGGTACGCCCGGCCACATGGGCGATGATCCTGGCGAGCCTGGCGCCGCTCTCGGTGTCCGGTACGTCACGGCAGTCGACGCGCAGCAGGCGCTTGCGGCGGAGGAAGGGCAGCTCCCCGGCCGCGGCGCGCCGGGCCAGTTCACGCACCAGGCTGGTGGTGCCGACCCCGGCGGGCCCGGTGATCAGCACATGGTTGTCGGTCGTACGGTGCAGGGCCCGGCCCAGGGCGTCGAAGTAGCGCTCCAGGTGCCGGGCGGGTGCGATCCCCCGGGTCCGCGCCAGCCAGGTGAGGTCCTCGGTGGGCGGTGATTCCAGCGGCAGCCGGAAGGGAACCTCGCGCGGTCCCGTGGCGCGCGCCTCCCTGACGGCCTGGGCGAGCAGCTCACGCATGCGGGCGAGGTCCACCCGCAGCGGCTCCGCCCGGAACAGCGACACCAGCCTGGCGGGCGGATCCTCCAGCAGGGCATCGAGCAGATGCGGTGTGTCGACCAGCTCGGCACCCCAGATCACGGCGGCCCGCCGGGCCCGCTGGAGCAGGGCGAGCGACGGCTCCCCCAAGCCGTCCCGGTGCAGCGGCGGCGCGTCCTTTCCGTGCTGCGACAGCCGGAAGGCGCCGCTCAGCATCTCGGCGACCTTCGCCAGGCCCAGCTGCGGCGGGATCTGGAGCCGGACGAGCCGCTCGGTCAGCCCTTCCGTCTCGCCGAGCAGGGCGAGGAAACAGTGCGGTGGCAGCAGGCGGTCGTACCCCAGCTCACCCGCGCGCTCCGCCGCCTGCTCAAGAACCGCCCAGGCGTCCGCCGAGAACTCCTCGGAGCGCAGCCGCCCGGTGTCGTCGAGCAGCGCGGGAGGCGGCTCGGTGCTGACACGTGCCTGGTCCCGCAGGGCCCGCGCGGTGGCGGCCGTGTCGAGGATCCGCAGGAACTGCCGGTCACCCGGGTCGGGATGGTCCAGGACACAGGCGACGAGCAGTTCGAGACAGACCGGGCGCAGCCGGTCCCGGTCCTGGGCGAACTCCGTGGTGAAGTGGTCGAGGGCGGCCAGTGTCTCCGGTGCAAAACGCTCGCGTCTTCCGTCGAAATCGAAATCCTGTCCGTCCCGGCTTCCCGGGTTGTACACCGCGATGGTTTCCAGCACGTGCCTCGGCTGGGCGCCCTCGGCGAGCGTCAGCGCGAGTACCGACAGAATTCCCTGGTCACCGGAGTCGATCGCGGCGTAGAGGAGATCACTCGGGCGGACCGTTTCCGAGCATCGCTGGGTCGCCGCGGAGAGGATATCGATCGCACGTTCATCCAAAAGGGTGTGCGGAGTGAAGATATCTTCCGAAAACAATGACAAAACGACGGCACCCCCGTACCCGTTCCTGACACGCCATGTTCGCGGAGAGTGCCGGAGCCGCCGGCGGATTCCCCGTTTCGTTTCGCGTTGTCAGTCTGACACGGGTGCGACAGCGCCTGCCGCCAATGGGCCACATCAACCGGTCATCCGGATCCACCGGGCCGGGGCCCCATTGAGTACGTCGATCACACCACCACCCCGCGCCGGGTCCGGACGCGGGCGCCGCCGCCCGGGGCCGCCGGCCGCGCCGTACCCCCGGCCGGGTGACCGCGGCGTCCGGTTTTCGCCGCACGCCGCAACCCCAGAGGCACAGTGCGGTGTTACAAGGTTATGGAACCGTCTGACGAGGAACCGCGATGACAACACTTTTCACCACGCTCGACAGCCCGCTCGGCGAACTTCTGCTGGTCGGCGAGCGGAGTGCGACCGCCCCTGGCGGCACCGCCCTCGCCTCGCTGTCCGTCCCCGGACAGAAGGGCGGCGTGACCGTGCAGGCCGGCTGGGTCCGGGACGCGGACGCGTTCGACGGGATCGCCGGACAGCTGGCCGCCTACTTCGCGGGCACACTGACCCGCTTCGACATCGAGTACGTCCCGTCCGGCACCCCCTTCCGGCGGCGCGTCTGGGAGGCGCTGGAGACCATCCCGTACGGGTCGACCTTCACCTACGGCGAGATCGCGGCCCGGATCGGTGAACCGCGCGGCGCGGCCCGTCCCGTCGGTACGGCGATCGGGGCCAATCCGCTGCTGGTGGTGCGGCCCTGCCACCGGGTCGTCGGGGCGAACGGTTCCCTCACGGGCTACGCCGGTGGCCTGGAGCGCAAGCAACTGCTGCTCGCCCTCGAAGGCACGACGTCCACCGCCCGGCCCGGGAGGGACGGATGACCGCCGGCCTCCGGCCCGCCGGGGTCCGCGGGAGCGTCGCCGAGGCCGACTGGGCCGCGCTCGCCGAGGCCCTGGACGCGCACGGCTGCGCCCAGACCTCCCGGCTGCTCGGCCCCGACGAGTGCCGGGAGATCGCCGCCCTGTACGAGCGGACCGAGCTGTTCCGGAGCACGGTCGACATGGCCCGGCACCGCTTCGGCTCGGGGACGTACCGCTACTTCACCCATGACCTGCCCCCGGTGGTCGCCGAGCTCCGTGCGGCCCTCTACCCCCGTCTGCTGGCCGTGGCGCGCGACTGGGCCGACCGGCTCGGCCGTCCGGCGCCCTGGCCGGACGACCTCCAGGAGTGGCTGGCGATGTGTCACGAGGCCGGCCAGGACCGCTCCGCGCAGATCCTCCTGCGCTACGAGGAGGGCGACTGGAACGCGCTGCACCGCGACGTCTTCGGCGAGCTCGTCTTCCCCCTCCAGGTCGTGATCGGGCTGGACGAGTACGGCGTCGACTACACCGGAGGGGAGTTCCTGCTGGTCGAGCAGCGCGCCCGGGCCCAGTCGCGCGGCACCACCGTGGCCCTGCGCCAGGGGCACGGGCTCGTCTTCACGACCCGGGACCGGCCCGTGCGGAGCAAGCGGGGCTGGTCCGCGGGCGCCGTCCGGCACGGGGTGAGCACCGTTCACTCCGGCCGCCGGCGCGCGCTGGGGCTGGTCTTCCACGACGCGTCATGACGGCCGCGCCGACGCGTACGTACCGGCTGCTGGGGCCTGACGGGGCGCCGTACCGCAGCGCGGTCCCGGGCACTCTCGGCGGCCACCGGCGCGGGCGGCTGTACGGGCGGCTGGACTGCCCCTCCGCGGCCCGCGTCCTGGCACGCGGCGGCTATGTCCGCGAGCGGGTGTTCTTCGCCGACGAGGCCACCGCCGTCGCGGCCGGGTACCGGCCCTGCGCGGTGTGCCTGCCCGAGGCGTACGGACGCTGGAAGGCCGGCCGCGGCACCGGTGGGGCGAAGGGCCGCGACGGGAACCGTCCGGCCGAAGACGGCGAGGGGTCCTTCTGATGCGCCTGCCCGAGGACGGCGTGGCCGCGCCCTCCCCGCTCGTCCGCCGGACCGAGTGGGAGGCGTACGGGGAGCCGCCCCCGCCGGTCCCGCACACCTCCGCCGAACTCGCCGCGCTGCTCGGCCTGCTGACGGCGCCGCGGTCCGGGATCGGCACCGTGGTGACGGGGCACAGCCGCGACGCGGCGTCCGCGGAGGCCGCCGCGGCCTTCGGCGAGGCGTGGGAGGCGCGCGGCGGCACGGTCCTCGCGGTCGTCGACTGGCCGGAGACCGCGGCCTCCTGGCTGCGCCCGGCCCGCCGGATGACCGCGCCCGCCCCCGACGCGTGGGTGGTCGCCGCGGCCCCGGCCGGCTTCGTCCAGCTCGCCCGGCGGCTGCGGCACAGCACCGACTGGGAGCCGTCCCGCACCTACGCCTTCGCGGCGCTGTCCGACTCCGGCGTTCCCGCGCTGGCCGGCCCCGGCGTCCTGCACGGTCTGCGCGGGGCGTGCGCCGACGGCGGCACGTGGACGGTCCACGGGGGCTGGGTCACCAGCGTTCCGGCCCGAACCAGCGGGTGAGGGCGCCGCGCAGGGCCCCGGCGTCCCGGTGGTCGCCGCGCGCCGACCAG
>NZ_MAUD01000133.1 GCF_001700515.1 Streptomyces lushanensis
CTCCCGCCCGCTCTCCCGCCGTGCCGAGCGGCTCATTGTCTGGCAGCGTCGTCCTCAGCGAGCCGATCGAGGACCGTCGGTGAGCGGATCAGGGGCGTCCCGCCGTCGGCACCCAGGAGGTTGGATCATGACTGTCGTACATCATCGCACCGTTGACGTGGGCGGCCGTGCGGTCTTCTACCGTGAGGCCGGGGACGCCACGGCGCCCACCCTCGTGCTGCTCCACGGCGCACCCGCGAGTTCGTTCATGTTCCGCGGTCTCATCCCGCTGCTGGCCGACCGCTACCACGTGGTCGCGCCCGATCTGCTGGGCTTCGGCTACTCCGCCATGCCGCCGGTGGAGCGGTTCGACTACACCTTCGCCGCCCTGACCGACGCGGTGGAGGGCTTTCTCGGCACGATCGGGATCGGGCGATGCGCCCTGTACGTACAGGACTACGGCGCACCGGTCGGCTGGCGGCTGGCGCTGCGCGACGCCACCCGGATCACGGCGATCGTCAGCCAGAACGGCAACGCCTACACGGAAGGGTTCGTCGACTCGTTCTGGAAGCCGCTGTGGGACTACGCGGAGGACGCGACCGAGGAGAAGGCGGCTCCGCTGCGGGGCGCGCTGAGCCTGGAGAGCATCCGGTGGCAGTACACCCACGGGGTGCCGGACACGAGTCTGGTCAGCCCGGACACCTGGACGCACGACCACATGCTGGTCAGCCGTCCCGGCAATGTCGACGTCCAGCTCAAGCTGTTCGGCGAGTACCCGACGAATGTCGCGCTCTACCCGCAGGTGCACGAGTACTTCCGTACGACACAGGTACCGCTGCTCGCGGTCTGGGGCCGCAACGACGAGATCTTCGGGCCGGACGGGGCACGCGCCTTCCGGCGCGATCTGCCCGACGCCGAGGTGCATCTGCTCGACGGCGGACATTTCCTGCTGGAGAGCGAGCTCCCGGCGGTCACCGCGCTGACGAGGGACTTCCTGAGCCGCGCGCTGCCGGTCTGAACCGGACGGCCGAGGGCGCGACCGTGGCCGCGTCCCGTCGCCCGGGCAGCCCCCCGGCTGTCTCTACACGTCTGTAGAGACAGTAGAGTGCACGAATCGCACAGGGCGATGACCGGCGTGCCGACGGGCCGAGAGGGCCCGGGCGACGGGCGGGCCGGTACGGGGGACGGAGGAACGGTGTGCACACGGATTCCGGGAAACGGCGTGGCCCCGGCGGGAGCGGGAACCGGCGCGCCGGTCAGGGCCGGCGACGTACCAGACTGACCCGTCGCGGGCGAATAGCCGCCTGGTCCTGCGCGGTCCTCGCCGTCGGGCTGGTCGGCGCGGCGGGCACCGCGGTCTGGGTCTACCAGGACCTCGACGACAATATCCACTCCGCCGACGTCGACGGCAAGGTCGGCGGCGAGCGGCCGGTCAATTCGAGTCCCGGCTCCAAGAACATCCTGGTCGTGGGCTCCGACTCACGGGCCGGTGACAACGCGAAGTACGGCAGCGGCCTCACCACCATGCAGTCGGACACACTGATGGTCCTGCATCTGGCCGCGAACCGGGAATGGGCCACGGTGGTCTCGCTCCCCCGTGACTCCTGGGTGGCCATACCGGCCTGCGACCGGGGCGACGGCAGCCGCTCCGCACCGCACCATTTCAAGATCAACGAGGCCTTCGCCATCGGTGGTACGGGCGGCGGGATCGACGGCGCCGCCGCCTGCACCGTCAAGACCGTGGAGCGGAACACCGGACTGCGGATCGACCACTTCATGTCGGTCGACTTCCAGGGCTTCAAGGGCATGGTCAACGCGCTGGACGGCATCGAGGTCTGCCCCGAGACGGCGATCCACGACACCAAGGCCCGTCTCGATCTGGACGCCGGCTGCCAGACCGTCAAGGACGAGAAGGCCCTCGGCTATGTGCGCACGCGCTACAGCATCGGTGACAGTTCGGACCTGGGGCGCATCGGCCGGCAGCAGGAGTTCATGGAGGCTCTGGCCGCCAAGGCCCAGACCAAACTGACCAGCCCGAACGCGCTGTACGGTTTCCTGGACTCCGCCACCAGGTCGCTGACCACGGACAAGGACCTGGCGGGCATCAAGCCGCTCTCCGGTCTCGCCTCCGAGATCAAGGGCGTTCCCGGCGACCGGCTGACCTTTCTGACCGTGCCGAACTATGTGCGCGAGCTCGACGTACCGACCGACAAGGCCAATGTCGTCTGGCAGTATCCGCAGGCCGCCGACCTGTTCACCGCTCTGGCGAAGGACGAGGAGGTCGACAAGGAGCGGCTGACGGCCGACTCCGAGGATCCCGTCCCCGCCCGCACCGTACGGGTCCAGGTCCTCAACGGCACCGGCGTCCCCGGGCGGGCCGCGAAGGCCGCGGACACCCTGCGCACGTTCGGATTCAGCGTCACGGGTGTCGGCAACGCGCCCGAGCACACGAAGCGGACCACGGTCACTCATCCGCCGGGTCTTGTGGCACCGGCCGAGGTGCTGGCCTCCCGGCTGCCGGGAGGCGTCGCGCGCGAGGACGCACAGGCCGCCCCCGGGGTGGTGACACTGACCGTGGGTCCCGACTTCGATGCCCTCCGATGACCGGCCCGGTGGCCGGTACCGGCCACCGGGCAGCATCGCTTTGCGATTCCTTTACCATGATGTGACCGGGGTGCCCACCCCGTTCCCACCGTCCGATCCCAGAAGGAGCTGCGGTCCCGCAATGGGTGAGCCTCCCAGTACGAGCCGTGTCATTCCCGTCCCGACGAGCCCGGGGGCGGAGGTGGCACGGTGACCGAAGTGCTCCTGCTGCTCCTCGCTCTCGCGCTCACCCTCGCCTGTGCGGTGTTCGTCGCGGCCGAGTTCTCCCTGACCACCGTCGAGCGCGGTGAGCTGGAACGCGCCGTCGCGGCGGGCGAGCGCGGCGCCGCCGGCGCGCTGGCGGCGGCCAGGCGGCTGACCTTCCAGCTCTCCGGTGCCCAGCTCGGCATCACGGTGACCTCGCTGGTCATCGGGATGCTCGCGGAGCCGTCCCTCGCCGTGCTGCTCAAGGGCCCGCTGGAGGCCACCGGGCTGCCGCGGGGCGCTGTCCCCGGCGTCGCCACCCTGCTGGGTGTCGCCCTGTCCACGGTGGTACTGATGGTCGTCGGCGAGCTGGTGCCGAAGAACTGGGCGATCTCCAGCCCGCTGGCCGTCGCCAAGGTGGTGGCCGGACCGCAGCGCGGCTTCACCGCGGCGTTCGCGCCGCTGATCCGGCATCTCAACAACACCGCCAACCGGCTCGTACGGCGGTTCGGGCTGGAGCCCGCCGAGGAGCTGGCCTCCGCCCGTACGCCCGAGGAGCTGGTCGCCCTGGCGCGCCACTCCGCGCGGGAGGGCGCCATAGAGGCGGACTCTGCCGAGCTGTTCGTACGGACCCTGCATCTCGCGGAGCTGACCGCGGAGAACGTGATGACGCCCCGGGTGGATGTCCGGGCCCTGGAGGCCCACGCCACCGCGGGTGACGCCGCCCGGCTGACCCTGGCCACCGGTCTGTCCCGGTTCCCCGTCTACCGCGACACCCTGGACGAGGTCATCGGCACCGTCCATGTCCGCGACGTCCTCGCGCTGGACGAGACCCTCCGTGACCGCACACCCGTCACCGAGCTGGCCACGAGCCCGCTGCTCGTCCCCGACTCGCTCCCGGTCGACCGGCTGCTGCGGCGGCTGCGGGAGGCGAGGACGATGGCCGTGGTGATCGACGAGTACGGCGGCACCGCCGGAGTCGCCACCGTGGAGGACATCGTCGAGGAGGTCGTCGGAGAGGTACGGGACGAGCACGATCCGGCCGAGACACCCGATCTGCTCCCGAAGGAGCCGACCGCGGACGGCCGCCCGGTCTGGGAGGCGGACGGCGGAGTACGGCTCGACCAGCTCGCGGAGATCGGCCTCGACGCGCCGGACGGTCCCTACGAGACGCTCGCGGGCCTGCTCGCGACCCGGCTGGGGCGGCTGCCCGCCGTCGCCGACACGCTGGAGGTCGACGACTGGCGCTTCGACGTCCTGCGGATAGAGCACCGGCGCGCGGACCGGGTGCGGATCACCGCGCCCGCCCCGGCCGACGACCTCACGGAGAAGGCCCGATGACCGTTCTGCAGCTCGCCGTCGGCGTGTTCACCCTCTTCACCAACGCGTTCTTCGTCGGCGCGGAGTTCGCCCTCATCTCCGTACGGCGCAGCCAGATCGAGCCGTTGGCGGTCAAGGGCGGCCGACGCGCGAAGACCACCCTGTGGGGACTTGAACATCTGTCGGCCGCCATGGCCACCGCGCAGCTCGGTATCACCGTCTCCTCACTGGTGCTGGGCGCCGTGGCCGAGCCGGCCATCGCGCATCTGCTGGAGCCGCCGTTCGGGACGGCCGGTGTGCCGGAGGCGCTGATCCATCCGATCGCGTTCGTGATCGCGCTGACCGTGGCGACCTATCTGCACATGCTGATCGGCGAGATGGTGCCGAAGAACATCGCGCTGGCGGCGCCGGCGTCGACCGCGCTCGCGCTGGCGCCCGTCCTGGTCGCGCTGACCCGTGCCCTGCGTCCGGTGATCTTCGGGATCAACGCGTTCGCCAACGCCATCCTGCGGCTGCTGAGGGTGGAGCCCAAGAACGAGGTGGCGTCGGTCTTCACCGACGACGAACTCGCCCGGCTGGTCAAGGACTCCAGCGAGGCGGGGCTGCTCGATCCGGCGGACGGGGATCGGCTGCGGGACGCCCTGGAGCTGGGTACGCGGCCGGCGGGCGAGGTGATGGTCCCGCTCAGCAGGACCGTCACCGTCAACCACCGGATCACACCGCAGGAGTTGGAGCGCGCCGCCGCGTCCTCCGGCTTCTCCCGGCTGCCGGTCACCGGTCCCGACGACACGATCCTCGGCTATCTGCACATCAAGGACGCGCTCGGTGCCGCCGAGCGCACCCGGCCCTTTCCCCGCGGTGCGCTGCACACGGTGATCCGGGTCGAGATCGACACCCCGCTGGACGACACCATGACGGCGATGCGCGCCGCCGGGACGCATCTCGCGGCCGTGACCGGTGACAAGGGAACCGTCATCGGCTTTGTCACCATGGAGGACGTCCTGGACGAACTGGTCGGCCCGGCGGCCGGCTCATCGGCCGCGCGCTAGCGGCGCCCCGTGTCGAGGGAGCGGCCGGTGCCCCCGCGCGGGGGCACCGGCCGCTTCGCTGATCGGGGCCGTTCAGGGCCGATCGGTACCGGTCAAGGCTTGCGTGCCACGCCGACGTAGCAGGCCGCTTCCTTGAGCGTGACGTTCTCCGCGTTGTCGTCGGGATCCGGGCGCCACTCGTGCGAGGGCGTGATCCCCGGGTCGAGCAGCTCCCAGCCGCTGAAGAAACGGGCTATCTCCTCGCGGGTCCGCGCCTGCCCGGGATTGCCCGACGCTCGGTAGGCGGCCGTCAGCCGGGCGATGCCCTCGGGGTCGAACTCGGCCGTGACATGGGCGATCGCGAGCGTACTGCCGGACGGCAGCGCGTCCTTGAGGACTTCGACGATGTCATGGGCGCCGTGCTCGTCGGTCACGAAGTGGAGCAGCGCGTTGAGGCTGAGCGCGATGGGCTGGTCGAAGTCCAGCGTCGAGCGGATCTCCTCGGCCGCCAACAGGGTCTGCGGCGAGGTGACATCGGCATGGGCGTACGCCGTGCGGCCCGCGGGATGGCTGTGCAGCAGGGCGCGGGCATGGGCCAGCACGATCGGATCGTTGTCCGTGTAGACCACGTGCGCCGTCGGGTCCTCCCGCTGGGCCACCTCGTGGAGGTTGGGCGACGTGGGAATGCCCGTGCCGATGTCGAGGAACTGACGCATGCCGTTCCGGGCGAGGAACCGTACGGAGCGGTTCATGAAGCGCCGGTTGATACGGGCGGTGGCCAGGATGGAGGGAAAGGCCGTCATGGCGCGGGCCGCGGCCTCGCGGTCGGCGGGGAAGTTGGTCGTACCGCCCAGGTAGTAGTCGTACATGCGCGCCGAGTGCGCCCGGTCCAGCTCCAGATCCACCGCACTGTTGTCCCCCACCGTCGCGACCCCCTGCTCTCGTTGCCGGTTGACTGCTGGTGGCTGCCCACCGCCGCATACGGACAACCGTACGAGATACAGCAACTCCGGTTACCAGCGGGCCTGGTGGGAGAGAAGAAACCAAATGGGCCAAGTAACCCCACTCCATGGCCGAGTAATCATATGATGACGATCAGCGAAAAGACCCAGAGGTGTTCCGTACAATGAGGGGCACCCTTCCGGTTGGCTGACCAGTGAGAGAGGACCACACCTCTCGCGCCGACGTCCTCTGCCCTGGAGCGGCGCGGTGTCCAGGGAACGGGGCGTCCGTGCAGGTCGATCTAGAGATTTCCGACCGGCCGCAGCGGCGGCTGGCGTTGACGTTCGACGCCTTCGATGCGCACCACCACACGCTCTGGCTCCGTTACGCCCACACCCAGGTCGGCAGCAGGGCCGCCGCCGAGCAGGTGGTGGACGCGGCCTGCGCACGGCTGCTCGGGCATTGGCAGTATGTCCTTTCCAGGGAATCGGTACCGCAGTACGCCTGGGCCGTCCTGAAGGAGGAGGTGGCGCGATGGCTGGACGAACACGGCGCCCCCGAGCCCCTGTTGGCCGACACCGCCGCCTTCCACGCCGCGATCCGCAAACTGCTCCTGCCCGAGACGTGCGATCAGTTCGCCGTGCTGGAGGGCGAGCTCGGGTTGTACACGGCGATCTCACGGCTTCCCGAGCGGCAGTACGATGTCGTGGTGCTGCGCCATGTCCTCCAGGTCCCGGACGAGGAGGTCGCCGAGTACATGGGCATCGAGGTCGCCACGGTCCGCTCCCATGTACGGCACGCCAGACGGCGGCTGGCCCGGGAACTGGACATACGGGAGACCGAGACGGAGACCATGGACCGTGCACCGCGCCGATGAACCGGCGTCCAGCCCCGTAGAGGTGCTGCTGGAGAACGCCGAAGTGCTCGCCGACACCTACGACGACTACGACACGGAGGCGGCCCGAGCCCGGATCGCCGCCCGGTGTGCGACCGAGAAGCAGCCGTGCCCGACCGGTACGGGCCCCTCGCCGCGGCACCACCCCTCCGCCCATGAACAGGCCGCCCAGGACCTCAATCTCGCCGTGGCCCTGATCCTCAACGCCCCCGAGGCCTCGGCCAGTCTGACGCAGCTGGTCGACCACGACCGGATCGATCCGGAGGGCGCCGTCGTCTTCGCCGCCCTGCTGCATCTGACCGGCCACCGGGACGCGGCGCAGTTCTGGTGGCAGTTCGCGGCCGGCGGCGGGAACAGGACCGCGGCCTTCTGTCTCTTCCTCGCCCATCAGCAGCGCGCCGAGTTCAGGGACGCGGCCTACTGGCGCGGTCAGTCACGCGGCCCGGCCCGGCCCGGCAGCAGGACGACCGCACCGCCCGCGTTCTCCTCGCTGCTGCCCGAGACGGTCAGACACGATCTGCTCAGCCAGTGTCACCGTGGCCGCCATCCCACGCTGCCGGCGCCGCTGGAGGCGGTCATCAACCGCCTCCGTGTCCACAGCGCGGACGAGGACTTCGGCGAAGTGCCCCAGCCGGACGTCAGTCTGCCCCATGATCTGACCCGCGATCCGGCCCGTGGCAGCGGCTGCCGCGGCCGGGGCCGCGCGCCCGGCACCGGATAGCGCGGCGTCCGCGCCTCCGAGCCGATGGGTCAGACGGGTCCTCGCCGTCTACGCCGTCGGAGTGATCAGCGCGCTCCTGCCGGTGGTGGGCGCCGGGGCACCGACCCTCGCGCGCGGCCTCAAGAACGCGGGGCCGCGGTCGTCACCGTGTGCGGGGGTGGTGCTGTCGGCCGCCCTGGGGCTCCGGCGCGCTCTCAGGGCGCCCGGTGGCCCGCGACCACATCGGCCACCGCGACCAGCAGCGCCGCGATCACGAACGCCAACGCCACCACCAGCCCGTGGTCGTAGGCCGTCGGCCAGCCGTCGGGCTCCACCTGGGCGAAGAAGACCGAGCCCACGGCGGCGATACCGATGGCCGAGCCCACCCGCTGCCCGGTCTGAAGGGTGCCGCCCGCCGTGCCCGCCATGACCACCGGCACCCTGGCCAGAGTCAGTGTCTGATTCGGCGTGATGACGAGCCCGCTGCCCAGGCCGGCCACGAGCAGCGGTCCCGCCATCACCCAGCCCGCCGCATGGCCCGGCACGAGATGCACGGCGAACGCGGTGGCCCCCAGCCCCACGGCCACCATGACCAGTCCGACCAGGACCAGCGGCCGGCCCAAACGGTTGACCAGCCGGCCGCCGATGGTCGCCGCCCCGGCGGAGCCGAGGGCGAAGGGCGTGATGGCGAGCCCCGCCTCCAGGGCCGAGTAGTGCAGTCCGCTCTGGAGATAGAGCGTGGTGATGAAGAAGATCGCGGTGAATCCGCCGAAGTAGAGCAGGATCAGCAGACACCCCAGCGAGTACGAGCGGACACGGAAGAGCGACAGATTCAGCAACGGCTGGGTGGCACCTTTGTGGCACCGGGACTCCCATTTCACGAACGCGGCCAGCAGGGCCGCGGCGAGGGGCACCAGCAGCCACTTCTCGCCGCCGTGCCACTCCTGCGACTGGACGAAGGGCAGCAGCAGGAACAGCACCGCGCAGCCGAGGAGCAGTACACCGATCGGGTCGAGATCGCGCAGTCTCACCGGGCCGGCCGCCGGTGTGTCGGGCAGCAGCCGCCGGGCGAGCAGCAGACAGACCACGCCCAGCGGGAGATTGACGTAGAAGACCCAGCGCCAGCCCTCGTCGGCGCCGGCGAGCTGGATGATGAGACCGCCGAGCAGCGGTCCCACGGCCGTCGAGATGCCGACCACCGCGCCGAACATGCCGAAGGCCCGGCCTCGCTCGCGGCCGGAGAACATCTGCTGGATCAGCGCGGAGATCTGCGGGGTGACCGTGCCTCCGGCGAAGCCCTGCACCAGCCGCGCGATCACCAGCCAGAGGCTGGACTGGGCCGCCCCGCAGGCCGCGGACGCCAGGGTGAAGAGCGCGAGTCCCACCATGAACACCACGCGCCGGCCGCGGGCGTCGCCCAGCCTGCCGGCCGGGATCAGGAAGAGGCCGAAGGCGAGCGCGTACCCGGACAGCACCCATTGGAGGTCGGAGACCGGTGTCCGAAGGCCCTCACGGATGGACGGCAGCGCGACATTGACGATGGAGACGTCCAGGAGCGTCATGAAGCCCCCGACCAGACAGACCGCGAGCGCCTTCCACCGTCGCGGATCGGGCGTCGTGCCCGCGGCGGGCGGGACGGACCCGCCCGCCGCGGCTCCGCTGTCCCGCGCTGCGTCTCCGGCCATGGATCGGACCCTAGTTCGCGTACCCCGATCCCTCACCCGGAGCGAGCCGACCGGTGGACGGCCATGGACCGGAAGGCCGGACCCTGCCGGCCGGCGTCGGCGCGACAGCTATCCACATATATGGACCATGCCTCCGGATGCGAACATCAGCAAGAGATGCCGGCCCGCCCAACGGCCCGTCAAGAGCCCCCGCACCGGAAAACGCCGCAGCCGGCCTCTCGGAAGAGACCGGCTGCGGCGCGCGGGGAACGCGGGTGTTCACATGACCGAACCAGGAGGGGTCACTTGACGTTGATGGCCGTCCAGGCCGCGCCGACCGCCTTGTACTCGGCGCTGGTGGTGCCGTACAGCGCGCCCGCCGCGCTCAGGGTCGCGGTGCGAGCCTTGGCGTAGTTGGTGGAGGACGTCATGTACGTGGTCAGGGCCTTGTACCAGATCCGGGTGGCCTTGTCCCGGCCGATGCCGGTGAGCGTCGAGCCGTCGTAGGTGGGGCTGCTGTAGCTCACACCGTTGATGGTCTTGGCGCCACTGCCCTCGGAGAGCAGGTAGAAGAAGTGGTTGGCCGGGCCCGACGAGTAGTGGACGTCGATGCTGCCCAGCGTCGAGGACCAGTAGTCCTTCGACGCGCCGTCCTTGCTCGGCCTGTCCTGGTAGCGCAACGGCGTGCCGTTGCCGTTGATGTTGATCTTCTCGCCGATGAGGTAGTCGCCCGCGTCGCTCGGGTTGTTGGCGTAGAACTCCACCGCCGTGGCGAAGATGTCGGAGGTCGCCTCGTTCAGACCGCCGGACTCACCGCTGTAGACCAGGCCGGCCGTGGCGGCCGTGACACCGTGGCTCATCTCGTGCGCGGCGACGTCGAGCGAGGTGAGCGGGTGCGTGTTGCCCGAGCCGTCACCGTACGTCATGCAGAAGCAGCTGTCCTGCCAGAAGGCGTTGACGTAGTTGTTGCCGTAGTGGACGCGGGAGTAGGAGCCGACACCGTTGTTCTTGATGCCGTTGCGGCCGAGCACGTTCTTGTAGAAGTCCCAGGTCGTCGCGGCACCGTAGTGCACGTCGACGGCGGCGCTCTGCCGGCCGCCGCCCCAGATGTCGTCGGCGTCGGTGAAGAGCGTGCCGGTGCCCGAGGTGCCCTGGTTCAGGTCGTACGTCTTGTGGCTGCCGCGCGTGCCGTCGGTGAGGTTGAACGTGGTGCCGCTCTTGGTGGTGCCGAGCGTGACGGAGCCGCTGTAGGCGCCGGTGCCGGTGCCCGTCTCGACTGCCTCGTCGCGGAACAGCTCCTTGCCGGTGGCCGCGTCGGTGACGACATGCAGCTCGCTCGGCGTGCCGTCCGGCTGGACACCCTTGACGACGGTCTCCCAGGCGAGCACGGGAGTGCCCGTGGCCGCCCAGATCACCTTGCGGGGCGCGGACTCGGCCGCCGGCTTCGCGGTCTTCTCCGCCGAAGCCGCCTTCAGGGCCGTGGACTTGGCGGTGGCCGAGGCGATCCGGGCATCGGTGGACGCCACGGCTATTCGGGCCGAGGTCGCCTTGGTGACGCTGCGCCCGCCGGCCGGGGCGCGGTGGACGACCAGATCGCCGCCGAGCACGGGCAGTCCCTCGTAGGTCCGCTCGTACCGGGTGTGCACCGTGCCGTCGGCGTCCTCGATGACGTCGCGGACGACAAGCTTCTCCTGCGCGCCGAGCCCGAGGGACGCGGCCTCGTCCGCGGTGTCCGCCTGGGCGGACTGGATGGCCGCGACGCGCTCGGCGGGGGTGAACAGGACGGCGGTCGCGCCGCTTTCGCGCGAGAGATCGGGCTGGGCGCTGGCCGTTCCCGACTGGATGCCGACGACCACCATCGCGGCGGAGGCGACGAGGGCCGCGACACGCGCGGTGTTCTTGCGGGAAGTGGAAGCTACGAGTCTCACTCAGTCTCCAAGAGTGATGGACCGCCTGTGGACGGCCCTTCCGTGGGGGAGCCCGCCGCGTGGTCAACGCGCGTCGAGCCGTCCAGAGAGTGACATCGTTTGGACACTCAGCAATAGATCGCTTACCAGGATTTGACCTTGTGTTGTCAATTCAGGCCGCCATACGAACATCAAACGGGCGTAGTGAAGCGGCAGTTGGGCACGGAGGGCCCCGGCGGGCGACAGCCGGGACCCTCCGCGGTCGGACGGCGGGACAGGCCCTACTCGAAGAGGTCGGAGTACGACCCGAGGGCCAGTGCGATGTCCGCCTGGGCCCAGAACCGGTGGTACGTGAAGCTCGGCGCGGCTCCGCCCCGCAGATACGCCTCGACCTTCGACCAGGCCGGATCGCTCTTGTAGAAGGACCGGATCGAGTCGAAGGTGGCGGCCGAGTCGATCCTGTCGCCGTTGGGCATCGTGCCGGTCCAGCCGCTCGGGACGTAGACCGGATCGTCGAAACGGCTGTAGTCGGTACGGGTTTCGGGAACGGCGATGCCCAGGGCGTCCCGGTGGTGGTCCCACATCCCGTCGAGCAGCGCCTTGGCCGTGTTCCTGGCCGCGGTGTCGCCGGACCTCGCCGCGTAGTAGGAGAGCGTCTTGGCGTAGGCGCCGGTCACACCGACGTCATTGGTGTAGTCGGCGACGGTGACATGCAGACCGGCGTTGGCACCGGGAGTGGTGGCGTTCCAGGTGTCGGGCTTCCCGGACCACTGGAGAGTGGACGGGATCCGGTAGGTGCCGTCCGGATTGACGGTCGTCTCGGACAGGGCCCAGTCGACCCACTTGTCCAGCACGGCCTTGGCCGCGCTGTCCCCGCTCTGGTGGTAGTACTCGGCGACGCGCTCCATGGACCAGGCCTGGAAGCCGAACCACTGGTTGGACGGCGGGTCGTGGTAGACGGGCGCCTCGTCGTAGTACATGCCGTAGAAGGTCGGGGTCCCGGCCGGCGGCTGGGCGTACCTGCCCTGCCAGCTGTTGGTGGCCCCGCCCGCGATGGCGCCCTCGGAGGACTGGAGCCAGCGGTAGAACTCCACCTGCCGCTTGAGGCTGGTGCTCCAGTCCTGCTGCCCGGTGGCCGATTTGGGCTTGAGGTCCGCGTACGAGCTCAGCGCCCACGCCGCCATCGGGTTCTGGTAGCCGCCGTGGGCGAAGCTGGAGCCGATGCGCCAGGCCCAGCCCGCCGAGGCGTCGGTGGCGCCGCCCCAGGCGTAGTACCAGGAGAGCAGATAGTGCGAGCTGTTCTTGCCGCTGCCCGCCGGGCAGGCGGTCTCCCCGGCACAGCCGCCCACCTTCTTGAAGTACTTGTCGTACATGGCGTAGCGGAGATAGTCGCCCATCTTCGCCGCCTTGGCGACATTGGCCGCCACCTGGCTGCCCTTGCCCTGCTCCTTGGCCCACTCCGAGGCCCAGTAGGCGGCCTGGACGGCGCGGGCGTCGGCGTCGGGCGCGTTGGTGAACTTCCACTGCTTGGCGTACGAGGCGTCACCGGTGAACAGGTCGAGATAGCCGTTCTTGCCACCGTACTTGAAGGCGTCGCAGGTCGGCTGCGGCACGGTCTCCCAGACGGACTCCTGCGGTCCGCGCTGGAAGGTGTTGATGTACGACGGGCCCTGGTCGGCCGGTCCCGCCTCGCACTTGCCGGGCGCGTTGCCGTATCCGTAGACGTTGTCGACGTCCTGGATCCAGTGCATACCGTAGATGTCGTCGGTGCCGTAGGCGCTCTTCAGCTCGCCCGCGATCGGGTCGCTCCCCACCGGGACACCACTGTTGAGCTGGGAGGGGTACTGCGAGGGCAGATCCCACTCGGGCGCGTAGGTGGCGGGCTTCGAGGCGGTGTAGAAGCTGTTGGTGGACTGGTCGGCGTGGGTGGGGATCATGTAGCGCTCCATGGTGTCCCACGCGCCGTTGAATCTGCTCCAGTCGCCGGTGACCTTGCCGTACATGGCCTGGAGCCAGATCAGATAGCTGTACGCCTCCGAGGTCGTCTCGTGCCCGTGGTCGGGCGCCTCGACGATCAGGGTCTCCACCGAGTGGTACGGGATGCCCTCCGGCGAGAAGTAGCCGGCCGCCGGATCGGTGATCTTGCCGTACAGCTCCAGGAAGCGGGCGTCGTAACCGCCGGACGCGTCGAGCTGCGTGACGGTCACGTCGGCCTTGGTCTGTCCCGGCGCGGTCGCGGTGAAGGTGGCGGAGCCGGTGCCGGTGGCCGCGGCGGAGACCGTCACCTGCTGCGCGGTGTCCCAGTTGGCGGTGGTGAAGGTGAGGCTGCCGCCCGCGGTGACGGTGAGACCGGTGTTGCCCGCGGTGCGGGCCACGGT
The DNA here is from genome assembly GCF_001700515.1 of Streptomyces lushanensis. GTDB lineage: Bacteria > Actinomycetota > Actinomycetes > Streptomycetales > Streptomycetaceae > Streptomyces > Streptomyces lushanensis. Next base: position 13,601 of record NZ_MAUD01000133.1, read on the forward strand.
GACCTGGACCGGGGCGGTGGGCCGGGCGGAGAGCCTCACCCCGAAGGTACCGGTCGCGCCCTGCCGTACGCCGAGCTGGGTGGGGCTCGCGACGATGGAGGGGCCCGCGGCGACCCGTACGCCGACCGGCGTGGACTCGGCCGAGGCGCCCTGGCCGTCGTACGCCTTGGCGTACAGCGAGAGATCACCGGCCGGCACATTGGTGTAGTCGAAGGTGTACGGCGAGGTGGTGTCGGTGCCGAGCAGTCTGCTGTCGCTGTAGAACTCGACCTTGGTGATGCCCGCGCCGTCGGCGGCGGCGGCCGTGGCGGCCATCGGGATGGTGCCGCCCGCGGTGAACAGCGCGCCCGGGGCCGGACTGGTCAGTACGGCGATGGGCGGCTGGTGCGCGCCCGCGCAGGTCACCCCGTTGACCGCGAAGGCGGTGGGCGCCGTGTTGGTGCCGCTGTAGTTGAAGTTGGCGCCCGCGCCCGCCGAGGCCCCGGGCGCGATCCGCGCGTTGTGCGCGGCGTTCCTGACGGTGACGGCCTTGCCGGACTGCGTCCAGGCGCCGTTCCAGCCGCTGGTGAGCGTCTGGTTGCCGGTGTACGCGTAGGTGAGCGTCCAGCCGTCGATCGGATCCGTACCGCGGTTGGTGATCGTGAGATCGGCCGTGAAGCCGGAACCCCAGTCGTTGGTCCTGTAGTCGACACCGCACTGGACCGCGGCGGCGTGTGCGGGAGCGCTGTTGGCCGCGGTCAGCGCGAGCGGCAGGGACAGGGCCGCCACCAGCGCGGTCAGCAGCCGGCGGGTGCCACGGGCCCGGCGGCGTCTTCCGAGCGGTGGTGGCGCGCCTGGCGGTGAGCCTCGTAAGCCGAGCATGGGGTGGTCCTCCTCGCGGTCCGGTGCGGGTGTGGGGCGGAAGTGCGAACCAGTGGGAGCGCTCCCAAGCGTCGAGCGGGACCGGGAGGGTGTCAAGAGTTTGAACAAGACGCACGTCCGGGCGAGTTGTTCGATAAAAGAAGTCAACCGCGCTGTTGACTCACGCCACTTCGGCGCTACCGTCGAACGCAACCAGTGGGAGCGCTTCCATCAGTCATACGCCGTGTCAGGCGGCGTATCGGCACCGAGGAGTCGCTCCATGCGAGCACCACCGCGCCTCGGCGCGCTGCTCTGCGCCGCGGCCCTGGCCGTGGCGGGCACCGCTCTTGTCCGGCCGACGGCCGCGTCGGAACCCGCGGCCGTCTGCACCGTCGAGTACAGCGTGACCAATCAGTGGGACAGCGGCTTCCAGGGCGGTGTCACGCTGACCAACAACGGGAGCCCGGTCACCAACTGGACTCTTGCCTTCGACTTCCCGGGCGGCCAGAAGGTGACCCAGGGATGGAACGGAAAGTGGTCACAGTCCGGCAGGACCGTGACCGTCGTCAATGAGAGCTGGAACGGCACGATCCCGGCCGGCGGCTCGGTCGGCGCCGGATTCATCGCCTCCTGGTCGGGGTCCAATCCCCCGCCCACCGCGTTCCGGCTCAACGGTGCGGCCTGCGCGGGAGATCCGGGCCCCGGTGATCCCACCGATCCGCCGACCGACCCGCCGCCGGAGCCGGGCGGCGCACCACCGAAGCTGCGCGCCTCGGGCAACAGGCTGGTCGACGAGAACGGGACGGTCCGGCGCATGCTCGGCGTCAACCGCTCCGGCGGCGAGTTCATGTGCGTCCAGGGCTACGGCATCTTCGACGGGCCGGTCGACGACGCCTCGGTGCGGGCCATCGCGGACTGGGAGGTCAACACCGTACGGGTACCGCTGAACGAGGAGTGCTGGCTCGGGCTGGCGCACATCGACCCGGCCTACGCCGGGGCGAACTACATCCAGGCGGTCAAGCAGTATGTGACCCGGCTGGAGGCGCACGGCATCACGCCGGTGCTCGAACTGCACTGGTCCCACGGCAGATACACGGGCAACGACAACCACTGCCCCGGCACCGAGTACGCCACCTGTCAGAAGCCGATGCCCAACGCCCAGTACACACCGGCCTTCTGGACCTCGGTCGCCCAGACCTTCAAGGACGACGGGGCGGTGGTCTTCGATCTCTTCAACGAGCCGTTCCCGGACCGCGCCACCAGCGATCTCGACGCCGCCTGGACCTGCTGGCGCGACGGCGGGACCTGTCCCGGGATCGACTTCCCGGTGGCGGGCATGCAGTCGCTGCTGAACGCGGTACGGGCCACCGGCGCCCGGAACCTGGTGCTGATCCCCGGCGTCGCGTACGCCAACGATCTGCGCCAGTGGCTGAAATACCGTCCGACGGACCCGGCGTCCAATGTCGCCGCCGCCTGGCACTCGTACAACTTCAATGTCTGCGCGAACGAGAGCTGCTGGAACGAACAGCTCGCCCCGGTGGCGGCCCAGGTGCCGTTCGTGGCGGGCGAGATCGGCGAGAACACCTGCTCGCACGGCTATCTCGACCGGGTCATGGCCTGGCTCGACGGCCGTGGCGCCTCCTATCTCGGGTGGACCTGGAACACCTGGGACTGCTCCTCAGGACCCTCTTTGATCAGCGATTACAACGGCACGCCGACCAATTTCGGCGTGGGACTCCGTGACCATCTGAAGGGACTCTCATGAGCCGCACCACCGCTCCGCCGCGCCGCGCCCGTACGGCGCTGATCACCGCGAGCGCTCTGATAGCCGCCGCGGCGGGCACCGCGATCGTGCTGGACGGGTCCGCCTCCGCGGCGGCGGCCGGCTGCACCGTCGACTACAAGATCCAGACCTCGTGGGACAGCGGCTTCACCGCCAATGTCGGTGTGACCAACACCGGCGACCCGGTGAGCTCCTGGAAGCTGGAGTGGAGCTTCGCCGGCAACCAGAAGGTGACCCAGGGCTGGAACTCGACCATCACCCAGACCGGCGCCGCGGTCTCCGCCGCGAACGCGGCCTGGAACGGCGCGCTGGCCACCGGTGCCTCGGCGTCCTTCGGTTTCAACGCCTCGGCGACCGGGACCAACGCCGTACCGACCGTCTTCAAGCTCAACGGCGTCACCTGCACCGTTCCCGGCGGGGGCGGTCCCACGACCCCGCCGCCCACCGACCCGCCGACCACTCCGCCGCCGGCCGGCTCCAAGGTCGACAACCCGTACGCGGGCGCCGCCGTGTACGTGAACCCGGAGTGGTCCGCGAAGGCCGCCGCCGAACCGGGCGGCACCAGGGTCTCCAACCAGCCCACGGGTGTCTGGCTGGACCGGATCGCGGCCATCGAGGGCGTCGGCAACGGGATGGGTCTGCGCGACCATCTCGACGAGGCGCTGCGGCAGGCGGCCGGCCGGCCGCTCGTC
>NZ_MAUD01000134.1 GCF_001700515.1 Streptomyces lushanensis
CCACGCCAGCAAAACCATCGACGCGATGATGATGGTCATTCACGACGGCAAGGAACGCACCCAGGCGGAGTTCGAGGATGTCCTGGGCAAGGGCGGCTTCAAGGTCACCCGGATCCTGCCCACCCCGTCCCTCATGTCCATCGTCGAGTGCGTGCCCGCGTGAGCGCGTGCTCCGACACGGGAGGAGGCTGCGGAGATGAGTGAAGAGGCAATCGTCGATCTGGCCGCGCTGGGACAGGACTTCGCGCGCGACCCGCATCCGACGTACGCGGAGCTTCGCGAACGCGGGCCCGTGCACCGGGTGTTGCTGCCAGAGGGTTTCACCGCCTGGCTGGTCGTGGGCTACGAGGAGGCCAGGGCGGCGCTGTCCGACCCGCGCCTGTCGAACGACTGGCGCAATTCTCCCGGTGCCGCGGACACGGAGGACGATCCGTGGTCCAGCCCGCACATGCTGATCTCCGATCCGCCCCGGCACACGAGACTGCGCAAGCTGGTGGTCAGGGAGTTCACCCCCCGGCGCGTCCACGCGCTCCAGCCCCGGGTGCAGGAGGTCACCGACGAGCTGATCGCGGCCATGCTCGCCGACCCGGACGGCCGTGCCGACCTCGTCCAGGACTTCGCGTTCCCGCTGCCCGCGGCGATCATCTGCGAGCTGCTGGGAGTTCCGTTCAGCGACCGCGACAAGTTCCACCGGTGGACCACACAGGTGACCAAGCAGTGGAACGGGGCCGAGGCGGAGGCGGCGCTCGCGGAACTGGACGGCTATCTCACGGCGTTGCTGGAGGACAAGCGCGCGGCCCCGGGCGACGACCTGCTCAGCGGACTCGTCCGCCGGCGCGAGGAGGACGAGGACGCCCTGTCCGACACCGAGATGGTGGGCCTCGCCGTGCTGCTCCTCGTGGCGGGCCACGAGACCACCACCGGGCTCCTGTCCAACGGCATGCTCGCGCTGCTTCGGCATCCGGACCAACTGAGCGCGCTGCGCGCCGACTTCTCGCTCCTGGACGGAGCCGTGGAGGAGATGCTGCGGCACAGCGGCCCGACCGGATCCTCACTGCACCGTTTCACCACCGAGCCCGTACGGATCGGGGACACGACCATCCCGGGCGGGGGCGAACTCATCCTCATCGGGAACACGCCCGCCAACCGCGATCCGAGCCGTTTTCCCGACCCCGACCGCTTCGACATCCGCCGTGAGACCGGCGGCCATCTGGCCTTCGGGCATGGCATCCACGCCTGTTTCGGTGCCCCTCTGGCCAGGCTGGAGGCGAAAACCGCGGTCCGTTCCCTGCTGGAACGCTGTCCGGACCTGGCACTCGACACCGATCCCGCCGAGCTGACCTGGTACCCGAGCGTGATGATGCGGGGCCTGCCCCGCCTCCCGGTCCGTGTGCGGTCCGCGGACCGTACCGGTTCATGACCTGCCCGAGCACCTGTCCCGCCGCACATTCGCCGACATCCGGAGGTACGCGATGACATCCGCCCTGCCCGACACCAGTGAGCTGAGCGCGCAGTTGTCGGAACACATGAACGGCTATCTCTACACCGCCTGCCTCTACACCGTGACCAAGGCGGGCATCGCCGACCACCTCACCCAAGGACCCCGCACCGCCGCCCAACTCGCCGAGGAGACCGGCCTCAGCGCCCCCCACCTCCACCGCGTCCTGCGCTACCTCGCCACCCGCGAAGTCTTCCGCGAGGACGACCACAACCGCTTCACCCTCACCCCCATGGCCGAACTCCTGCGCACCGACACACCCGGCTCCCTCCACGACCCCTTCCTCATGCTCGGCGAAGACCTCTACTGGAAGCCTCTTGCCCGCATGTACGACACCGTGCGGCAGGGACACACCGCCTTCGACGAGATCTTCGGCGCCGGATTCTTCGCCCATCTCCAGACCGTCCCCGACACGGCCTCCGTCTTCAACGCCGGTACCGCGGGGTTCTCACGGCTGTGGAACCAGCACATCGCCACCAGCTACACCTTCCCCGACGGCGCCAAGATCACCGACATCGGCGGCGGCACCGGCAGCCTCCTCCGCGAAATCCTCACCACCCACCCCCACACCACCGGCACCCTCTACGACCAGCAGTCCGTCATCGACCAACACCAACTCGACACCCCCCACACCACCGGACGCTGGACCGTCCAAGCCGGCGACTTCTTCGAAAACGTCCCCACCGGAGCAGACCACTACATCCTCAAATCCGTCCTCCACGACTGGAGCGACACCGACTGCCTCCGCATCCTCAAAACCGTCCGCGAAGCAGTCCACGACAACACCAAACTCCTCGTCGTCGACCCCGTCATCCCACCCGGCAACCAACCCCACGCCAGCAAAACCATCGATGTGTCCATGCTCGCGGTGGTGGACGGCAAGGAGCGTACGCAGGCGGAGTTCGAGGACATTCTCGGCAAGGGCGGCTTCAAGGTCACCCGGATCCTGCCCACCCCGTCCCTCATGTCCATCGTCGAGTGCGTGCCCGCCTGACCGAACCGCCGGCCCGTCGGCGCAACCGCGTCCGCCCCGAGGAGACCCCCCATGCGCGTCATGATCGTCGTGTGGCCCCTGCCGGCCCATCTCTATCCCGCACTCCCGCTGGCCTGGGCGCTCCAGGGCGCGGGGCACGAGGTCCGCGTCGCCTCGCACCCCGATCTGGCCGGTGTCATCACCGCGTCGGGGTTCGACGCGGTGGCGCTCGGTACACCGCAGACCATGCCCTCGCCCTCGGCGGTGGGCGACCTGCTCCTCTCCGAGGAGCACCGCGGGCGCCTCGCCGACGCGCTCTCCCTGTCGCCGGACGACCATGTGTGGGCGACCTTCAGTACCTACACCTACGCCTCCTCGCGGATCTTCCACCCGGAGGACGGCGCGCCGGAGGAGCTCTGGGCAGGTGTGGACGCCCTGGTCTCGACGGCGCGTCACTGGCGTCCGGACCTGATGCTGTGGGATCCGAACTGGCCCTCCGGGGCGGTTGCGGCGCGGGACATCGGCGCGGCGCACGCGCGGATGCTCTGGGGTCACGACTTCGTCGGCTGGGCCGCCCACCGGACCGCTCGGGGCCGGGAGGCGCTGAGGTCGGCCGGCCTGGCCGATCCCGTGGCAGAGCTGGTGCGGCCGAGCGCCGAACGCTACGGTGTCACGGTCGACGACGAGCTGCTGTTCGGGCAGTTCACCGTCGACCCGATGCTGCCGGACATGCAACTGCGGGCACCGTGCCGCAGGGTTCCGGTCCGTCGTATCCCCTACGGAGGGCCCGACGTGGTCCCGGACTGGCTGCACACTCCGCCCGAACGGCCGCGGCTGGCCATGTCGCTGGGCACGACACAGCGCGCGTACGACAACGACCGGGGCCTGGTCGCGGACCTGCTGGAAGTGGTGTCGGGCCTGGACGTCGACGTGGTGGCGACCGTCGACGCGTCGCAGCTGGCGGGCAGTGCGCTGCCGGACAACGTGCGCACGGTCAGCTATCTCCCCCTCGGCCTGCTGCTGCCGACCTGCTCGGCGCTCGTCCACCACGGCGGCATCGGGACCCTGATGACGGCGGTCGCACACGGAGTGCCCCAGTTCGTGGTGGCGGACGCGACGGCGGCGTACGCGGGCAACGCGCGCTACGTGCACGACTACGGAGCCGGCCTGACGGTCGGTCCGCGGACGCCCGCGACCGAGATGCGCAAGGACCTGGAGCGGGTGCTGACGGAGCCCGCGTTCCAGGACGCCGCCGAACAACTGCGCCGCGACTGGCTCGCCGTGCCGAGCCCCGACGACCTCGTGCCTGTCCTGGAAGGGCTCGTGTCGTCGCTGCGTCAGGGTCGCCGGCCCTGACGTCCGGACTGGATGCAAAGGAGACGCCATGACAGCGTCGGCGACCACGATCGAGCGGTCCCGGTTACCCTCTCTCACCGGTGCCAGGTTCCTGGCCGCCTGCATGGTGGTGGTCTGTCATGTGGGCATCGCCCTGATACCCCGGCTCGGGAGCACCGGGGCGACCGACTCCCTGCGCTACTTCGAGGCCTCGGGGAACGTCGGCGTGTCGTTCTTCTTCGTACTGAGCGGTTTCATCCTCACCTGGGTGAGCCGGCCGGACGACGCCCCGAGGCGGTTCTGGCGCAGGCGTCTCGTGAAGATCTTCCCCAACCACCTCGTCACCCTGTCGGCCGCGCTGCTGCTGATGCTGACCGCGGGTGTGTCGATCACCGCCGTCAACACGGTGCCGACGGTCTTCCTTGTGCAGAGCTGGATCCCCTACCAGGACGCGGTCATCAACTACGGTGCCAACGCGCCCAGTTGGTCGCTCTCCTGCGAGTTGCTCTTCTATCTGTCGTTCCCCCTGGTGCTGCGGCTCACACGAGGCATCCGTCCGGGGCATCTGTGGCGGTGGCTGGTGGGTGTGGCCGTCGCGATCGCCCTCGTGCCGTTGCCGGCCCCGCTGCTGCCCGATCAGCCGCGGATGCTCCTGACGAACGAGCCGTGGTGGGAGGTGTGGTTCACCTACTACTTCCCCGTCACCCGTCTCCTCGAATTCGTCCTCGGCATCCTGGTGGCGCTGATCGTCGTCCATGGGCGCAGGCTCCCCCTCGGACCCGTTCCGGCGCTGCTGCTGGCGGTGGCGGCCTTCGTCGGCGGCGCGCATCTGCCCGGCGTGTACGACCGGGTGTCCGCGACCGCGCTCCCCATCGCCCTGCTGATCGCCGCCCTCGCCAAGGCCGATGTGCTCGGCCGGAGCAAGGTGCTGGGCAGCCGCCCCATGATCGTCCTCGGCGAGATCTCGTACAGTCTCTACCTGATCCACTACCTCGTCGTCTCCTACGGACCGATCGGTGCCGTCCACCCGGAGAACTGGGCGAAGCCGGTGAGTATGGCCGGGGCGCTGGGGTACGGGTTGCTGACGCTGGCGATCAGTCTGGTCCTGGCGTGGCTGCTGTACACGTTCGTGGAGGCCCCGGCCATGCGGCGCTTCAGCCGCCGGAGACCGCCGAAGGTCTCTCCGCGTCCGGCGGAACCCACCACGGAGAGGTCGGCCCCCAGCCCTTAGGCCCTGCGGATCCTGCCGGGCCGACGCGTCCCCGCAGCTCCGGAAACCGGGCCTTCCGAGGCGCCGGGACCGGTGACCGCCCATGTCGTGGCCCGAAGTCTCCTCCAGGCGGATGGAACGAAGCTCTCTCACCACGCCGTCACGGCAGTCCGGTCACCCCGAGATCGTCAGCGCCCTGTGCGGCGCGCACGCGCAGGTCCTGTCGGCGGCCGAACTGTCGGTGGCACTGCGGGTCGAGGGCGCCACCCGGAGCGACGTCCGCGCGGCGTTATGGGAGCGGCGGCAGTTGGTGAAGATGTACGGCCCGCGCGGCACCGTTCATCTGCTGACCACCGCCGACCTGCCCATGTGGATAGGGGCGTTCAGCTCGATACCGCAGTCCCCCAGTCCGTTTCCCAAGGACGTCCAGATGACCGAGGACCAGACGGAGCAGGTCGTCGCGGCCATCGGGAAGTCGCTGGAGGACGCCGAGCTGACGATCGACGAACTCACCGACGCCGTGGTGGAGGCCACCGGCCCCTGGGCGGGAGACCTGGTCATGGAGGCCTTCCAGGGCAAGTGGCCGCGCTGGCGGCAGGCCATGACCCTGGCGGCACACCGAGGCGTCCTGTGCTTCGCCCCGAACCGGGGCCGCAAGGTCACCTACACCAACCCGCTGCGCTACCTCAGCGACGTCAGCCCGCTCGACGGGCCCACCGCCCAGCGCCGGCTCGTCCAGCGGTATCTGCACGCCTACGGACCGGCCACCCCGCAGAACTTCGCCCAGTGGCTCAACGCGCCCCGGGGGTGGGCCGGCAGCCTCTTCCGCTCCCTCGCCGGGGACATCGAGGAAGTGGACTTCGAGGGCACCACCGCCTGGGTCAACTCCGGTGATACGGCGGCCGTCTCGGCCGAGCCGCCCCGGGGCGTCCGGCTGCTGCCGTACTTCGACGCCTATGTGGTGGCCGCTCAGCCACGCGGGCTCCTCTACCCCGGACTCGCGGCCGGGCGCGCCCTCACACCGTCGGGGCAGGCCGGCAACTATCCGGTGCTCCTGGTCGACGGCACGGTGAAGGGCGTATGGCACCAGCGCCGGTCCGGGCGCAAGATCCATGTCACGGTGGAGCCGCTGGAGCCGCTGTCCACCGCGCACCTCGCCGAACTGGACGAGCAGGTCGAGCGCGTGGGAGCCGTTCTGGAGGGCAAGCCCACGCTGACCGTCGGCACCGTGACCGTGGGCGCGCACGCCTGAGCGGTCCGGTCCGCGGCCTGCGGAGGGACAGGGCGTTCGCGGTGCATCCGCCCTCAAGCCTGCGTTGAGCGCCTTCCCGCACGCTGTTGCTCCATCGTCATGACGAAGGAGTGGAGACAGCGGATGAGCAGCGCTCTGGAACAGGACAGCAGCCTGCGCCTGCTGGCGCTCGGTGACGGCTTCATCTACGCGCGGGCGCTCCATCTCGCGGCGGAGATGGGGGTGGCGGATCTCCTGTCGGACGGCCCGCGGTCCACGGAGGATCTGGCACACCTGACCGCCACCGATCCGGGCACCCTGCACAGCATGCTGCGGGCCCTGGCCGGCTGCGGGGTGTTCACGGAGCCGTCGCCGGGTCGCTTCGCGCTCACCGCGGTCGGTGAGTGCCTGCGGTCGGACCACCCCCGGTCGGTACGGACCACGATCGCGCAGTCGGGGCGGATCACGGCCCGGGCCTTCCAGCACGCGGACCACGCGCTGCGCACCGGCGACGGAGCCTTCGCCGCGGCCTTCGGCCAGCCCTTCTGGGAGTTCCTGCGGGACAACCCGGAGGAGGGCGCCGCCTTCGACACGGCCATGCAGGAGCACAGCCGGGTCGAAGGCGAGGCGATCGTCGAGGCGTACGACTTCCCGGAGACGGGCCGGATCGTCGATGTGGGCGGCGGGGACGGCACGCTGCTCGCCGCAGTGCTCCAGGCCCGCGTCCGGACGACCGGTGTGCTGTTCGACCTGCCGCACGTGGTGGAGCGGAACCACATCGGGAAGGCGGGACTCACCGAGCGCTGCGAGGTCGTGGGCGGCGACATCTTCGGTGAACTCCCCCCGGACGGTGACCTGTACCTGATGAAGTCGGTGCTGCACGGCTGGACCGACGCCGACGTGGTCACCATCCTGCGCGGCTGCAGGAAGGCGATGAAGCCGGACAGCAGGCTGCTGCTCATCGAGCGGGTGATCCCCCCGGGCGACGCCCCGCACACGAGCAAGGCGTTCGACTTCGCCATGCACGTCATGGCGGGCGGCCAGGAGCGGACCGGAGACGAGTACACGCGCCTGCTCACCGAGGCCGGGTTCGCCGTCGCCCGGCTGATCCCGACGGGCTCGGTGCAGAGCATCGTGGAAGCGGTCCTTCCCGGCTCGGGGCGCTGACGGCGTACGCGCCGGTGCCGGCGTGCGTGAGCGACACACCAGAGGGACACGAGGCGCCGCTGCGATGCTCCCCCCATGGCTGTCAACCGGAAGATCGCCCTGATCACGGGCGCCAACAAGGGAATCGGGTTCGAGACCGCACGGCGTCTGGGCGCACTGGGCGCCGTGGTGCTGGCCGGGGCTCGTGACAAGGCCCGCGGTGAAGCCGCCGTGGAGCGGCTGCGCGGTGAAGGAGCCGACGCGCATTTCCTTCATCTGGACGTGACGGACCCGGTTCTGATCGAGCAGGCCGCCCGGCGGATCGACGAGCGCCACGGCCGCCTGGACATCCTCGTCAACAACGCCGGAATCAATGTCGAGTGGCCGTCCAACGCCCCGAGCCGGGTCGGCGCCGACCAGCTCAGGACCACGTTCGAGACGAACGTGCACGGCGTGGCGGCGGTGACGAACGCCGTCCTTCCGCTGCTCCGCAGGTCGGAGGCGGGCCGGATCGTCAACGTCTCCAGCGAGATGGGACTGCCCGCGTGGCTGCACGGGTCCGAGATGCCGGCCATCACGGCGTACAGCGTGTCCAAGGCGGCGCTGAACATGCTGACGCTGCTGTACGCCAACGAGCTGCGCGACACCCCGATCAAGGTGAACGCCTGCTCACCGGGGTTCGTGGCCACGGACATCAACGACGGCGTCGGCGAGCGCACGGCCGCGGAGGGCGCCGCCGTGGAGGTCGCTCTCGCCACGCTCGACGCGGACGGTCCCACGGGCCGCTTCGTCACGGACGCGGGCGTCCTGCCCTGGTGACCGCCCGACGGCCCCACGGCCGGAACAGCACAGCTTTCCGACGATCCGACCCCAGGCACCGAACGCCCTGGTGAGAGTCCCGAGGAGTTCTGTTATGCGCGTCCTGTTCGTCGTCTGGCCCATGGCGGCGCATCTCTACCCGATCGTCCCCCTGGCCCGCGCGTTCCAGGCCGCGGGCCACGAGACCCGCGTCGCCTCGCACCCCGCCCTGCTCGACGAGATCACCGGCGCCGGCCTCACCGCGGTCTCGGTGGGCACCCCGGACACGATGCCGCCGCTGTCGGAAGTGGGTGACTACGTCCTGCCCGAGGAGGAGCGGAACCGGCTGGCGAAGGCGTTCGACGTCACCGGCGCCGACGAGCACGCCTGGTTCATGTTCAGCTACTTCGCGCTCGCCGGGACCCGGATCTTCCACTCGCCCGGCGGCGCGCCCGGCGGAGCCATTCCCGGCACGGACCATCTGGTCGACATCGCCCAAGCCTGGGGACCCGATCTCGTCCTGTGGGACATGTGGCCCGCCGCGGCCGTCGCCGCGCGGGTCACCGGAGCGGCGCACGCCCGGTATCTGTGGGGACCCGACTACTGCGGCTGGGCCCGGCAGCGGTACCGGAAGCTGGGCGGGGCGGAGGGGACGGGGCACCAGGAGCCGCTGGCGGAGGCGGTGACGGAGGCGGCCCGGCGTCATGGTGTCACCGTCGACGACGAACTCCTCCTCGGCCAGGTGACCCTGGACCCGACTCCGCCGGTGCTGCGCCTCGCCACCCCGGCCCCGGCCGTCTCGATGCGCCGGCTGCCCTACACCGGGGCGGATGCCGTGCCGGACTGGCTCCACGCGCGTCCGGGGCGCCCCCGCGTGGCCGTGACCCTGGGCATGTCGGGCCGGGAGTACGCGACCGACGGGGCGCTGGTCGCCAAGCTGCTGAAGATGGTGGACGGTCTGGACATCGAGGTCGTCGCCACCTTCAACGACGTCCAGCTGGCCGGGCAGCGGGTCCCGGACAATGTGCGGGCCCTGGACTACGTCCCCTTCAACCAGCTGCTGCCCACCTGTTCCGCGGTCGTGCACCACGGCGGCAGCGGCACGGTCATGGCGGCCGTGGCCCACCGGGTGCCGCAGCTCATCGTGGAGAAGGGGCTGGAGTCGGCGACGTACGCGCCCTATGTGATGCGGCACGGCGCCGGGCTGACCTTCGATCACGAGCGGCAGTCCGCCGAGGTGATGCGCGATCGGCTGCTGCGGCTGCTGCACGAGCCCTCGTTCCGTACGGGGGCGCAGGCCCTGCACGCCGAGTGGCTGACCATGCCGTCGCCGCGTGAGGTCGTACCGGTCCTGGAGGAGCTGACACGCCATCACCGCCTGCGTGTCTGAGGCCGGTCGGCCGGGGGCCGGGCCCCGACCGGCCGGCCGGGCGCCGACGCAGCGAGCCGCACACGTGCTGCGTGTGCGGCTCGCTCGCGCGCTCCGGGGGTATCGGGTCCGCCGGCCTCAGACGCGGGTCGACCTGCCCTCGGCACGCACACTGGCCAGCAGCCGGTCGTCCGCGTCGTAGACGTGGGAGATACCGCCGCAGGTGAACGTGTCACCGCTCAGCACTCCCGCCTGGTCGATGTCCACCCAGCCGGAGAAGACCCCGTGCTCGTCGAACTCCAGCTCCACGATCCGGAACGAGAACGTGTCCGGCCCTGTCCTGTTCCAGTACCCCGCCCCGACGGAGCCGGGGCGCGGCCCGGCCAGGATCATGGCCCGTCCGTTCTCCGTGAAGCGCAGGGTGCTGGTGTACGACCGCCCCTCCACCACGAGGTGTTCGGTCCACGTGCCGGCCGGCGTCATGGTTCCCAGGGTGCCCTCCATGCCATTCCCTCTCTCGGCTGCGCTGCGCTGACGGTTCACGGTGCGCCCTCCGGCTCGACGGGCGCTTGAGCAGGACCGGGTGGCGGGCCCGCCGCCGGTCGCCGAACGCCGTCCGGTCGACCTGATATCCAGTGGGGTTGGAGGGGGCTCGGGCACCGTTGGCGGTGTCCCGTACATCGTCGAGGGGAGTCGTCCGTGTCCCAGCCCCAGCACCTCACCGTCCCTCAGGTCACAGGGGATCTCTACGCGGAGGTCCAGACGTTCTACGCCCGGCAGATGCGGCGGGCCGACGCCCTCGACATCGAGGGCTTCGCCGAGACGTTCACCGACGACGGCGAGGTGGTGCACGCCGACGGCGGGCGGACCCGCGGCCGGGCCGAGATGACCGAGGCGATGCGGGCCAGGCTGCCCCGTTACAAGGGCGTGTCGACCCAGCACTGGTTCGGTCAGTTGCTCATCGAACCGCTGGCCGACGGAGCCCTGGGCGTCTCCTACTACACCCTCGTCGCCATGGTGGACGGGGACGGACTGTCCTTCCAGCCGACCTACACCGTGGACGACGTGCTGGTGCGCGAGCCCGGCGGCGATCTACGGACGCGCTCCAGGATCATCCGCCGGAGCGGTCCCGGCCGGCGGTGAGGACGCGGCCCGCGGGTTCATGAGAGGACTGCCCGGCACCGTGCCCGCCGCGTCAGGCGCGGCACTCGGGCAGACCTCCGTGGAACTCGCACATCTCCTTGAACGACCCGGCGACGTCGATCCGGGCCCCCGGTGGCAGTCCCTCCAGCTCGGCGTAGGCGCGGTGGAGGTTGCCGACGAGGCGTTCCGGGTCGACCAGGTCCGCGTACGGGCCCGGCCGGGCCCGCCGGGCGGCCTCGAGCGGGGAGAGCCCGGCGGACAGGCCCTCCTCCGCGATCCGCCGGCACCACCGCAGATACTCCTCGGTGAGGTCCAGCAGCTCCGGTCCGCCGACCGCGCCGTGCCCCGGCACCACCACCCGCGGTCGCAGCGCGCGCATCCGGGCGACGGCCCGCAGCGAGCCCTCCACCGAACCCATGAGCACATACGGTGTGACACCCGACCAGAGCAGGTCCCCGGCGAACAGCACATCCGGGCCGGGAACCCAGACGGCCACGTCGGTCGCGGTGTGAGCGGGTCCGAGGTGGAGCAGCTCCGCCCGGGGCCCGGTCGTGCCCAGACGCAGCGTGAGCTCGGTGCGGAAGGTCAGCGTCGGCAGCACGAGCCGGGTGTCGCCCCAGGCGACCCGCGGCCACAGGCCGCGCAGGCCCAGCCCCGCCTCCTCCATGTCGGCGCGGGTCCCCTCGTGCGCGACGACGGTCGCCCGCGGCGCGAAGAGACCGTTGCCGAAGACGTGGTCGCCGTGGAAGTGGGTGTTGACGACGATGTCCGGCCCGCTCCCGACGACCGCCCCGACCTGGCGCGCCAGGTGCCTGGCCCGGCTCTCGGTGGCGGCGGTGTCCACCAGCACCGAGGTGTCGGCGCCGACGACGAGTCCGGCGTTGTTGAGGCACCAGCCGCCCGGGGCCTGGACATAGGCGTACACGCCCTCGGCGACCCGGGTCAGCCGTCCGGGCGGGGCGACGGCGCCGGTCATGTGCCCGCCCCGGACGTGCCGGGCAGGTCCGTGTACCCGCCGCGGTGGAAGACGAGCGGCTGCCTGCCCGCGCCACCGCCGGACACGGCGAGCACCCGGCCGACGAGCAGCGCGTGATCACCGGCCTCGAACTCGCGGTGCAGCTCGCACTCCAGCCAGGCCGCCGCCGAGGGCACCACGGCGTTCCCCGTGACCCCGGGGACCGCGCCGAGGAGGCTCATCGCCGGGGCGCCCTCGGGGCGGTCCGGCAGGCAGAACTCCCGGGACAGGTCGCCCTGGTCGCTGCTGAGCACATTGACCGCGTAGCCGCCGTGCGCCCGTACGCGGGGCCGCATCCGGCCGTCCGCCTTGACGGACACCAGGACCAGCAGCGGATCCAGGGACACGGAGGTCAGGCTGTTCAGGGTCATGACGGTCAGGTCGTCGTCGCGCCCGCAGGTGAGCAGTGTCACCCCGGTGGGAAAACAGCCCATCGTCGCGCGGAAGTCGGCCACGTCGGGACGTGTCCGGGTGGTGCCTGCCTGGTTCGTCATCGTCTCGCTTCGGGTGGTGGGGATCATCAGTAGTTGCCGAGTCCACCGCAGACGTTGAGGGCCTGGGCCGTGATCGACGCGGCGGTGTCCGTCGTCAGGTAGCCCACGAGTCCGGCGACCTCCTCGGGCGACACGTAGCGCCCCATGGGGATCCGTGCCTCGAACCGGCGGCGGATCTCCTCCTCGCTGACGCCGTGGTACGCGGCGTGCCCCTGGCGGACGCGCTCGGCCATGGGGGTCTCGACGAAGCCGGGGCAGACGGCGTTCACCGTGACGCCCGTACGGGCCAGTTCCAGGCCGACGGCCTTGGTGAAGCCGACCACGCCGTGCTTGGACGCCGAGTAGGGGGCGGCCAGCGCCACCCCCTGCTTGCCGCCCGTGGACGCGATGTTGATCACGCGGCCCCAGCCGGCTTCGAGCATGCCGCCCCTGGCCAGCACCTCGCGGGTGACCCTGAAGACGCCGTGCAGATTGGTGTCGATCACATCCAGCCAGGTGGCGTCGTCGAGGTGCGCGGTCTCGCCGCCGCCGTTGCGGCCCGCGCTGTTGACCAGGACGCCGATCGGCCCGTAGGCGTCGACCGCGTCCGCCACGGCCGCCCGCACCTGCTCCGTCGAGGTCACGTCGCAGGCCGTGCCCGAGACGTCCAGTCCCTCCTCGCGCAGCCTCTTCACAAGGGCACGCACGTTCTCGGCGCCACGCGCGCAGCCGAAGACCGCCATGCCCTGGCGGGCCAGCAGCTCGGTCACCGCGAGGCCGATCCCGCTGGTCGCGCCGGTGACGAGGGCCACCCGCCGTTCAGTGCCTGTCATGCCACTCTCCCGTCCTGGGCGATCCTTCGCGCACGACCGTGGCAACCCGCGCTTGCGCGGGTCTCGAAACGGGCTGGAGGCGGCCGGTCGAGCACGGTTCGACGGTGCGTCAAGGCCCCGGCCCAAGGCTGGGTGCGTCCGCACGTGCGGGCACCACGCCGTCCGGAGCCGAGGAGTGTCCGATGCCCGAAGAGATCCCCGACGTCAGGAAGTCGGTCGTTGTGGCCGCGTCCGTGGAGCACTGCTTCGAGACCTTCACCGAGCGTCCCGCCGACTGGTGGCCGCCCTCGCACGTCCTGGTGAAGAAGGAGCGTGCGGGCCTGGCCTTCGAGCCCGTCGTCGGCGGCCGGTACTACGAGTGGGACGTGGACGGCAACGAGATCACCTGGGGCCGCGTCCTCGAATGGGACCCGCCCTACCGGCTCGCCATGACCTGGCGGATCGACGGCCACTGGCAGTCCGTTCCCGACGACGACCGGGCGAGCGAGATCGAGGTCGACTTCACCGCCACCGGCGGCGGGGACACCCGTGTGGACCTGGCGCACGTCAAGCTGCATCGGCACGGTGACGGGGCGTGGAGCATCCACAAGGCGCTGGACGGCCCGAGCCCGGGCGAGACACTGGCCCGTTTCGCGAACGCCCTCTGACCCGGACGGCCGACAGGAAGGGCACGACATGCACGAGGACACCCGACGGGCCGCCGAACCGGCCCTTCCCGTCGAGAAGTTGTGTGAGCTGGCCGCGCGGCAGGCCGGGACCGCCGACCGTGCCGGCCGACTCGCCCCGGAGGTCGTCGACTCCCTCCGGGACGTGGGATTCGCCCGGCATTTCGTGGCCGCCCGGTGGGGCGGCTCGGAGGGCTCCTTCGCCGAACTGACCCGGGCCGTCGTCGCGTTGGGTCAGGCGTGTCCGGCCACCGCCTGGTGCGCCTCGCTGAGCGCCTACTCGGCGCGGTTCGCCTGCCACCTTCCGTACGAGGGACAGCGGGCGCTGTGGGAGGGTGGTCAGGACGTCGTGATCGCCACCGGGCTGATGCCCGGCGGGCGGGCCGAGGCGGTCGGGGACGGCTGGCGGCTGCGGGGGCGGTGGAGCTACGTCAGCGGCATCGGCTTCGCCGACTGGGTCCTGCTCTGCGCCGCCGTGGACTCCGGGGAGGGTCCGCCCTCGCTGCGGTTCTTCGCGCTTCCCCGGGGAGCGTGCGAGGTTCACGAGGACTGGGACAGTGTCGGTATGCGGGCCACCGCCAGTCACACCGTCGTCGTGGAATCCGCCACCGTACCGGACCATCTGACGTTCGACCGGAGTGTCATGATCACCGGTCACAACGCGCACTCCGACGTCCCCTCCCACAACGTGCCGTTCCAGGCGGTGGGCGGACTGACCTTCATCGCTCCGGTGATCGGCGCGGGGACCGGCGCGCTGAGCGCCTTCGCCGGCCATCTCACCGGGCGCCGGCGCACCGCGCCCAACGAGTCGGCTCTGGTGCGCGCCTCGGGCCGCGTCGACGCCGCGCTCCACCTGGTCGAGGAGAACACCCGCGTGCTCGACGAACGGCTCTTCACGCCCGGCCACATGGCGCGCAACGAGCGCAACGCGACCTTCGCGGCGGAATCCGTCCGGGAGGCGGCCGGTCTCCTGGTCGCCGCGGCGGGCACCGCCGGTCTCGCGGCCCGGCATCCGCTCCAGCGGTTGTGGCGGGACATCACCACGGCGACGAGCCATGTGGCGCTCCAGTACGACACGGCGGCCAGGAAGAACTACTCGGCGGTACTGGCGGGACCGGCGGACTGAGCGCCGCACCTGCTCCGGCAGGCGGCAGGCGGCAGGCGGCAGGCTGCAGGCGGCAGGCTGCAGGCGGCAGGCGGCAGGCGGCAGGCGTGCGTACCGGGCGTCGCGGGCCGGGCGGGACTTTCGACACACGCCCTAGCGCCGTTCCAGGTCAGGTCCAGCCGCCGGCGCGAGGGTGAGGGCGGCAGCACGTCGCAGGGACCGGCACAGGCCCGAGACCACGAGGAGACCAGTGATGCACGCACCGCAGCGGACCCGGCGGGTCGACGCGGAACTCTACGTCGACGTCCTCCAGTTCTACGCCCGGCAGATGCCGCTGCTGGAGGAGCGGCGGCTGGAGGAGTTCCTGGAGACCATGACCGAGGACGGCTCCATCGAGCACGTGCCCAACGGGTGGCGGATCGAGGGCAGGAGCGCCCTGCTCACCGAGATGCGTGCCCGCCGGGGCGATCCCGACCGCCCGCTGGTCGGCGAGGTGTCGGCGCGTCAGGCACGGGCGGACGACGTGGCCTACTACGACGGGATCGTCTACCGGTACTGGTTCGACAGGATGCGCATCGAGCCGGAGTCCGACGACCTCCTGAGGGTCTCCTACCAGGCGATGGTCAGCATGACGGACGTCTCCGGCAAGGTGAGCTTCGAGCCGACCACCACGGTCGAGGACGTACTGGTCCGCCGGGACGGCGAGTGGTACACGCGGTCGCGCCGGGTCACCCACGACTCGCCCCACTGGGCCGACAAGATCCACAACCCCTCGTGACCAGGCGCCCAGCGCTCTCTTCGACGTCCCCGGCCGCCCTCCCGGCGGCGGCCGACACCAGTGGAGGTGTCCCGATCGTGCCATCGACCCAAGACTCCGAGACCTTCCCCTTCGACGGCTCCTCCTACCGGGGACCGGATCCCCGGTACACCGGGTGGCGGGCCGAGGAGCCGGTGAAACGTGTCCGTACGGCGGGCGGGGTGGACGCCTGGCTCGTCACGCGGTACGAGGACGTGCGGGCGGCCCAGGCCGACCCCCGCCTCAGCAGGGCCCTGGCCTGCGGCCCCGGCGCGCCGCGGATCGGCGGCACCATGTACACGACCCCCGAGATGATCATTTCCATGGACTCGCCCGAGCACTCCCGCCTGCGCAAGCTGGTGGCCGGTGCCTTCACGGCCCGCCGGGTGGAACGGCTGCGGCCGAGGGTGCAGTCGGTGCTGGACGGGCTGCTCGACGACATCGAGGCCAAGGGGTCGCCCGTGGACCTCGTACCGCAGCTCACCCTGCCCTTTCCGCTCACGGTGATCGGCGAACTGCTCGGCGTCCCGTCCGAGGATCTGCGGAAGTTCGAGAGGTGGGCCCGTGCCTTCGCCACCGTGGACGACCGGGCGGGCGGCGAGGCGTCGCTGGAGGGCCTGGCGAAGCTCAGCGAGTACATCGTCGGCCTGATCGCCGACAAACGCGCCCGGCCGACGGACGACATGCTGTCGGAGCTGATCACGGCCCGCGACCAGGACGACCGGCTCAGCGAGCCGGAACTCGTGACGTTCGGCTTCACCCTCATCGGCGCCGGTTTCGACACCACCGCGAACCAGCTCGCCAACTCGGTGCTGGCGCTGATCTCGCGTCACCGGGACCAGTGGGAGGCGCTGGTCGAGGATCCCTCCCGTATCCCCGTCGCGGTGGACGAGCTCCTCCGCCATGTCAACCTGTTCGCCACCGACACCTCCGGCTTCCCGCGCGTCGCGGCGCAGGACCTGGAGATCGGCGGTGTCAGGATCTCCGCCGGTGACGCCGTCCTCCTGTCGCTGGCCTCGGCGAACCGGGACGGGACCGTCTTCGAGGACCCGGACCGCCTGGACCTGGGCCGGGCGCACAACCCGCATCTGTCCTTCGGCCACGGGATCCATCACTGCCTCGGCAAGCACCTCGGCCGGATGGAGATGGAGATCGCGCTGACCGGCCTGGTCACGCGGCTGCCCGACCTGCGGCTCGCGGTGGACGAGGGAGAACTGCCCTGGCACGTGGGCGAGATCAACCACACCCTGACCTCCCTGCCGGTCGCCTGGGGGCCGTGATCCCGTGGCCGGGTGGCGGCCGGTGGTACGGTGCCGGGCGCGCCGCGGGCCCACCCGCGCACAGCTGGGATCCTGGACACCATGAGCGAGACCTCAGCGCGATTACTGAAGTTGCTGTCCCTGTTGCAGACCCCGCGCGAGTGGCCCGGGAGCGAACTCGCCGAACGGCTGGACGTCAGTCCCCGCACCATCCGCCGGGACATAGACCGCCTGCGCGACCTCGGGTATCCCGTGCACGGCACGCGGGGCGCCGTGGGCGGCTACCGGCTGGTCGCGGGGGCGGCGATGCCCCCGCTCCTGCTGGACGACGACGAGGCGGTCGCCATCACCGTCGGGCTGCGCACGGCGGCCCACGCGGTGGACGGCATCGAGGAGGCCGCCGTGCGGGCGCTGGCGAAACTGGAACAGGTCCTGCCGTCGCGTCTGCGGCACCGGGTGAGCGCCCTGGGCGCCGCGACCGTACCGCTGCCGGGTTACGCGCCCGGGGTCGCCGTCGAGCATCTGACCGTGCTGGCGGCGGCCGTCGCCGGCCGGGAGCAACTGCGGTTCGCCTACCGGTCGGCGTACGGCAGACCCGGGCCGGAGCAGGGCGGGCCGCAGGAGGCCGAGCGGCTCGTGGAACCGCACCGGCTGGTGCCGACCGGCCGCCGCTGGTACCTCGTGGCGTACGACAACGAACGCGAGGACTGGCGGACGTTCCGTGTCGACCGCATCCGGGGTCCGCGGCCGACGGGCGTACGCGCGCCGTTCCGGTCCCTGCCGGTCGAGGACGCCGCCGCGTACGTCACCCGTCAGCTCTCGGAACTCGCGCCCCTCCACCGGGCCGTGGCCACCCTGCACGCCCCGGCGAGCGAGGTCGAGGACCGCCTCGTGGGCACCGGCGACGAGCTCGAGGAACTGTCCGAACACAGCTGCCGGCTGCGCACGCAGGCGGACTCCCTCGGGTGGCTGGCGTTTCGGCTGGTGAGTATCGGATGCCCCTTTGACGTGCACGAACCGCCTGCTCTGGTGGCCTACATGCGGGACCTGGGGGCCAGGGCCAGTCAGTCGGTCGAGGGCTCCGCCGGGCCCCCGGCGGGCCGGACCAACACGGACGTCTCCTGACCTATATGAGGTCTAGCGTCTGGGCATCCGCGGACAACACCCCGAACCCTCTAGAACGTCAGGAGCGAGGACCATGAAACCTGCACAGGAGGCCCCGCCGGCCTCCGCCGAGGACCGGCGCCGATGGATCGCGCTGGCGGTGGTGCTGACCGCGTCCCTGCTCGACCTGGTCGACGCGACCATCGTCAACGTCGCGATCCCCACCATCCAGCGGGACATCGGCGCCTCGTACAGCGCGATCCAGTGGATCACGGGCGGCTACACCCTGGCGTTCGCCGTGGGTCTGATCACCGGCGGACGGCTCGGCGACATCTGGGGCCGCAAGCGGGTCTTCCAGCTCTCCGTGCTGGGCTTCACCGTGGCCTCCGCCCTCTCCGGTCTGGCGACGGACCCCGAGATGCTGATCGTCGCGCGCATCCTCCAGGGCCTCATGGCCGCCATGATGGTGCCGCAGGTGCTGTCGATCATCCATGTGACGTTCAGCCCCGAGGAGAGCGGCCGGGTCTACGGGCTGTTCGGCGCGATCAGCGGCATCGGCGCGGTGTCCGGACCGGTCATCGGCGCGCTGCTCGTCGAGTGGGACCTGTTCGGTCTCGCCTGGCGGCCGATCTTCCTCATCAACCTCCCCATCGGTGTGGCCGGCCTGATCCTGGGCCACTACTACCTCACCGAATCGAAGGCGCCCCACGCGGTCCGCCTCGATCTCGTCGGTGTCGCCCTGGCGTCGCTGAGCCTGCTGCTGCTGGTCTACCCGCTCACCCAGGGCAGGGAGGCGGACTGGCCGGTCTGGAGCTTCGCGGCGATGGCCGCGAGCATTCCCGCCTTCGTCGTCTTCGTGCTGCATCAGCGGGCCAGGATCCGTGCCGAGCGCACACCGCTCGTCGAGTTGTCGCTCTTCAAGATCAAGAGCTTCGCGGCCGGCATCGCCGTCCAGCTCACCTTCGGCACCACGTTCGGGCTCTTCTCGCTCACCGGCGCCCTGTACATGCAGATCGGGCTCGGCTGGAGCGCGATCCACGCCGCTCTCACGAGCCTGCTGTTCGGCGCCACGATGGCGCTGTCGACCAACGTCGCGATGCGGAAGCTGATGCCGAAGTACGGGCGCGCCGTGCTCCAGGCCGGTGCCCTGCTGATGATCGTCGGGCTGCTCGGCTACTACTGGGTCGCCGACAGCAAGGGAACCAGCGCGACGACCTGGGAACTGGCGCCGGTCCTGATCGTGGCGGGCTGGGCTCTTGGCATGATCATGGCACCTCTGATGAGCGCGGTCCTGTCCAACGTGCCGTTCCAGCACGCCGGATCCGCCTCCGGGCTGACCAACACCGTGAACCAGATGGGCATGGCGATCGGTCTCGGGCTGGCCTCGGTGGCCTATTTCACCGTCGTCGACGACGCCACGAAGGCGGACCAGGCCAGCGGCGCCGCCTTCGTCGACGGATTCGCGAACACACTGTGGTGGGTGATCGGCGGCATGGTGCTCGCCTTCCTCCTCATGTTCGCGCTGCCCTCGCTGAGGCCGGACCCGAAGGCGAGCGAGCCGGAGCCGGCGTCCGACGACGTCTCCGAGCCCGCGCACTGAGGACCACGGGCCGATGGGCGGAACCCGGTCGAGCGCCGGGACCCGTCCACCGGCCCGAAGCCGTACCGGCCGGACGGACCGGCCGGTCCCGCGGTGCTCCGCGGAATCAGGTACGGGACGCCGCCGCGCGCACGTCGTCGAGCAGCCGGGCCTGTTCCGGGCACACACCGTCGGCCGTGCCCCCGGCACGCGCCGCCGCCGCGAACGTCATCACGGTGTTGTACGCCTGATCCTCGGGAGGATGACGGAGGTCCCTGGGGCCCGATCCGTCGTTCAGCCGGATATGCGTCCACAGGTCGGCCGGGGGTGTGAAGGCATGGCCCACCGTGATGCTGCCGCCCGTCCCCCACAGGGCGTACACGCTGCGATAGGCGTGATCCAGGCCGAAGGAGACATGCGCGCCGGTACCGTCGGAGGCGACGAGCAACGCCGACCCGGACGAGTCGACCCGGTGTTCCGCGCCCCGCACCAGGGAGGCGCCGACGACCTGGAGTCCCGGTCCCAGGAAGTACCGGGCGGCTCGCAGCGGATACACACCCGTGTCCCACAGGGCTCCGCCGCCCAGTTCGGGCTGACGGCGGATGTCGTCCTCGGCGCGCCGGGGCACCGTGAAGTGCGCCTCGAAGCCGCGCAGTTCACCGATGGCTCCGTCCGCGAGGAGTTTCCGCACGACGGCATGCCGGCCGTGGTGAACGAACATGACGTTCTCCATCAGGGCCAGGCTCCGGTCCCTGGCCAGCTCGACCAGCCTCCCGGCCGACTCCCGGCACAGCGCCAGGGGCTTCTCCACCAGCACGTGCTTGCCCGCGAGCAGCGCCGCCTCGGTCCACTCGGCGTGCAGGGCCGCCGGCAGCGGCACGTACACGGCCTCGACCTCCTCGTCCTTGAGCAGCGCCTCGTACCCGTGCACCGCACGGCAGCCGTGGGCGCCGGCGAATTCCCGGGCGCGCGCGGGGTCACGGCTCGCCACCGCGACGACCTCGGTACGCGGCGCCCGGGCCATCGCGGGCAGCATCCTGCGCCGGGCGATGTCGGCGCACCCCATGACTCCGATGCGAAGCGGTTCCGTCACAGCTTCACCGCCCCGCTGTTGAGGGCCGAGAGCAGCGAGCGGGCCTGCACGTTCACATAACGGCTGTGCCGTACGAGCCAGTTCAGCTGCCCCGGGGTGACCCAGCGGTATCCCGGGGGCGGGACCGACAGACCGGCGACGTCGACGTCCACGATGAGATGGCGGCTGACCGCGTTGAGGAACCGGCCGCCCTCCTCCGAGTGCAGCACGTCGTAGCGGATGTCCGCGGGCCCGGCGCGCAGGACCGTGTCGAGGAAGCGCGGGACGGTGTGCCGCGCGTCTCCCGTGTAGTTGTCGGGAACACACTGCACGGTGGGTCCCAGCTCCGCGGACTCCAGGAAGCCGGCCTCGGCCCGGGCATGGACCAGCAGATGGGGCACCCCGCCGAAGCGGCCCGCCAGGAAGGCCGTCACGCCGGTCGCGACGGGCTCGAACAACGGCTGCGTCCAGCCGGACACCTCGCGGTTCGCCGCCTCCGCCCGGACGGCCACCACCCGGAAGAACCGGTCGTCCGGGCGGCGGATGGCCGACTCGGTCCGCACCCACCCGTCCGTCCCGGCGAGCGGCAGCGGCTCGGCACGCACCTGGTGCCCGGCCTTCTCCGTGGTGACCCAGGACAGCAGCTCGGTGTCGGAGAACAGCGCCTCCGGCTCGGCCCGCAGGTTCGGCGCGCACGCCAGCACCGTCCGCGCGTCCATGTTCACCACGTTGTCCCGCAGCAGCAGTTCGCCGAGCTGGCCCAGGGTCAGCCAGCGGAAGTCCGGGTCAGGCGGCACGTCCTCGCGGGTCTCGACGATGACGTTCCGGTTGGCCTTGTGCAGGAACCACGACCCGTGCTCGGACTGGAGGACGTCGACGAGGACACGGGCCGGCCGCAGGCCCGTGAAGTACGAGAGGTACTTGACGGCCGAGCCCCCGTGCGCCTTCGTGTAGTTGCTGCGCGTGGCCTGGACGGTCGGCGAGAGCTGGACCAGCCGCGGATTGCCCGGCTCCATCTTCGCCTGCATCAGGAAGTGCAGCACGCCGTCGAACTCCTTGGCCAGGATGCCGAGGATGCCGACCTCCGGCTGGTTGATGATCGGCTGCTGCCACTCCCGGGCCGCGGCCCCCTCCCCCGCGCGCACCCGTAACCCGTGCACGGTGAAGAAGCGCCCGCTGTCGTGGGCCAGGTTTCCCGTGGTCCGGTCGAAGGACCAGCCCTTCAGCTCGTCGAAGGGAATGCCGCTCACCCGGAACGGGTGGGCGGCGCTGCGCTCGGCCAGCCAGCCGGCGAAGTCCGCCGTGGACATCCCGGCGCCGGATCCGGTGGCCTCGGCCGAACGCCGGAACCGCGCGGGCAACGTGGCGTCCGCGCGCGGCCGGAGAACGGCGGTACCGGCCGCGGGGCCGCCGCTCGGCCCGGCCCGGTAGGTCCTCGCCGCGGAAGCGTCGACCAGCGCCGTTTCCGTCAGTTCACTCATGCCGGGTTCCTCTCCAGAGGGAGCCGTCGCCTTCCCATGGCGCTCACCGTAGGAGCGGGATCTGGAGACCCGGTCGTACGGCCCTCGGCCCGCCCGGCCGCCGTCGGCGTACCGCGAGGGAGCGAGTCGACGAATCCTCAAGGCGCGCATGGCACCGTCTCGGCTCAGCGGCTTCCGCGGAGCCGACCGGGAAGAGAAGGCGCTTTCACCACTAGGAGGACGAGTGGTCATCGATCGCTGCCGTGTCTGCGGCAACCGCACGCTGCTGCCCGTGCTTGACCTCGGTCCACAGGCCCTGACGGGTGTCTTTCCCCGGTCGCGCGAGGAGACCGTCCCCGTCGTCCCGCTCGAACTCGTCCAGTGCGCACCGGACGGATGCGGCCTCGTGCAACTGCGGCACGTCGCCGACTTCGGCCTGATGTACGGGGACGGTTACGGCTACCGCTCGGGCATCCGCCCCTTCATGGTCCGGCACCTGAAGGGCAAGGTGGACGCCGTCGTGAGGCTGGTCGACCCCGGCCCCGGCGATCTGGTGGTGGACATCGGCAGCAACGACTCCACCCTGCTGCGGCAGTACCCGGCCGACGGCCCGACCCTGGTGGGCGTGGACCCGGTCGGCGGCAAGTTCCGTCATCTGTACCCGCCGCACGCGGAGCTGGTCACCGCCTTCTTCTCCAAGGACGCGTTCACCGAGCGGTTCGGCTCGCGCCGGGCCAGGGCCGTCACCTCGATCGCGATGTTCTACGACCTGCCGCGGCCCCTGGACTTCATGCGGGACATCCGCGACATCCTGGCCGACGACGGGGTGTGGGTGACCGAGCAGAGCTATCTGCCGTCGATGCTGGAGGCCACCGCCTACGACGTCGTCTGCCATGAGCACCTGGCGTACTACAGCCTGCGGCAGATCGAGTGGATGGCCGAGCAGGTGGGACTGACGGTCATCAGGGCGGAACTGACCGACGTGTACGGCGGCAGTCTGGACGTCACCCTCGCCAGGACTCCCACCCGTCATCGGGTGGACGAGGCGGGGCTCGCCGCCATCCGTGCCCGGGAGTCCGCGCTCGGCCTGGACGGCCCGGCTCCGTTCCTCCGGTTCGCGGAACGGACCGAGCGGTCCCGCGACGCGCTCAGGGAGTTCATCGCCGACTCCCGCAAGGCGGGGATGCTGACCGTCGGCTACGGCGCCTCGACCAAGGGAAACGTGATCCTCCAGTACTGCGGGCTGAGCCGGGACGACCTCCTGTGCGTCGGTGAGCCCAACGAGGAGAAGGCCGGCTGCTTCACTCCCGGCACCGGGATACCGATCGTCTCCGAGGCCGAGGCGAAGAAGTTCGGGCCCGACCAGTTGCTGGTCCTCCCGTGGATCTACCGCGACGGGTTCGTCGAGCGGGAGCGGGACTTCCTCGCCGGCGGGGGAAAGCTGGTCTTCCCGCTCCCTGCCCTCAGCGTCGTCGAAGGGCGGTGACCCGCATGCGCACCCGCGCGCTCGCCGTGGCCGGCGCCTTCGAGTTCACCCCCGAGGTGTACTCCGACGAACGCGGAACATTCGTGTCCCCTCTCCAGCACTCCGCTTTCGTGGCCGCGGTCGGCCACGGCCTCACGGTGGCCCAGACCAACCACAGCAGATCGGCGCGGGGGGTGCTGCGCGGCATCCACTTCACGACCACTCCGCCGGGGCAGGCCAAGTACGTCTACTGCGCACGGGGACGGGCGATGGACGTCGTGGTGGACATCCGGGTCGGCTCGCCGACCTTCGGCCGGTGGGACGTCGTCCACATGGACCCGCGTACCTTCCGGGCGGCGTACTTCCCGGTCGGGGTCGGGCACGCCTTTCTCGCGCTGGAGGACGACACCGTGATGTCCTATCTCGTCAGCTCCGCGTACCGGGCCGAACTGGAGCAGGCCATCGACCCGTTCGACGGCTCGCTGGGCCTGCCGTGGCCGCAGGACATGGAGTTCGTCATCTCCGGGCGGGACAAGGTGGCACCCGGTCTGGCCCAGGCCGAGGCCGCGGGCGGGCTGCCGCGGTACACCGACTGCCTGGCTCTTGAGAAGGGCCGGCCGACCGCCGGCGCCGTGTCGGCGGACCGCGCCGACGGTCCGGAGTGAACACGCCCGGAGCGGCCGGTGCCGTGGCGGTCCTCGGCGGTACCGGCTGCATGGGCCGCCACATCTGCGCCGCGTTCGCGGAACGGGGCGCTCGTGTCGTGGCCGTCGCCCGCCGCCGTACCCCCGGCGTCGGCGCCCACCGGTTCCTGCCGCTGGACGCCGCCGCGTGCACGGCCGGGGAACTCGCCGCCGTGCTGGCCGCGGAGCGGGTCGGCACGGTCGTCAACGCGACACTGGGCTGGGGCCGCACCGAGCACGAGATGGGCCACGTCAACGTGAGGCTGGTGGAGCGGCTGCTCGCCGCCCTGCGCGCCATGAGCGACCCGCCACGCCTGGTCCATCTGGGCACCATCCACGAGTACGGCCCGGTGCCGCACGGCACGCTGATCGACGAGGACGTGGTGCCCCGGCCGCAGACGCTGTACGCGCGGGCGAAGCTCACCGCCTCGCGCATGGTGCTGGAGGCGGTCCGTGCCGGGCGGCTGGACGGGGTCGTGCTGCGGGTGACGAACACCATCGGCCCCCATCCGGCCCCGGAGAGCCTCTTCGGCTCGCTCGCCGCCCGGTTGCGGGACGAGGGGGCGACCGTGGGCGTCGAGTTGACCGTCGCCGACGCCCGGCGGGACTACGTCGACGTCAGAGACGCCTCGGCCGCCGTCGTCCTGGCGGCCGGGAGCGGCACGGCCGAGCCGCTGCTGAACATCGGCCGGGGCGAGGCCACGCACATCCGTGAACTGATCGACGCGCTGGTCAGAGCGACGGGGCTGCCGCCGGGGACCGTCCGTGACCGGCAGGGCGACGTGGCGGGCCGCAGCGCGGGAGCCGACTGGATCCAGGTCGACAGCTCCCGCGCCAGGCGGCTGCTCGGCTGGCAGCCGCGCTACGACGTCGACGCGTCCATGAGGGACCTGTGGGACACGGTACGGCCGGCGTCCGCCCCCGCGGCCCCGGTCCCCGGCGGGGAGAGCCGGCGGCGGTGACGCGCCGGTGCCGTACCGGGGGCGCCGCTGCACGCGGACTCGAGCCCCGTTCGACAGCGGCGCGCGACCTTGGTGCCCGGTCGCCCGGGACGTCCCGGGAATCCGGAAAGGAGCCTGTATGAGCCCGCCCCCCATCCCCTACCAGGTGCGCGTCCCCGACGCGGAGATCGCCGATCTGCGGCGCCGGCTGGCGAGCACCCGCTGGCCGGAGGCCGAGACGGTGGACGACTGGTCCCAGGGCATGCCACTGACGTACGCCAAGGACCTGGCCGCCTACTGGGCGGAGGGGTACGACTGGCGGGCGTCCGAGGCCCGGCTGAACGCCGTTCCCCAGTTCCGCACCGAGATCGACGGGCTGGACATCCACTTCCTGCACGCCCGCTCGCCGCATCCGGGGGCCCTTCCGCTGCTGATCAGCCACGGCTGGCCCGGGTCGGTGGTCGAGTTCCTGGACATCATCGGCCCGCTCACCGATCCGCCGGACCCGGCGGACGCCTTCCACGTGGTCTGCCCGTCGCTGCCCGGATACGGATTCAGCGGCAAGCCGTCCGGCGACGGCTGGCCGGTGGAGCGGATCGCGGCGGCCTGGGCGGCCCTGCCGGCCCGGCTCGGCTACGACCGGTTCGGGGCGCACGGCGTGGACTGGGGGTCGTTCGTCACCGCGGCGATGGCGGAGACCGGCTCCGGCGGCCTGGCCGGCATCCATCTGACGATGCCGTTCGCACGCCCGCCCGGGGAACAGGTCGCGCTGGACGACCGGGACCTCGCCGGGCTGGCCGCCATGAAGCGGTTCCAGGAACAGGAGGGCGGCTATTCGGTGCTCCAGAGCACCCGGCCGCAGACCGTCGGATACGCGCTCACCGACTCGCCGGTGGGGCAGCTGGCCTGGATGGCCGAGAAGTACTGGGCCTGGAGCGACCACGACGGGGACCTGGAGAAGGTCATCCCCAGGGACCGGCTGCTGGACGCGGTCTCGGTCGGCTGGTTCCGCTCGACCGCGGCGTCCTCGGCCCGCGTCTACTGGGAGAGCCAGAACAGACTGGCCCTCGCCCCGGTCCATGTGCCGACCGCGGTCTCCAACTTCCCGAAGGACGGCCGGATGCCGCGGCCGTGGATCGAGCACAGGTTCACGGATCTGCGCCGCTGGACGGACCATCCCGCCGGTGGTCACTTCCCGGCCCTCGAACAACCCGACGCCCTCATCGAGGAACTCCGCGCATTCTTCCGCACCCTGCGTTGACGCCATGCCATCAGGAGGGACAGACCCGTGACGACGACTTCGAGCGAGCCCGAGGCCGGCACCGCGCCGGAGGACAAGACCTTTCCGTATCACCGCAAGTGCCCCTTCAGCGCGCCGCCCGAGTACGGCGCGATGATCGAACAGGACGTCTCGCAGGTCGAGTTGCGGGGATCGGGCCTGCGGATATGGGCGGTCACCGGATACGACACCATCCGGGGGCTGCTCACGGATCCGCGGGTCAGTGCCTCGCGCAAGCACGCGAACTTCCCCTTCTACTTCATCGCCCCGCCGGAGTACCGCACCGAGACGTCCTTCATCGGTTACGACGGCGAGGAACACGTACGCACCCGCCGCAAGGCCGCGCTCACCTTCACCCACCGTCAGGTGCAGCGGCTGCGACCGCGTATCGAGGAGATAGTCGACGCGCACCTCGACACCATGCTGTCGCTCTCGCCGCCGGTGGACATGCACCGCGTCTTCTCGCTGGCCGTCCCGATGACCGTCATCTGCGAACTGCTCGGCATCCCGCAGGACCGGCACGACTTCTTCATCAAGCACGGAACCGCCCTGCTGGGCGGGCACAGCAGCACCGCGGAACGGCAGGCGGCGATCCTGGAGGTCAACGCCTACATCAGCGACCTGATCCGGGCCAAGCGCCGCGAGCCCGGGGACGACCTGCTCAGCCGCGCCATGGCGGACTACGAGGCGTCGGGCGAGGAGTACACCGACCGGGACCTGTTCAACATGGTCCGGTTGCTGATGAACGGCGGGCACGAGACCACCGCGAGCCAGATCTCGCTGGGCACCGCCTGCCTGCTGGAGCACCCCGACCAGCTGGAACTGCTCCGCGCCGATCCCTCGCTGGTGGATCCCGCCGTCGAGGAGCTCATCAGGTTCTCCACCATCGGGGACACGGCCGTCCCCCGGGTCGCCCTCGACGACATCGAGGTCGGGGGCAGGCTGATCCGCAAGGGCGACGGGATCCTCTGCCTGGGGCTGGCCGCCAACCGGGACCCGGAGGTCTTCCCCGACCCCGACCGGCTCGACATCACCCGGGGCAGCCGCAAGCACCTCGGCTTCGGCCACGGGGTGCACCACTGCATCGGCGCGGACCTGGCGCGTCTGGAGCTGCAGATCGTGTGGAGCAAGCTCTTCCACCGCATCCCGACCCTGAGGCTCGCCAAGCCCTTCAACAGCATCCCCCGTAAGGAGGGCGCGGTCATCTACAGCCTGTGGGAGCTTCCGGTCACCTGGTGAACTCTGGTGAACTCCCGCGTCATGCGGACGGCTCCGCCCCGGGGCAGACCTCGGGACGGAGCCGTCGGACGGTTCAGACGGTGTCGGCCGGGACGCCGGGCCGGGGCGACACCCCCCGGCAGGAGGTGTCCCGCGCGGGCAGCAGACCGTCCACCAGATAGCGGTGCACGACGGCGTCGACGTGCGGATTGCGGCCGAGCACATAGATCTCGTGCTCTCCGGAGTCCTCCACCGTCAGGGTCCTGTGGCCGAGCAGCCGCGCCATGGCGACACCGCCCGCGTAGTGGTCCATCGGGTCGCCGTCGGCCTGGACGACCAGACCCGCCGGATAGCCCTCCCGGCGCAGGGGCGTCGGCGGCTCGGCCGGCTGGAACGTACGGAACGCCCCGACCCAGGGCTGCGCCCGCAGCACCCCGTAGCCGTAGGGGAACCGCTTGCGGAAGTCGCGCATGTCGTTGTAGTAGACCTCCAGATCGGAGGGCCACTCGTGTTCGAGGGTGATGGCCTCCAGCACGCCGATGCGCCTGGTGCCCTCACTGTCCGCGGGCCGCCAGGTGCTCTGCTCCGACAGCAGTTCCTCACAGGCCCGTGGGCCCGCGCCGCCGGGCGCCGCGGCGGCCAGCACCGCGCCGACGACCTCGGCGAGCTCCGCCCAGCGCCCGCGGTCGGCGGAACGGGTTCCCACCGCTCCGTCGAGGAGCGTGCGCAGCCGGACGCCACCGGGCAGGCGCTCCAGCAGGCCGGCGGCCCGCTCGACGGCCGTGAGCACCTGGCCGTCTCCCCGGCCCAGGCCGAAGACCGTGTCACGCTGTCCGGTCCACCGGGCCCACTGGCTGACATTGCGGTGGACCGCGTCGCCCTGCCACAGGAACTGTTCGCGCCAGGTCCAGTGGGGGCCGACGCAGGAATCGAGCACGCTGCGGTCCAGGTGCGCCGGGAACATGCTGCCGTAGACGGCTCCGACGTAGGCGCCGTAGGCGTAGCCGACGAAGTTGAGGTGTGTCTCACCGAGCGTGCGGCGGATCATGTCCATGTCCCGGGCGGTGTTGCGGGTGCTGATGTGACGGCGCAGGTCGCCGCCGGCCCGGTCGCAGGCCAGTTCCCGCTGCCGCATGTCCTCCGCGAGCTGCGGGAACACCGAGTCCGGGGGGCGCGAGTCGAACGGCGCGGTAGGCGCGGAGACCTCGGCGTACAGGCGCGTCGACGCGCCGGTGCCCCGCGGATCGAAGCCGATCAGGTCGTAGACCTGGTGCAGTTCGGTCTCGGCGAACCGCTCCGGCAGGGCCGTGCCGAGACCACCGTCGCCGCCGGGACCGCCGTTGACGGCGAGCAGGATGCCGCGGCGCCGTGCGGGTTCGGCGGCGGGGAGCCGGCTGAGGGCGAGCGTGACGCGTTCCCCGGAGGGATCCGTGTAGTCGCGGGGCACTTCGAGGGTCGCGTACTCGGTGCCGGGAAAGCCTTCCCGGTCGGCGAAGGGCTCCGCCGACCAGCGCGGTCGCTGGACGGGGAACTCCGGCGGAACGAGCGCCGCGTCGGTGCCGGGCCAGTTGGTTGCCACCTCATGCCTCCGTTCGGATCAGGATGTGTCCAGGGTCACGGATGCGCCTCGAAGCACCCTGGAAGAGCGTCGGACCGCGGCCGGGAGCCGCCGGCCGCGGTCAGTGCGGGGAACGGCCGGTGCGCGCCGGTACGGCGAGTGCCGCCAGGAGGCCGAGGGCGGCGAAGCCCGCCGCGCCGACGAGGGCGTCCCCGTAGCCGGCCGCCAGCACTCCGGGGGCCGCCTCGCCACCGGTCGCCCCACCGGCGCGGGAGGCGGCGAGGGTGGCCAGGGCCACCAGCCCGATCGCGGTGCCGAGCTGGCGTGTGGTGTTCAGCAGTCCGGAGGCCAGGCCCGCGCGCTCGCGCGGGAGGCCGGAGGTGGCCGCCGTCGAGGTGGCGTTGAGCACCACGCCCATGCCGAGCCCGAGCAGCAGCGACGGTCCCAGCAGATCGGCGGCGTACGTGGCGTCCGCCCCGGCCCGCGACATCCACAGCAGCGCGGCGCAGGCCGTCCCGAGACCGCCCAGCATCACCGGCCTCGTCCCGGTCACGGGTATCACGGTGGACGCGCGCCAGCCCGCGAAGGCGATCCCCGCGGACAGGGGCAGATAGGCGAGCCCTGTCCTCAGCGGGCTGTATCCGAGCACCTGTTGCAGCAGCAGGGTGAAGATGTAGAAGGTGCTGAACAACGCCGCGACGCCGAAGAAGGCGACCAGGTTGGCCGATGCCAGCGCGCGGTTGCGGAACACGTCGAGGGGGACCAGGGGCGAGGCCGCGAACCAGCGCTGGACGACGAGGAAGAGCGACAGCAGCACGGCCCCCGCCGCCAGCGCGCCCATCACCCGGAGGGACGTCCAGCCGTGCGTGTGCGAGGCGGCGATCCCGTACACCGCGGCCATCAGACCGGCCGTGGCGGTCACGGCACCGGCCAGGTCCAGTGGCCGGCGCCGAGGCGGCCGCTCGTCCGGTGGCAGCAGCCATCCGATCGCGACGACCAGCAGCGCGCCGACGGGCAGGTTGACCAGGAGGGTCCAGCGCCACGACAGCCACTGGGTGATGATCCCGCCGATGAGCACCCCCACCGTGCCGGCCGATCCGCCCACCGCGCTCCACGCCCCGAAGGCCCTGGCGCGCGCGGCGGGCTCGGTGAAGGTGACGCTCAGGACGGTGAGCGTGGCCGGTGCCATGGCGGCGGCGCCCAGCCCCTGGAAGGCACGGGCGACCACCAGGGCCGCCGGGTCGGTGGCCGCTCCGCCGACACTGCTGGCCAGCGTGAACACGACGGCCCCGCAGAGGAAGACCCGGCGCCGTCCGTACAGGTCGGCCAGCCGCCCGCCGAGCAGCAGGAAGCCGCAGACCACGACGGCGTAGGCGTTGGTGACCCACTGGAGCGTCTCCTGCCGGAACCCGAGGTCGGAGGCGAGGGTGGGCAGCGCGACGTTCACGATCGACGCGTCGACCACGATCATGAACTGGGCGAGACAGCAGACGGCCAGGACCAGGCCGTCGCGCCGTCGTCCGGACCGTTCTGCCACGGCGGCCCGCGGCGGCTGGGTACTCATGCGCCCACCCTCGCGCCCGGCCGTCGACGGCGGGTAGCGGCCAGGTCGAGCCGGGCGGCTTCGAGGCCTTCTCGACCTCGTTCCCAGCGCCGGCCGTCACAGTGACCCGCGCAACCGGTCACGCGGGCTGCCACGAGGAGGCATCATGGCCAAGATCACGTACAAGCATCCGGACGGCACGGAGACGGTCGTCGAGGTGGCGGCTCCCAACACGGTCATGCGCGGCGCGAAGCTGAACAACGTCGAGGGCATCGTGGCCCAGTGCGGCGGGTCGGCCCAGTGCGGAACGTGTCACGTCTACATCGACGAGGGCAACAGGCTGCCGCTCCCCGAGATGCACGAGGCCGAGGACGACGTGCTGTACGGAACGGCCTCGGAGCGCCGCCCCACCAGCCGGCTCAGCTGCCAGCTGCCCGTCTCGGAGGACATCGACGGGCTGGTCGTGCACCTTCCGCCGACCCAGACGTGATGGACACCGGGCCGGTCGTCGTCGTCGGGGCGGGCCAGGCCGCCCTGGAGGCGACGGCGGCGCTGCGGGCGGGCGGCCACACCGAGCCCATCACGCTGGTCGGAGCGGAGACCGTACCTCCCTACGCCCGGCCGCCGTTGTCGAAGGGCTTCCTGACCGGGCGGGTCGGGACCGACGAGCTGTGGCTGCGTCCCGAGAGCTTCTTCGCCCGGCAGGACGTCACCTCGGTGCTCGGGGACCCCGTCGTCGAGATCGACCGTGACGCGGACCGGGTGAGACTCGCCTCGGGAGAGTGGATCGGCTACGGCACGCTCATCCTGGCCACCGGCTCCAGCCCCCGCCGGCTCAGCGTCCCGGGAGCGGGTCTGGAGGGTGTGGTGGCCCTGCGGAGCCTCTCCGACGCGGAGGAACTGCGGTGCGCGCTGCGCGAGGCCGGTGATCTCCTGGTGGTCGGCGGCGGCTTCATCGGCCTGGAGGTGGCCTCCGTCGCGCGCGGGCTCGGCCTGCGGGTGACCGTCGTGGAGGCCGGTCCGCGCCTGATGGGCCGTTCGGTCGGCGGGACGCTGTCCGCCCACCTCGCGGCCCTGCACCGGGCCGGGGGAACCCGTGTCCTGCTCGAACGGGAGCTGGTCGCCCTGCGCGGCGAGCGGGGCCGTGTCCAGGTCGCCGAGCTCAACGACGGCACACGCCTCGCCGCGGACGTGGTGGTGGTCGGCATCGGTGCCCTGCCGAACACCGCGCTGGCGGCGCAGGCCGGCCTGACGACGGGGAACGGAGTCGTCGTGGACCGGTGGCTGCGGACCTCCGGCCGGAACGTGTACGCCATCGGGGACTGCGCGCGCTTCCCCACCCCCCACGCGGCGCGTCCGGTACGGCTGGAGTCCGTCCAGAACGCTTCCGACCAGGCCCGTTGCGTGGCCGCCGGGCTCACGGGGAACCGGCGGCCGTACACGTCCGTGCCCTGGTTCTGGACCGAGCAGTGCGGCGTCCGTGTGCAGATGGCCGGCCTCACCCTGCCTCACGACCGCGCGGTCGTCTCCGGCTCTGCGGCCGAGGGGCGGTTCACCGTCTTCCGCTTCCGCGACGGACGCCTGGTGGGGGCCGAGTCGGTGAACCGGTCGGCCGACCACATGATCACGCGCCGGCTGCTGGCCGACGGCGCGGCGGGCCCGGCTCCGGACGAGGTCGCCCGCCCCGGCTTCGACATCCGGCGGCACCTGTCACGGACCGGGTGAGAGGGGCGGGGCCGGGGCGGCCGGGCACCGCCCCGGCCGCTCCCGTCATGCCGCCGCCTCCGGGCCGGGACCGACACGGACATCCGGCCCGGCACCGTCCGGGACGATGAACTCGGCCAGCCGCCACGCCTCCTCCGTCACGGCCGCGAGATCGCCCTTCGGCAGGGTCCGGAACGGGGAGACCAGCAGCCGGTGGTCCTTGACGGACCAGGTACCGCTCACGAAGCCGTCGACGAGGAAGGTGGGCCGTACCATCGCCTGCCCGGGAGAGACCAGCTTCCGGTCCTCGTCGGCGATCACCCTGCCGCGGTCGGCGTGGCCGAGAAGGAGGTTGTCGAAGGCCGGCAGGAAACGCACCGGCGCCGGGCGGTCCGGGTCACCGTGGTCCGCCTGCGGCAGGTCGAACAGTTCCCTGCCCCGCTCGTCACGGTGGACCCGGAGCCGGGGCCGGAGTCCGTCCACCACCTCCCGCAGCCGGGTCAGTCCCGACCAGGCCTGGATGTCCTTCACGTCGGCCGGACCGAACGCCGCCAGATACCTCATGACCATCGTCCCGATCCGCGGCGCCGCCTCCAGCGGGCGGCCGATCCAGTCCTCCGCGAGCACGCAGGGCACCGCTCCCCGCCGCCCCCACAGACCACTCGGCGGAGGATGGATCATCGGCACCAGGAAGTGCGTGGACACGGCGAGGGCGTTGGCCCGCCGGTCCGGGAAGTGCTCCACGAGCAGGCTCCCCAGCTCCCGCCGGGTCAGGGTCCGCCCCGCCAGCACCCGCCGGCCCACCGCCGCGAGTTCGGACAGGTCGAGGCCCTCGATCTCGTGTCGCAGGCCCGCCATCGGAGCACGGTCGAGGCGGGGCTGGAGCAGCGGACGCAGCCAGCGGAAGTCCTCGGCGAGGGCGAGGTGCTGGGTGGTGCGCAGATGGGCTCCGCGGACCACCCGGCGCTCGTGCAGCAGCGACGACAACGCCTCGTGCCGGAAGCCGGTCATCCGCGTCCAGAGGCCCACGTACGGCGCGTCGGGCTCCTGCCCCTGCATCGCGACCAGCCGCTCCACCACTGCGGTCACGGGCCACGCCACGCGGTCGAGCAGCAACTGGCGTTCCAGAAGAGACCGGTTGAGGGCGCGTGTGGAAAGTAACGGCATGCGGGCCATTATCACCCGGCTCCTCCCGCCTCGTTGACGGGCCGGAGGCGGTCCCGGCGTTCACGGACCGCAGGCCGTCCCGCGTCTCGTGAGCCGGCCACGAGCGAGGGTCGAGTGCCGCCGCCTACGTTCTCGGACTGGGCGCCCGGCGCGCCTGCGTGGCCATCACCGTTCCGACGTCCCTGGAGCTGTCATGACCGAGGGCCTGGTCGCCGATCTCACCGGATCGGACCCGAGTTACACCGCCGACCCCTATCCGCTCTTCGCCGAGCTGCGCGAGCGGGGTCCGGTTCACCGGGCCCGCGTCCTGGACGGCCGTGACTGCTGGCTGATCACCGACTACGAGGCGGCGAGGGCCGCCTTCGCCGATCCGCGGCTGAGCAACGACATCCGGTATCTCAAGGCCTGGGAGAACCTCGGCCGCAATGTCGTGGGGAAGACCCTGATGCAGGTCGACCCCCCGGACCACACCCGTCTGCGCAAGTTCATCGCACGGGAGTTCACGCTGCGCCGTGTGCAGTCCATGCGCCCGCGTGTCGAGCGGATCGCCCACGACCTGCTCGACTCCCTGCTGCGCACGGGCGAGGCGGACCTGGTGGAGTCCTACGCGCTGCCGCTGCCGCTGTCCGTCATCTGCGAACTGCTGGGCGTCCCCGAGGGGGACCGCGGCGACTTCCACCAGTGGTCGAGCGATCTGTCGGCGCCGCCGACACCCGAACGGGGAAACGCCGCGCAGGAGGCGATGACCGCCTATCTGTCCGCTCTGGTGGACACCAAGCGCAAGGAGGGCGGTGAGGATCTCCTCGGCGCGATGGCACGTGCCGTGCAGGACGACGGAGACCGGCTGTCCCCCGAGGAGCTCCTCGGTATGGCGTTCCTGCTGCTGGTCGGCGGGCACGAGTCCACGGCCAACGTCATCTCCAGCGGGACCCTCGCCCTGCT
Organism: Streptomyces lushanensis; assembly: GCF_001700515.1. GTDB lineage: Bacteria > Actinomycetota > Actinomycetes > Streptomycetales > Streptomycetaceae > Streptomyces > Streptomyces lushanensis. Next base: position 34,565 of record NZ_MAUD01000134.1, read on the forward strand.
GCGCAACCCCGGCCAGCTCGCCGCGCTCCGCGCCGACTGGTCGCTGCTGGAGACCACCGTCGAGGAGGTGCTGCGGTTCGACGGACCGGTGGAGGTGTCCGCGTACCGGTACACCACCGAGCCGGTGCGCGTCGGCGACACCGAGATCCCGGCGGGCGAGGTGGTGCTGATCGGCATGGCCGCCGTCGGCCGGGACTCGGGGCGGTTCCCCGAGGCGGAGAGGTTCGACATCGGCCGGGAGTTGCGCGAGGTGCGCGCGCACCTGGCCTTCGGACACGGCGTCCATCACTGCGTCGGTGCCCCGCTGGCCCGGATGGAGAGCGCCATCGCCCTGCGGGCGCTGCTGGAGCGGTGCCCGGATCTGGCGCTCGCGGTGCCCTACGAGGACCTCACGTGGAAGCCCCCCACGTTCCAGCTGCGGGGACTTGAGCACCTCCCGGTGCGGTTCACGCCGGCCGGCCCGGCTCCCCGGGCGTAACCGGGCCGATGTCCGCCGCAGCGGCGCCGGCGCCTCGTGACGCTCCGACCCCGGTCGGCACCTGGACGGCCCGGGTGAGCAGGCCGGGAGGCGACTCGGCCGGGTCGTTCCACTTCACGGCCTGTGGACACGCGCTGCTCACCGTGGGCGGGATCGGCGCCGGAAGCTGGTCGTCGCTCGGACCGGGCGGCTTTCTGTTCCGTATCACCGAACCGGTCCTCGACGGCCAGGGGCGGTGCGTCGGCTGGGTGGACATCGAGCAGCACGCGAGCCAGCGCGGCGGGTCCTTCACCAGCCGGGGGACCTCCCGGGTCTACGACGCCGACGGCCGGCTCACCAGGACCGTACCGGTGGAGATACACGCGACCCGGGCCGGATCCTGAGCACGGCGGCGGCGACGGAACGGTGGCGGGTGCCCGAGGGCGCCCGCCACCGTCGTCGTACCCTCAGCCGGCCGCGACCCGTATGGTGACGTTGCCCCGGTAGCGGCCGTCCAGCAGCGCGAGCAGCGCCTCGGGGGCGTGGGCGAGGCCGCCCTCGACCGTGGTGTGCGGGAAGACGAAGCGGCCCTCGCGGTACCACCGCGCGAAGTGTTCGTACCAGGCGTTGATCTGCTCGGGCGTGTGGTAGCAGGCGAAGGGCCTGATCTCCAGGTGCCGGGTGATGGCCCGCATGAGATCGAGCCTCGGGTGACCCTCCTGGCCGCCGCCGATCTGGCCGGCCAGCGCCCCGCACAGGGCGAAGCGGGCGTGCGGGGCCGCCGCCCGGACCGCGGCCTCGAACTGCTCTCCGCCGACGTTGTCGAAGAACACGTTGATCCCGTCGGGCGCGAGTTCCCGCAGGCGGTCGACGACGGGCCCGTCGTGGTAGTCGAAGGCGGCGTCGTAGCCGAGCTCGTCGACCACGTAGTCGGCCTTCTCCTTGCTGCCGACGCTGCCGATCACCCGGGCGGCGCCCCGGCACTTGGCGATCTGCCCCGCGAGGGACCCGACCCCGCCGGCCGCGCCGGAGACGAAGACGACGTCCCCGGCGCCCACCTGGGCGATGTCCGCCATCCCGTAGTAGGCGGTGGGGCCCTGGTTGAGGAAGTACACGGGGCTCGGGAAAAGGCCGGTGGCGAGTTTGACGTACGTCTCGGCGGGCCCGGCGGAGTACTCCGACCAGCCGCTCATCGACTGGACCAGGTCACCGACGGCCAGTCGCGTGCTGGCGGAGCGCACCACGGTGCCCAGCGCGCCGCCGCCGAGGCGTTCGCCCGCCAGGAACGGCGGAACCGGCAACTGGCAGCCGGGCCGCATGAGATCCGCGTAGGCCGCCGCCAGGGACAGGTAGTCCGTGCGGACGAGCACCTCTCCCGCGTTCGGCTGCGGCACCGGCGTCTCGACGACGTCGAAGTGGTCGAGGGTCAGCTTCCCCTCCAGCTGTTTGGTGAGCCGGACCTCCCGGGCCGTCTCCGGTATCTCCAGAACGTTCTGCGAGCTCATGGTTCTCCTTCCGTGGTGCTCCGAGGGCAGGGGGTTCTTGCCGCGCACGGTGGCTCAGAGGGCCGGGGACGCGCCGCCCGCCGCCGTGCCGGACCGGGAGCCGCCCGGCGGTCGGCGCCGGGCGCGGCCGGGCAGCGCGAACGTGAGCACGAGGACCGCCAGGAGGAGACAGGCCAGCCATCGCAAGGTGTGGGAGAAGGCCGCGGAGACCGGATGTCCGGAGTCCAGCAGCCCCAGGAAGGTCATCGGCACCAGGCTCATGCCCAGCGCGGTCCCCAGCTGATAGGTCGTGTTGCCGAGCCCCGCGGCCGCGCGCGCGTGCTCACGGGACACCCCCGCCAGCAGCAGCGTCGACAGCGGCGCCACCGTCAGTCCCATGCCGCCGCCGAGCAGGACGAGCGCCGGCAGTATCTGCCATGGCCGGATGTCCGTGCCGTAGTGCTGCGTCTGCCAGCCGTACACCAGGGCTCCGGTCAACTGCGTGAGCGCTCCCGCCTGAAGCACCCTCCGCCCGTACCTCGGGAACAGCGCGTCGCGCGACAGTCCGGCGAAGACCGCCACCGCCGCGCCGAAGAGCAGCATGCACAGAGCGGCGAGCAACGGGGACCAGCCGAGCCCGGCCTGCATGTGGAAGCACCAGGCGAGGAGGAAGATGCCGCCCAGGACACCGTGGACGAGTTCGATCCCGATGCCGACGGCGTAGCTCCGGATGGCGAACAGGGACGTCTCCACCAGCGTGCCCAATCGCCGCCGGCTCCTGGCCCGTTCGCGGCGCACGAAGGCGGCCAGCAGACCCGTGCCGCCCGCGATGGACAGCAGGACCCACGGCGACCACCCCGTTCCCGGCCCGCGTCCCAGCGGGTAGAGGATCATCAGCAGCCCGGTGGCGGCGACGGCCGTCCCCGGCCAGTCGGGAGCGGAGGTCAGACGGTCCCGGCACTCCACGATGCACAGGCGTCCCAGGACCAGACCGGCGAGTCCGATCGGCAGATCGACCAGGAGCAGCGCGCGCCAGCCCAGGCCGAACAGATCGCTCTCCAGGAGAGCGGCGCCCGCCACCGGACCGGCCACCGCGCCCAGCCCGACCACCGCGGCGAACAGGGCCGTGGCCCTTCCCCGCCCGCCGGCGGGGGAGACGGCGTCGATGATGTAGGGCACCTGCGGGACCATGAGCGCCGCAGCCGCGCCCTGCACCACCCGGGCGGCCACCAGCGTCCCGGAGTCGGGGGCGAGCCCGCCCACCGCGGAGGCGGCGGTGAAGGCGCCGATGCCCACGAGGAACACCCTCCGCCGGCCGTGGATGCCGCCCAGCCGGATCCCGGGCACCAGCACGACGGCGAACGCGAGCGCGTAACCACCGGTGATCCAGGGCAGCGTGGCATAGGCGACGCCGAGGTCGTCCCTGATGCTCGGAAGAGCGACGTTCACCATGGTGAGGTCGACCAGGTCCATCAGACTCGCGGCCATGACCACGGCCATCGCCGACCGGCGCGTCCGGGCGGCCGCCGGTTTCGGCCCGGGTCTCTCGCCCGCCGTCGGACGGAACGTGAACGTCATGGATTTCTCCCTGCTCACAGTGGTGTGGAAACCGCGTGAGCGACGGTAGGTGCCATTTAGGCCGGGTCGTGTCCGATATGGACGGCACACCGGCCACAGATGACACACCGGCGTGCGGCACGGCCGTTCTCAGCCGTCCTGACCGCTCCCGCCCGCGTCGGTGTCCATGCCGCCGTCGACGGTGAGGATCTGTCCGGTGACCAACGAGGCCGCCGGGTCGGCCAGTCGCGTGATCCACGGCGTGATGTCGCCGACGTCCGCCACGCGTCCCAGCGGGATGCCGGAGGCGACGGCGTCGAAGAGACCTTCCGACTGCTGCTCCGTCATGCCGTTGGCCCGGTACGCCTCGGTGCGCACGAAACCGGGGGCGACCGCGTTGACGCGGACGCCGTGTGCCGCGAGCTCCGCCGCCCAGCTGCGGGTCAGGCTATGCACACCCGCCTTGCTCGCCGCGTACACCGAGCTCCCCGCCCCGGGGTTGTGACCGGCCCGGCTGGAGACCAGCACGATGCTTCCGCGCCGCGGGAGCAGGTACGGCAGCAGATGCCCGGTGACGAGCAGCGGTCCCAGGAGGTTGGTGTCCAGCACCTCCCTGACGGTGTCCGGCCCGAGCGCGGAGAGCGGTGTGAACCGGAAGACACCGGCGTTGTGCACCAGGACGTCCAGCCCGTCACCCCGGGCCCGTACCTCGTCGGCCAGTGCCTCCGCGCCGGACTCGCTCGTCACATCGGCGACCACCGGCACGACGGCCGGGTGCTCGGCCGCGACCTGTTCCAGGCGTTCCTTGCGCCGGCCGCAGATGATCACCGTGGTGGCGCCCTGTTCGGCGAAGGCCAGCGCCGTGGCCCGGCCTATGCCCGTGCCCGCGCCGGTGACGACGACGGTACGGTCCGCGAAAGTTCGCTCGGGCATGGTTCTCCCCTTCGAAGCGGTCGGCTGAGAGTGGCGGCTCGCCCTGCCGCCACGAGCCGCCGACGGTCGGACGGTCAGCGTGGGCCGCGCCGGTTGTGCTCCTCTGGACCTCGGGTGGACCTGTCCGTGCGGGCGGCACTGCTCCCGTTCGAGCCGCTGTTGACCGGCGTGCCGGAGTGTGGGCCGCGACCGAGTCGCCGATCGACGGAGCGTGTCATGTCAGCATTCCGTGACCACTCACCTCCAGGAGCGGAGGCGGAAGCGGGGACCGGGGGGCCGTTGTCCGGGCTGCGCGTCCTGGAACTGAACGGCATCGGCCCGGCGCCCTTCGCCTGCATGCTGCTGGCCGATCTGGGGGCCGAGGTGATCCGGATCGACCGGGCCGACGGCGCGCACCCCTTCGCGCAGTGGCACCGGGTGCTGGACCGGGGGCGCCGCTCGATCGCTCTCGATCTGAAGAATCCGCACGCGGTACGGGCCGCGCTGCGCCTGGCGCAGCGGTGCGACGTCCTCGTCGAGGGGTTCCGTCCCGGAGTGGCCGAGCGTCTCGGCATCGGGCCGCGGCAGTGCCACGCCCGCAATCCGTCGCTGGTGTACGCCCGTATGACCGGGTGGGGACAGCACGGCCCGCTGGCCGGGGCACCGGGGCACGACATCAACTACATAGCGCTGACCGGCGCCCTCGACGCGATCGGCCCGGCCGGGGGTCCTCCGGTACCTCCGGTCAACCTGCTGGGCGACTTCGCGGGCGGCGGGATGCTGCTCTTCGGCGGCATCCTCGCGGCCGTGCTGGAGCAGCGGCGCACGGGCCGGGGCCGGGTGGTGGACGCCGCCGTCGTGGACGGCACGGCACTGCTCATGAGCATGCTCCTGGGCATGTCGGGCGCCGGGGAGTGGGGGCCCTCCAGAGGCGCCAACCTGCTCGACGGCGGTGCGCCGTTCTACTGCGTGTACCCCTGCCAGGACGGGAGGTACGTCGCGGTGGGAGCCCTTGAGGACCGGTTCTACACGGCTCTGGTCCAGGGGCTGGAGCTGGATCCGGACCGGTTGCCGGACCGGTGGCGGAGCGCCAACTGGGACGCGCTTCGGTCGGTGTTCGCGGACCGCTTCCTACGGCGTACCCGTGACGCGTGGGCAGCCGCCTTCGACGGGACCGACGCGTGTGTGACCCCGGTGCTGAACGCCGAGGAGGCCGCCGCCCATCCGCACATGAGGGCCCGCGGCACGTTTCTGCGGGACGGGCCGGTCCTGCGGCCCGCCGCCGCGCCACGGTACGACGGTGCCCGGCCGTCCCCGCCCGCGCCGCCCCCGGTGCCCGGCCAGCACACCCGTGAGGTCCTGGCCGAACTCGGCTGGTCCGGGGCGGAGATCCGGCGGCTGCTGTCGTCCGGCGCCGCCCGCGCCGCCTCCGCCTCCGCCGACGGTGGGCCTCGGGACGTGACCAGCCGCTCTTGAGCGGCACGCGAGCCGCCGGCCGCACGCTTTCGCGTCGCGGGCCGGAGCGACTGGACCCAACCAGCAGCGGAGGACGGGCAGATGGCACGACAGGACTTCCAGCTCTACGACACGACCCTGCGGGACGGGACGCAGCAGGAGGGTCTCGTGCTGTCGGTGGACGACAAGCTCGCCGTGGCCCGGTGCCTCGACGCCCTGGGGGTGGGATTCATCGAGGGCGGCTGGCCGGGAGCCGTACCGAAGGACACGGAGTTCTTCCGGCGCGCGGCCACCGAACTGCGCCTGGACAACGCGGAACTGGTGGCGTTCGGGGCCACCCGGAAACCCGGGACCTCGGCCGCCACCGATCCCCAGGTGCGGGAACTGGTCCTTGCCGGGACCCCGGTGGTGACGCTCGTGGCCAAGAGCGATCCCCGGCATGTGGAACTGGTGCTCAGGACGACCCTGGCCGAGAACCTCGCGTCCATCGGCGGCACCGTGCGCCATCTGGTCCGCACCGGCCGGAGGGTCTTCCTGGACGCGGAACACTTCTTCGACGGCCACCGGGCCAACCGTGACTACGCCCTGGAGGTCGTGCGCACCGCGGCGGAGGCCGGTGCAGAGACCGTCGTCCTGTGCGACACCAACGGCGGTTCCCTGCCCGACGAGGTGGGCGCGGTGGTGTCCGACACGCTCAGCAGCACCGGTGTGCCGCTCGGCATCCACTGCCATGACGACTCCGGATGCGCGGTCGCCAACACGATGGCGGCGGTGGCCTCCGGCGCCCGCCATGTCCAGGGCACCGTGCACGGTTACGGCGAGCGCTGCGGCAACGCCAATCTCCTCACCCTCGCGGCGAACCTGATCCTCAAGCGCGGCGTGCCGGCCCTGCCGCCCGGCCGGCTGGGCACCCTGGCCGCCGTGGGCCGTTCCATCGCCGAGATCACGGGACGCGGGCCCGCCACGGGCGCCCCGTACGTGGGCCGGTCCGCCTTCACCCACAAGGCCGGCCTGCACGCCTCCGCGCTGCGGGTGGACAGTGAGCTGTACCAGCACGTCGACCCGCATCACGTCGGCAACACGATGCGGACCCTGGTGTCCGACATGGGCGGCCGGTCGTCGGTCCTGCTCAAGGCCCAGGAGCTGGGCTACGACGTCGCCACCGCACAGGACGTGATCGCGCGGCTGGCCACGAAGGTCAAGGAGCTGGAGCACCGCGGCTACAGCTTCGAGTCCGCCGACGCGTCCTTCGAGCTGCTGCTGCGCGCGGAGCTGTCCGCGGACCGCGCCGCGCCGCCCGTCGACGTCCTCTCCTGGCATGCCGGCACGAAGGCCGCGGGCGCCGGCCGCGAGCGGTCCAGCGCCTCGGTCCGGCTTCGGGTGAACGGTGTGGCGGCCGAAGGCGCCGAGACGGGCGGCAGCACGGTCGACGCCCTCGACCGGGCGCTGCACCAGGCCCTCGACCCGAGGTTTCCCCGGATACGGCGGCTGCGGCTCGTCGGCCACCGGGTCCGTCTCCCGGTCGGCGGGACCGACGGCCGCCCGACGGCCAGGGTCGTCGCCTCCTTCACGGACGGCCCCGACCGGCTGGACACCGTAGGAGTGGGCGCGGACACCGAGTCCGCCTTCCTCCAGGCGCTGACGGACGCCGTGCGTTACCTGTTGACGGCGGACGGCCCGGACGGTGAGGGACGGACCGCGGGCCACGAGCCGACCGCGGCGGCGTACTGACGGACCGAGCACAGGGACGGAATGACCATGCGTTTGGAAGGCATCTTCGTACAGGCGACCGGCGTCCGGCTCCCCGCCCGGCTGCGGGTGAGTGACGCGGTCGCCGCGGGCGAGTGCCCGCCGCGGACCGCGGACACCACCGGCGTCGTCTCCGTGGCGTACTCGCCCGACGAGTCGGCGGCGGAGATGGCGGTCGCGGCGGCGGGCAGCGCCCTGGACCGCGCCCGGACGCAGCCGGACGACATCGACCTGATCCTGCACGCCGACACCTACCACCAGGGCCAGGACCTGTGGCCGGTGGCCTCCTACATCCAGCGCGAGACGCTCCGGAGCACCTGCCCGGCCCTGGAGATCCGGCAGATGTCCAACGGCGGCCTGGCCGCACTCGACCTGGCCGCCGCGTATCTGAGTGCCGCGCCCGGCCGCCGCCAGGCCCTGCTGACCACCGCCGACCGGTTCTGCCCGCCCGGCATCGACCGCTGGCGCACCGACCCCGGCACGCCCTACGCCGACGGGGGTACGGCGCTGGTGCTCTCCCGGCAGGGCGGGTTCGCCTCGGTCGCCTCACTGGCGTTGTTCGCCGACTCCGAACTCGAACCCCTGCACCGCGGCGACACCCCTTTCTCCCCGGCGCCGTTCACCCATGGCATGCCCGTCGACTTCGACGCGGCCAAGCGGGCCTTCGTCGAGCGCATGGGCATCTCGTACGCCGTCGCGCGCAGCGGCGCCGGGCAGTACAACGTCGTCAAGGAGGCGCTGTCGGACGCCGGGATGGAACTCGCCGACGCCGCGTGGGTGATCCTTCCGCATTTCGGCCGCCGCCGGCTCCAGTCCATCTACTACCGGCCGTTCGGCATCGATCCGGGGCGCACCACGTGGGACTGGAGCCGGACGGTGGGACACCTGGGCGCCGGTGACCAGTTCGCGAGCCTGGACCGGCTCGTCGTGTCCGGCCTGGCCGCGCCCGGTGACCGTTGTGTCCTGATGTCGGTCGGCGCGGGATACAGCTGGGGCTGCGCCGTGGTCGACATCCTCGACCGCCCGGACTGGGCCGCCGGCTGACGTCCCGACCCGCCGCTCCCGAAACCCCGACAAGACAGACGCCGCCGCGGTGGCCCTGGTGAGAGGAAGTGTCCTGTGGCACGGAGCAGCACGGCAACCACTCATGTGACGGAGCACAGTGTCGTCGTCGCGGCGCCCGCCGCGGACGTCCACCGGCTCGTCGTCGACGCGGCCGGCTGGCCCGACGTCTTCGGTCCGACGGTCCACGCCGAGATCCTGGAGGAGACGGGGCAGCACCAGTTGCTGAGGATCTGGGCGTTCGCGAACGGCCGTGTGCGCGGCTGGACCTCCCGCCGGGTCCTCGACCCGGCGGCCCGCACGGTGGCCTTCCGTCAGGTGGTGTCCGTCCCACCGGTGGAGTCGATGGGCGGCCTGTGGCGGATCGAGGAGACGGCGGACGGCTGCCGGGTGACACTGCTGCACGACTACCGGGCCGTCGACGACGACCCCGAGGGCGTGCGTCTGATCGGGACGGCCGTGGAGGCCAACAGCACCGCGGAGCTGGACGCCCTCAGGACCACGGCCGAGCGGTCCGGCGACGCCGCCCGCTCGAAGTTCACCTTCGGCACCCATCAGGACATCGACGGCGACCCGCGCGAGGTGTTCGACTTCCTGGCCCGCGCCGAGGAGTGGCCGAGCCGTCTTCCGCACGTCGCCCGGCTCGAACTGACCGAGGACGAGCCCGGCGTGCAGCACATGACCATGGACACCCGCGGCCCGGACGGTTCCACGCACACCACCTCCTCGGTCAGGCTCTGCTTTCCCGACCGCGGGCTGATCGTCTACAAGCAGACGGCACCGCCGCCCGTGATGACCACTCACACCGGGCGGTGGGTCGTGGAGGAGATCCCCGGCGAGTCCGGCGCGCCCGTGGTGCGGGTCACCTCCTGGCACACGGTCGTGGTCGATCCGCAGGGCGTGCGGCGGGTGCTGGGGCCCGGCACGGAGTTGGCCGAGGCCCGGGCCCTGATCCAGCGGTCCCTCACGGCGAACAGCGCCGCGACCCTGCTCAGGGCCAAGCAGCACGTGGAGTAACCCACCCGGCCGGGGGGGCGGCGGGGCCCCGAGGACGCGTTCTCCCGCTCCCGCGCCGGTCCGTCACCGTCAGAGACCGCCGAAGCGTGATCCACGCCGCCGCCGAGTCCGGCTGCTTTCCAGGGGGAGCCTTGAAGAACGACCGTACGTACGGTGAGGTGATCCACGAGAGGGCGCTGACGGCTCCCGCCCGGGAGGCGCTGGTGCTCGTGGCCGAGGACGGCACGGACACACCGGCCGGGCGTCTGACCTACGGCGAACTCGACGGCCGCGCCGCGGCGCTGGCGGGCTGGCTGCGGGAGCACGGGCCCGCCGGTCAGCGCGTGCTGGTGGCGCAGCCCTCCCCCCGGCTCTTCGCGGTCGGTCTGCTCGCGTGCATGTACGCCGGCGCGGTCGCCGTGCCGGTGGCCGTGCCGGGCGCGAGCCGGTACGACGCGGAGCGGGTACTCGGGATCGTCAGGGACGCGTCGGCGGGTGTCGTCCTCACGGACGCCGTCACAGCTCCGGACCTCTCCTTGCTGCTGGCCCGTCACGGGCACGACCGGGTCAGCTGCCTCGCGGTGGAGTCGGTGCCGGACGGGAGCGGGATCCGCGCGCCGACGGCCGACGCGGACGGCCCGGCGCTGCTCCAGTACACGTCCGGTTCCGCCCGGGAGCCCCGGGGCACGGTCCTGACCCACCGCAACCTGCTCGCCGGCCAGCGGGCGGTCGCGCTGGCCCTGGGCACCCGGCCGGGAGACCGGATCGGCGGCTGGCTGCCGGTCCATCACGGCATGGGCCTGGTCACGCACCTGCTGCACCCGCTCTGGCTGGGCGGGACCGGTGTCCTCATGAGCCGGAACGTGTTCGCCCGCCGGCCGGCGGCCTGGCCGGAAGCCGTGTCGGCCCACCGGATACGGGTGAGCGGAGGTCCCGGCTCGGCGTACGAGCGCTGTGCGCGCCAGGTCGGTGACCGGGAGCCGGCCGGTCTCGACCTGTCGGGCTGGGAGACGGCGTTCAGCACACCGGGACCGGTCCGGCCCGAGGCCCTGCGCGCCTTCGCCGACCGGTTCGCCCCGGCGGGCTTCCGGCGCGACGCGCTCAGGACCTGCTACGGACCCGCCGAAGTACCCGTGGTGGTGTCCGGATCCGGGTCCGGTGCCGAGGCGGTCGACCGCACGGTGGACGCGGCCGGGCTGGAGCGCCATGGACTGCGCCGTCCCGTCCCCGGCCGCCCGACGCGCACGCTCGCGGACCGCGGCATCCCGGCCGGCGCGGAACTGCGCATCGTCGACCCGGTGACCCGAGAGGTGCTGCCGGACGGCCGGACCGGGGAGATCTGGGTCCGGGGAGCGGCCGTCGCGCACGGCTACTGGAACCGCCCCCGGGAGAGCGCCGAGGTGTTCGACGCGCGCACCGCCGCCGGTGACGGCCGCGGCTTCCTGCGTACGGGCGACCTCGGCGCCATGTCGGACGGGCGTCTGTATGTGACCGGCCGGATCGAGGACACCGTCGTACTGGCCGACCGGAGTCTGTCGCCGGGAGATCTGGAACACGCGGTCCGGCAGGTCAGCGATCTGTTCGGGGCCGGCGCCGCCTTCGGTGTCGGCGCCCAGCGGGAGCATGTGGTGGTGATCCTGGAACTGCGGGGGAACGGCTACTACGGCGTCGATCTCCCCGCGCTCGTCTCCGCGGTGCGGGAACGCCTCGTCGCGGAGTTCCAGCTCAGCCCGGCCGCGGTGTTCCTCGTCCGGTCCGGGACGGTACGCCGCGGCGCCGGCGGCACGGTCGGGCGCGGCGAGTTGCGCCGGCTCCTGCTCGGCGGCGAACTCAAGGCGATCCACGAGGTGGTGGGGCACGACGTGCGGGAGCTCATCGGCACCGGGGAGGCGTGAGCCGCCCCGAGGCGAGCCGACGGCCGTGCCGCCCGGGAGCCCTCAGGGAATCCATCCCGCCTGCTCCGCGATCCGGATGGCGTCGACCCGGTTGCGCGCGTTGAGCTTGGTGACGATGGAGGTCAGATAGTTCCGTACGGTCCCCTTGGAGAGGTACAGGCGCCTGGCGATCTCGTCCGCCTCCGCGCCCTGCGCCGCCAGCCTGAGCACTTCGAGCTCGCGCCTGGTCAGGGGGGTGTCCTGGACGTCCCAGGCCGACAGCGCCAGTTCGGGATCGATGGCCCGCTGTCCCGCCGCCACCGCGCGAATGGCCTGGGCGAGCCGGTGCGGGTCGGAATCCTTGAGCAGGAAACCGGAGACCTTGGCGTCCAGCGCACGGCGCAGTGTGCCCGAGCGGCCCATCCCGGTCAGCATGATGGTCCGGCAGTTGGGCAGCCGCCGGTGGAGCTCCATCGCCGCGCTCAGCCCGTCGATCCCGGGCAGGCTGATGTCGATGACGGCGACGTCCGGCTGCGTCCTGAGGGCGGTCGGCACGATCGCGTCCCCGCGCCCGACGGCCGCCACGATCTCCAGGTCGCATTCCAGTTCCAGGAGGGTGACGAGGGCCTCACGGAGCATGGAGACGTCTTCGGCGATGAGCACTCTGACGGGCAACGTGAACCTCCAATCTCCCTCTCAGGAGGCCGGTCGGCCGGAGCCGAGCGATATGGCCAGGGGGACCTCGCACACCAGACGGAACCAGCCGTCGTCCCTCACCTCCGTGTCGATGTGGCCGCCGATGACATCGAACCGGCTGGCCAGATTGGTCAGGCCGCTGCCGTCGGAACAGTGCGGCCCGGCCGCCGGGCCGGCCACCCCGTCGTTGGCCATCACGAGCCGGACCTTCTCCCGCTCGTCGACGACCCGGATCGTGACGTGCCGGACGTGGGCGTGTTTGAGGGCGTTGGTCACGCCCTCGCGGACCGCGGTGGCCAGGACGGTGTCGACGGCGGGCGGCAGGCTCCCGCACCGGATGTCCACGTGCACGACGACACCGAGGGAGTCCAGCACCGACTGCACGGAGGACGTCTCGCTCTCCAGGGACATCCCGCGGTAGCCCCTCGCCACCAGTCTCACGTCGGACAGGGCCTGCCGGGAGATGTCCAGGATCTCGTCGATCTCCTTGCGTGCCTGGTCCGGCCTGCTGGGCACCAGACGGTAGATCAGCTCACTCTTCAACGCGATCGACGACAGGCTGAAGCCGAGCAGGTCGTGCAGGTCCATGGAGAAGCGGAGCCGCTCGCTCACGACCGCCCTGCGGGCCGCCTCCGCGCGCGAGGCCCACGCCTCCGAGACGAGATGGGTGAGCCGGGCGAGACCGAGGACGAGGAGGCCGCCGAGACCGGAGGCCAGGGCGAGACCGATGGAAGGCAGCAGAGGTGACTCGTGGGCCATGGCCCGTACGGGCAGGACCGCCACGACGAGTACGAAGACACTCCACGCCCGGATTCCCGTGAGCAACAGCAACGCCGAACCGGCCAGCGGGCCCGCCAGCCCATTCCAATTCGCGCCGCCGAACGCGACGACGAGATAAGTCGCACCCGCGACAAAAAAGAAGGCGGAAACCCTGCACACCGACTTCCATTGCTGGTACGAAAGAAAAGGAAGAACAGCCTGGAAACCGAGAAGGGGTATCGCGCACAGCCCATAGGCGATCACTTCACCCGTTCCGTGGGCACGCTGCGCGACGTCGGCCAGGACCAGCACGCCATGGGTGAGCACCAGGGCGACGATCAAGGAGCGGGCTATCTGGAGAGCCACCCTCGTGTGGTCCGATGGCCTCGTGTTGCGGGAATCGCCACGAAAAAGAGCATCCACCTGTCCCCCGTATACCTGAGATCCAATGCACTGTCGTCACATTGCAAAAGCCACCGGCATATCGGAGCGATAATAACAGGAGGTGGTTCTGGGACAACCGGTGCCCACCGCGCGATCACAGTCAGTGATTCACATCTGCACAAAATCAGCCTCTCCGGACGCGGTGATCACTTCACCGGCGCTGCCGATCGTGAACCCGGAGGCCCGGGGCGCATGCCCCGCTTCGAGCGGCAGAAGGGAACCGCCCGCTCCGGCACGATCCGAAACGTGGCTGGTTCACGGCGGTGTATCGCTACCGGAAGACGCCCGGGACCCGTCCCGCGGTCGCCGCCCGACGGCTGCTCCTTGCCTTGACAATCGTCACCTGCAGTGACCTGTGCGGCACACCGCCACGTACAGATTCTCGGTGGGACTCTGTGACTCATGGTAGTGCGGCTTTCACGCGCTCGGTATGACATATTCACAACGCCGCTCGTGTCTGTCTCACTGTGCCCCGGTCAACCGAAGTGCGAGGCTCCACCACTGTCGTACCGGTGTACGAGGGGAGCGCAGATGGAAATCAAGGTGCTGGGTCCGCTGAGCGCCGAGGAGCACGGGATCTCGGTGGTCCCGAGTGCGGCCAAGCCCAGACAGATCCTCGCCGTGCTCGCCCTCCAGGCGGGGCGCGTCGTCACGGTGTCCACGCTGATGGAGGAGATCTGGGGAGAGGCGGTGCCCCGCAGTGCCGCGACCACGTTGCAGACCTACATCCTCCAGTTGCGCCGCAGGATCGCCGCGGCACTCCCGGAGGAAACGGGACGCGGCGCGAAGGACGTCCTGGTCACCCGGCACGGCGGCTACCTGCTCGACATACCTCCGGGCCAGGTGGACGCCCAGGAGTACGAGCGCTACGCGTCCGCCGGCCGGGCCGCGCTCGACGCGCACGACGACCACGCGGCGTCCGAACTGCTCGGCAGGGCCCTGGGGATGTGGCGGGGACCGGCCCTGGTCGACGTACGGATCGGCAGGGTGCTGGAACTGGAGGTGCTGCGCGTCGACCAGGGCCGGCTGGCGGTGCTCGAACGGCGTGTCGGCGCCGATCTGCGGCTGGCCCGTCACTGCGAACTCGTGCCCGAACTGACCGTACTGACGGCCCGTTACCCCATGCACGAGAACTTCTGCGCCCTGCTCATGCTGGCCGCCTACCGTTCCGGCAACGCCTGGCGGGCTCTTCAGGCGTTCCAGCAGCTACGCGCCACGCTCGTCGAGGAGTTGGGCCTCGAACCGTCCGCCCGGCTGCAACGGCTGCACCAGTCGATACTCGTCGGCGACCCGGCCCTGGAACTGCAGGTCGCCGCTCTCTGAGCGGCCCGCCCACCCCGGCTCCTCCCTCCGCGCGCCGCGCTCCATGTCGGCACGAGCGTTCGTCGAGGGGGCCGCCGAACGATGAACCGGATCGCCGCCGGTGGCACGTCACAAGCGCACCACCGGGCGATTCAGCGGGCGGGACGCGACGACAGAGACCCTGCGCCGTCTCGCACGCTGGCCCACCGGACCGGATCGACGAGAGAGGGACCCCACAGTGACTGGCACAGCTCGGCCCGGACCACGAACCCGAAGCAGCTCGGTCCTCGCGGGAACGGGGTGAAGACCATGCGCAGAGTCGCCATCACGGGCCTGGGCACGGTAGCCCCTGGAGGCAACGGGGTGAAGGAGTACTGGGAACTCCTCACCTCCGGCCGGTCCGCCACACGCACCATCAGTTTCTTCGACCCCTCGCCCTTCCGCTCGCGGGTGGCGGCCGAGTGCGACTTCGACCCGGTGTCGGCGGGCCTGACGCCGCAGGAGATCCGACGGCTCGACCGGGCCGCCCAGTTCGCCGTGGTGAGCGCCCGCGAGGCACTCGCCGACAGCGGCCTGGACGTCTCGCGTCTCGACCCCGGCCGGACCGGTACCTCGATCGGCAGCGCGGTGGGATGCACCACCAGCCTGGAACGCGAGTACGTGGTCGTCAGCGACGGCGGGCGCAAGTGGAACGTCGACCACGAGTACGCCGTCCCCGAGCTGTACCGGCACTTCGTGCCCAACACGATGGCGGCCGAAGTCGCCTGGGTCGTCGGGGCCGAGGGTCCCGCCGCCGTGGTCTCGACCGGCTGCACCTCGGGGCTCGACGCGGTCGGTCACGCGGTGGAGCTGATCCGCGAGGGAAGTGTCGACGTGATGGTGGCGGGCGCCACCGAGGCTCCCATCTCCCCCATCACCTCCGCCTGCTTCGACGCCATCCACGCCACCACCCCGCACAACGACGAACCGGACCGCGCGTGCCGGCCCTTCGACCGCACCCGCGGCGGACTGGTGCTGGGGGAGGGCGCGGCGGTCATGATCCTGGAGGAGTGGGAGAGCGCCCGCGCACGCGGAGCGCACATCTACGCCGAGATCGCCGGATTCGCCGCCCGCTGCAACGCGTACCACATGACGGGGCTCAAGCCGGACGGGCGCGAGATGGCCGAAGCCATCGACGCCGCCCTCCAGGAGGCCCGTCTGGCACCGGACTCCATCGGCTACATCAACGCGCACGGATCCGGCACCAAGATGAACGACCGCCATGAGACGGGCGCGTTCAAACGCAGCCTGGGCGACCACGCCTACAACGTACCGATCAGTTCGATCAAGTCGATGATCGGTCACTCGCTCGGCGCCATCGGCTCGCTGGAGATCGTCGCCTGCGCGATGGCGATCGAGCACGGTGTGCTGCCGCCCACCGCCAACCTGCACGAGCCCGATCCCGAACTCGACCTCGACTACATCCCGTTGACCGCGCGCAGGCAGCGGGCGGACGTGGTGCTCACCGTCGGCAGCGGCTTCGGCGGATTCCAGAGCGCCATGCTGCTCACCGCTCCGGACGTGCGCTCATGACGGCCGCCGTGGTCACGGGCCTCGGGGTCGCCGCGCCGAACGGTCTCGGCACGGAGGCGTTCTGGAAGGCCACCCTCGCCGGGCGGAGCGGTCTGGCCGCGCTGACCCGCTTCGATCCCGCCCAGTACCCGTCCGTGCTCGCCGGTGAGATCAAGGGCTTCACCGCCGAGGACCACATCCCCAGCCGGCTGATGCCGCAGACGGACCACATGACCCGGCTCGCACTGGCCGCCACGGACTGGGCCATCGGCGACGCCGGCGCCGATCTGCGGCAACTGCCCGAGTACGGCATGGGCGTGGTGACCGCGGCCTCCGGCGGGGCCGTCGAGTTCGGCCAGCGGGAACTGGAGAACCTCTGGAGCAAGGGCAAGGAGTACGTCAGCGCCTACCAGTCCTTCGCCTGGTTCTACGCGGTCAACACCGGCCAGATCTCCATCCGGCACAAGATGCGCGGTCCCAGCGGGGTCCTGCTCACGGAACAGGCCGGCGGCATCGACGCCATCGGCCACGCCCGGCGGCATGTCCGCAAGGGCACCCCACTCGTGGTGTCCGGCGGGGTGGACGCGGCGCTCTGCCCCTGGGGATGGGTGCCCCAGATTGCCTCCGGCCGTATGAGCACCGTCGCGGACCCGGACCGCGCCTATCTGCCCTTCTCCGCCGACGCCTGCGGATATGTCGTGGGTGAGGGAGGCGCCGTCGTCATCCTCGAGGACGCCGCGTCGGCGCGGGAGCGCGGTGCTCCACGGGTCTACGGCGAGGTCGCCGGCTACGCGGCGACCATGGATCCGGCGCCCGGCACGGGCCGGCCGGCCGGTCTGCGCCGCGCGGCCGAGAACGCCATCGCCGACGCGGGCCTCACTCCGGGGGACATCGACGTGGTCTTCGCCGACGCGGCGGGCGTACCCGAACTGGACCGGACCGAGGCGGCGGCGATCACCGGGCTCTTCGGGCGGCACGGGGTGCCGGTGACCGCTCCCAAGACCATGACCGGCAGGCTGCTCGCGGGAGGCGCCGCCCTCGACGTCGCCACCGCCCTGCTCTCCCTGCGCGACGGGGTGATCCCCCCGACCGTCAACGTACGCGCTCCCGCACCCGAGCACGGGCTCGACCTGGTGACCGGAGGGCCCCGCGACACCGACCTGCGGTCGGCCCTGGTGCTGGCTCGCGGATACGGGGGCTTCAACGCGGCCCTCGTCCTGCGCCGTACCGACGGCTGACCGTCCCCCCGACCGACGAGTCCCCCATCCCACGAGAGGACCCTGGCATGTCCACCGGCTCCACGGTAACCCTGGCCGACCTCACCCGGATGCTGCGTGAGAGCGCGGGCGAGGAAGAGGGCGTCGACCTGGACGGGGACGTCCTGGACGTCTCCTTCGACGATCTCGGCTACGACTCCCTGGCCATGCTCCAGGTCGTCGGGCAGATCCAGCGCGAATACGGCGTCCGGCTGCCGGACGAGACGATCGCCGACGCGGAGACCCCGCGCGCCCTGCTCACGCTGATCAACACCACCGGAGAGATATCTCAGGCCGGGTGAGGCGGCGCGTGCCCGTGGCCCGACCGCCGCCGGCACACGCGACGAGAGGAGAGACACAGATGCTCTGCACAGCTCTGACCGTGGTCACGCTGGAGCCGACCGTCCCGGGGAGAGACCCGGCGGGGCCGCCGCCAAACGACCGGCAGGACGTCGTCACCACGCTCGCGGCCCACGGCCTCACCGGACCGTCGGCGCGCGCCAGAACCGTCGTCCTCCTGGTGGGCGGGGACTCCTCGCCGCCGGACGGCCCGGTCGTGGAGGGTGTCGTCGTGCGCACGGCGGATTCCATGGTCCGGGCCCTGGTACTGGCGCACGCCGCGCTCACGGACGGCACCAAGGACGTGGCGCTGGTCCTGGACCGTGCCGGTGGGCCCGGCACCGTCCGGGCCAGCCGGGTGACCCTGCGCGGCGTGCCGTGGCAGGACCGTACGGCACCCGGGCGTCCTCCGTCGCGGGGCCCGGTGGCCGACACCGGGCGGTTGCTGCTCTGGTCCGGCCGTCGCGCGAGCGACGAGACGCGGACCCGGGCCCAACTGCGTTCGGCGGTCGGCCCGATGACGGACGACACCTTCCGCGCCCTGCCTGCGGTGGTGTCCTGCGGACCGGGCGCGGGCCCCGTGCGGGCGGCGGCCCTGTGCCGCGGTGAGGACCCCACCGCCGCGCTGGACGCCGCCAGGGCGGTCGTGGCCGACGACCCGCGCCCGGTGGCCCTGCTCTTTCCCGGCCAGGGTTCGCAGCACACCGCGATGGCCGCCGGCCTGTACACGCACGAGCCCGTGTTCACCGAGGCCGTCGACACGGTCCTGGACCTCATGGGCGACGAGGGCGCGGCCGTCCGTGCCGACTGGCTCGGCCCGCACGAACCGCACATCGCCGTCGACGACGTCCGGCGGGCGCAGCCGCTGCTGTTCGCGGTGGACTACGCGCTCGGCAAGATGGTCATGAGCTGGGGAATCCGGCCGACCGCGCTGCTCGGTCACAGCGCGGGCGAACTCGTGGCAGCCACCTTCGCCGGTGTGGTGTCCCTCCAGGACGCGGTCATGATGATGCGGGCGCGCGTCCGTCACGCGCTGTCCGTACCGGCCGGGGGAATGCTCGCGGTCGCGGCGTCCGAGGCGCGGTTACGCCCCTACCTGATCGGCGAGGTGGCCGTCGCCGCGGTCAACACGGGCCTCCAGACGATGCTGGCCGGTCCCGCGGCACAGCTGTTCACGGTCGAGAAGCGGCTGCGGGAGGACGGCCACACGGTCGTGGCGGTGCCGGCGACCAGCCCCTTCCACTCCCCCGCGATGGCTCCGGCCGCCGACGCCGTCGAGCGGGACTACGCGGGCATCCGCTTCCGGCCCCCGGACCTCGCGCTCTACTCCGGCTACGCGGGGGAGCTGATGAGCGAGCGGGACGCGCTCAGCCCGCGGTTCTGGGCCCGGCAGATCACGGACACGGTGTACTTCGGCCCGGCCCTGGACCAGTTGCTCGCCGCGGAGGACATGCTGCTGGTGGAGGCCGGGCCGCGGCAGACCCTGGCCTCGTTCGCGCGCCGGCACCCCGCCGTGCGGAGCGGGGCGAGCGCGGTGGTGGCGATGCTCCCGGCACGCCCCGACGGTCCGGCGACGGACAGGCGGACCGTGCTCGGCACGGTGGCCCGGTTGTGGACCGAGGGCCATGACCTGGACGGCTCCGCGCTCGACCGGTTGTGGGCCGATGGCTCGGAGCACGCCGCGCTGCGGTCGCCCGTGGCGGCGGGGCGGTCGTGATGATCCTGCGACTGCTGCACGCGTTGTCCCGGGCGATGATCGCCGCGGGAGGCATCTGGGTGTACGTCCCGCCCACCCGCCGTCTCGACGAGCCGGGTCCGGGACATCCCGAGAAGGTCGCTCGCGGTGTTTCCCTGAGCGATGTCGAGCGGGGCCTGGAGCGCACCCTGCTCGGCGAGAGCGAGTGACGGCGGCTCCCGCCCGGTCCCCGGACACCGGCGCGGGAGCCGTCGGCGCACGACCGTGGCCGACCCGGTCTCCGATCGGGTCGGCCACAGACGTTCCACCGGACGGTCCGGGGGGCGGTACGAGAGCGATGCGGGGCGATCGGGGGCCGCGGGAAAGGTCAGTACGGTCCCTGGAACCCCGCGGCGACGTCCGCCAGCGCGGGCAGCTCTCCCGGCGCCTGCCCGCACAGCCGCAGACAGGCCTCCACTATGCCGCCGGCGCCGGGGTGGAACGCCTCCTCCAGCGGCCAGGACACCGGCGCCGGACTGTCCGGCAGTGCCAGCCGCCGTACCGGGGCCGTCAGGGCCTCGGGTATGTTCTCGGCCACCACCGCGGCCACCTCCGCGCTGAATCCGTACCGTGCCCAGCTGGTGTCGGCCACCACCAGCCGTCCCGTCTTGGCCACCGATTCGCAGATGATCCGGTCGTCCAACGGCCGCAGGCTGCGCACGTCGACCACCTCCACGCTGATCCCCCGCTCGGCCAGTTGACCGGCCGCCCGCTCCGCCTCGTGCACCATGAGGGAGGTCGCGACCACGGTGACGTCGCCGCCGCGCCGCGCGATCCTCCCGACGCCGAAGGGAATGCCGGAGGCCTCCGCCGGCACCTCGCCGGTGAGCGGGTACAGGTTGCGGTTCTCCACGAGTACGACGGGGGTGTCGCCGGTCAGCGCCTGGACCAGCAGTCCCTTGGCGTCGGCGGGTGACGCCGGTGCCGCCACATGCAGTCCCGCGTAGTGGGCGAAGGTCGCGTGCGGGCTCTGCGAGTGCGTCGCGCCCTGCCCCCAGCCCCGGCCGACGACACCGCGCGTGACGACGGGGACCCCGCCCTTGTCGCCGCCGTACATGTAGCGCCACTTGGCGGCCAGGTTCACCAGCGGGTCCAGCGCCAGGAACATGAAGTCGGCCCGGGTGTGGATCAGCAGCGGCCTCATTCCGCCCGCCGCGGCGCCCACGGCGAACCCCGCCGTGGCGTTCTCGGAGTTGGGCACGTCGATCACACGGTTCGGGCCGAACCGCGCGAACGCCTCCTTCGTGGTACCGAAGGTGCCCTTGATGTCGTCAACCCCCTCCCCCGCGATGAAGATGCTCTCGTCCGCCGCCATGCACTGCACGGTGGCCTCGCTGATCGCCTGCCAATAGGTGAGAGTGCGCACGTGTCCTGGTCCTCCTCGTCGAGTGCACCGGGTCAGCGGGGCACGGGCTGGTAGGCGCCGTCGAGCAGAGCTGCGACGTCGGGGAAGGGCTGCTCCTTGGCGTAGGCGATCGCGCCGCGGATCTCGTCGCCGAACAGCGCCCGCCACTCGGCGACCGTCCGGTCGATGCCGGGGTCCTGTTCACGCAGCACGTCGGCGGCCCGCACGATGGGGCAGCGGGCGATCCATGCCTCCGTCTCCGCCGCCGGCCGGTACCCCTGCCCGTCGCCGTGGTCGAAGCCCGGCCCCACGTGTTCCCGCCACCGGTAGGTCGCCAGCTCCAGCAGGTACGGGCCGCTGCCTTCGCGGCAGTGCCGCAGAGCCGTCCGCGCCGCCTCGTGCACGGCGAACACGTCGTTGCCGTCCACCTGTACGGCCGTGACCCCGGCCGCCTCGGCCCGGTCCCGGATCGTGGGGCCCGCGGGCTGCCGGGCGCCGATCGGGGAGGAGATGGAGTAGAGGTTGTTCTCGCAGACGAAGAGCACCGGGGCCCGGCGCACCGCCGCCAGGTTGAGCGATTCGGCGAACACGCCCTCCTCCGTCGCGCCGTCGCCGAAGAAGGTGACCGCGGCCCGCGCCTCACCACCGCGCGCGAAGGCCCAGGCGGTTCCCACCGCCACCGGGATCATCTCGCCGAGGATGGCCGCCGAGCCCGCGAAGCCGGCCGCCCGGTCGATCAGGTGGATCGAGCCGCCGCGGCCGTGCGAGCAGCCGGCCTGCTTGCCGTACAGCTCGGCGACCATGGCCTTGAGGTCGCCTCCCTTGGCCAGGTAGGGGGCGTGGGAGCGGTGGGCGGTGTAGACCCAGTCCCTGGTGTCCGTGGCGGCGCAGACACCCACCGCGGTCGCCTCCTGGCCGATCGAGAAGTGGGTGGGGGTACGCATCTCCTGCTCGTCGCGGTAATGGTCGGCGAGCGTTTCCTCCACCACGCGGATACGCACCATGTCTCGGAGCAACCGGGTACGGCCGGACGTCATTCGAGCCTCCTCGCAACCAGTTTCGGGACGCCGGGGTCTCCTCACGCGCGGTGCCGGGCCGACCTCGCCCACAGGAGTCGCGACGGCATCGGCTGCCGCACTTCGCCACCGGTGCGCGGCGCGATCGGCCTTTCTCCCCTCTCCGAACGATGCCGCGCAGCCGGACGGGCGCCCCTTTCCCGGTGCCCTATCGTCGGAGCGTCCCCTAGAGGACTGGTGAAGCCCCCCTGGACACCCGGGCGTGGATACCCGGGCGCACCCGGTCACGGGCGAACGGCCGTCGAGGATCCTTCGTCCGGATCCTGCCGGGATCGAGCCCCGTTCAAGACGCAAGCGAGCCCCGTACGGTGCTGTGGACTCCTTCGCGTGGACCGGTGACGAAGTGTTGGTGAGCACGGTCCTCGACACCTACCGGTGACCACCGCACGGGGCGGACGCCGATCGCGGCCTGCCCCCTGACCGGCGGCCGACCGGCCCTCACCCGTGGCACGGAACGGAAAGCAGCCCGCGGGACCGCTCGCCGAGACACGCACCCAACGTCTGAAGGGGCACGCGCGCATGAAGGGCATCATTCTCGCCGGCGGGACCGGGACTCGTCTGCACCCGATCACCATCGGCACGTCGAAGCAGCTTCTTCCCGTGGGCGACAAGCCGATGATCTACTACCCGCTCTCGGTACTCATGCTCGCGGGCATCCGGGACATCCTCCTGATCACCAACCCCTCCGACACACCGAGGTTCACCGCGCTCCTCGGGGACGGTTCCCACCTCGGACTGAACATCACCTACGCGGAGCAGGGCACCCCGCGGGGCATCGCGGACGCCATCCTCATCGGTGCCGAACACATCGGGGACGGTCCGGTGGCGCTGATCCTCGGTGACAACATCTTTCACGGCAACAGCTTCTCGGAGACCCTCACGGCCAACGTCCGCGACGTCCGCGGATGCGTGCTGTTCGGCTACCCGGTCAACGACCCCCAGCGGTACGGCGTGGGTGAGACCGACGCCAACGGCGACCTTGTCGGCGTGCAGGAGAAACCGGAGCACCCCCGCTCCAACCGTGCGATCACCGGCCTCTATCTGTACGACAACGACGTCGTCGACATCGCGAAGAACCTCAGGCCCTCGGCGCGCGGCGAACTGGAGATCACCGATGTGAACCGCGTCTACCTGGAGCGGGGCCGGGCCCGGCTCGTGGACCTGGGCCGGGGCTTCGCGTGGCTGGACACCGGAACGCCGGAATCGCTGCTCCAGGCAGGCCAGTACGTCCGTATGCTCGAAGAGCGGCAGGGAGTGCGGATCGCCTGCATCGAGGAGATCGCGCTGCGTCTGGGCCTCATCGACGCCGACGCCTGTCACCGGCTGGGGTCGCGGATGGCCGCCTCGGACTACGGCCGGTACGTCATCGCCATGGCCGCCGAACTCCGTTGAGCAGATGACCGACGGGCCCGCGCCGCGCGTCCGCGGGCGGGCCCCGCCGGTCGGCCCCGTCAGCCGACAGGGGCGTCGAGGGTGGTGGCGCGGCGGGCGAGCGGCTCCCACCATCCCCGGTTCTCCTGGTACCAGCGGACGGTGTCGGCCAGGCCCTGTGCGAAGTCGACCCGGGGTGCGAAGCCCAGTTCCTCCCGGAGGCGCGTGGCGTCCAGCGCGTAGCGCCGGTCATGTCCCAGACGGTCCTGGACATGCTCCACCCGGTCCCAGCCCAGACCGAGTTCGGCGAGCACCCGCCGGGTCAGCTCGCGGTTGGCCAGCTCCGTCCCGCCGCCGACGTTGTAGGTCCGGCCCGCCCGGCCCGACTCCAGCACGAGCTGGATCGCGCGGCAGTGGTCGTCCACATGCAGCCACTCGCGCACATGCGTGCCGTCGCCGTAGAGCGGTGCCTTCCCGCCGTCGAGCAGGCGTGTGACGAAGAGCGGGATGATCTTCTCGGGGAACTGGTACGGCCCGTAGTTGTTGCTGCACCTGGTGACGGTGGTCCACAGTCCGTACGTACGGTGGAAGGCCCGGACGAGCAGGTCGGAGGCGGCCTTCGACGCGCCGTAGGGCGAGTTGGGCTCCAGCGGGGACGACTCGGTCCACGAGCCCTCCTCGACCGATCCGTAGACCTCGTCGGTGGAGATGTGCACGAAG
>NZ_MAUD01000135.1:0-3427 GCF_001700515.1 Streptomyces lushanensis
CAGCCGGCGCCGGCTGATGGAGGCGCTCAGGGATCAGGTCGAACAGTTGCGGGTCGAGCGCGAACTGCGCGCGGAACAGGCGCGGTCGGCCGAGCGGGCGCGGATCGCCCGTGAGATGCACGACGTACTGGCGCACCGGCTGAGCCTGTTGATGCTGCACACCGGGGTGCTTCAGGTGCAGGCGGAGACGCTTCCGCCGGCCGCCGTGGCACGGATCGCCCTGCTGCGGGGGACGGCCGGGCAGGCGCTGGACGATCTGCGCGAGGTGCTGGGCGCGCTGCGCTCGGACGAGCCGGACGAGCCCGGGGAGGCAACGAGGACCGGGGAGACCACCGGGCGGACACCCGAGGTCATGGACACGGCCACGGGCGGGGTCGGGACTGAGGTCGCGGCTGAGGGCACCCCCGGGAACACGCTCAGGTGCGCACCGGACCGGACGCCTTCGCCGGCAGGGCGTAAGGCGACCGTCCCCGCTCCCGCCCTCCAGGATCTCGCCGAACTGCTCGCCGAGGCACGCGCCGCAGGTCAGCGGATCGAGTCGGAGATCTCCGGTGACGTCGCGAGCGCGTCCACCAGTCACCGGCTGGCGGTGCACCGGCTCGTACGGGAGGCCCTGACCAACGCCCGTAAGCACGCGCACGCGACACCGGTCGGCGTTCGCGTGCACTACGGCTGGCCCGCGACCACGGTCGAAGTGGTCAACGGACCGGCGATAGGGGCGGAGGACGCCATGAACAGCGCGAACACCGTCTCCGGTCCGGCCGGTGGTTACGGTCTGATCGGTCTGGCCGAGCGGGTCTCGGCGCTGGGCGGTCATCTGTACTCCGGTGCCACCGGCGGCGGTTGGCGGCTCTCCGCGCGCCTGCCCGTGCCCGCGGCCGATCTCTCCCGGGCCTCCCTCACATGACCGACGCCCCACTCATGGCCGAGGCCCTGCTCACGACCAACACCCTGCTCATGATCAACGCCCTGCTCACGGTCGGCGCCCTGGTGGCCCGCCCATGATCAACGTCCTCGTGGTCGACGACGACGCCCTGGTGCGGCTCGGCCTGGTCGATCTGCTGGCCACCGATCCGGAACTCACCGTCGTCGCCGAGGCGGCGGACGGACTGGCCGCCATCGAACAGGCGGCCCTGCACAGGGTCGACGTCGCCCTCGTGGACGTACGGATGCCGCGCATGGACGGCATCACGGCGACCCGCCGCCTCCGCGCCCTGCCCGTTCCGCCCCGGGTGATCACCCTCACCACCTTCGATCTGGACGAGTACGTGTACGACGCGCTCACCGCCGGCGCGGACGGCTTCCTGCTCAAGGACACGGATCCGCGCGAGATCATCCGGGCCGTCCATGTGGTGGCGGCCGGCCAGGGCATGCTGCATCCGGCCGCCGCCCGCCGGCTGATCGACCGCTACCACCACGCCGCGCGCCCGGCCGCGCTGGAGGCGCGTGACAGGATCTCCCGGCTCACGCCCCGCGAGGCCGACGTACTGGCCCGGCTGGCCCTCGGCGATTCCAACGCCGAGATCGCGACGGCACTCGGAATGCGCGAAAGCACCGTGAAGGCCCACGTCAGCCGGATCCTCACCGCACTGGGCACCGGCAACCGAGTCCAGGCCGCACTGCTGGCCCGCGACGCGGGACTCGGCGGCCACGGCTGACGCCGCACCGCCAAAGCGCCACACCGCCACGCGTCGACTCAGCCCGGTCGACCCGGCCGCACGTCGTATCGTGACCCCGTGGAGGCCCGCCGGCGGGGGCAGGACCAGCAGGGGGAGAACGGAGGGCCGCAGGGCGCGGCTCCGCCAGGCGTGCGGCCCATCTGGTGGGTGGTGGCCGCCGTCCTCGTCGCGGCCGCCGTCGTCGTCGCCGTCACACGCCGCCACGAGCTCGTCACCGCCGTGGACCTCATCACCCATGTGCAGCCGTCACGGCTCGTCCTGGCCGCCGCGTTCGAAGCGGCGTCCCTGCTCTGTGTGGCGCTGCTTCAACAGTGGTTGCTGCGGGCGGGCGGTGCGCGGCTGCGGCTCTGGGGGGTCTCCGCCATCGTGCTGACGGCCAATGCCATCGCGGGCGCGCTGCCCGGCGGAGCGGCGTTCGCCGTGGCGTGGGTGTTCCGGCGGCTGCGCCGCTGGGGGGTGGGGCAGGTGCTCGCGGGGACCGTACTGGCGGTCTCGGGGCTGCTGTCCGCGCTGAGTCTGCTCGTACTGCTGCTGGCCGGTGTGCTGGCGAGTGGGTCGGCCGGGCCTGTGGCCGGGGCGCTGCCGCTGGTGATCGGGCTGCTGGTCCTTGTGATCGTGACGGTGGGCGCGGCGGCCGGCCTGTCGCGCTTTCCCCGGGTACGGCGGCGCGCGTGGCGTATCTGGCGGCGTATCGGTCTGCGGTCCCGGCGGCTCTTCGAGATCGAGGAGTCACTGACCCGGCTGGGCCGGCAGATCCGCCGTACGCGGCCGGGCGTACGCCCTTGGGTGTGGCCGTTCCTGCTGGCTCTGCTCAACTGGGGATTCGATCTGGCCTGTCTGATCGCCGCCACATGGAGCCTCGGTATCCATGTGCCGTGGCCCGGAATCCTCGTGGCCTACGGACTGACGCAATTCGCGGGCAGCCTGCGCCTCACACCGGGCGGTCTCGGCGTGGTCGAGACAAGCCTCACGGCGCTGCTCGTGCTCTACGGGATGCGCGCGGATCAGGCGATCGCGGTGACGTTGCTGTACCGGGTGGTGAGTTTCTGGGCCCTTCAGCCGATCGGCTGGGCGACCGGTCTCGTACTGACCTTGAAGCGCAACGGGGCCGCGCGGGAGCCGAAGGACGCGGGCGAGCCGAACGACCAGTCGGGGCGGTCGGGGCAGGAGCCGAACGACCAGTAGGCCGTTCCCCTGGCACCATCCAGACACCCGCGCTCCCTGCGCCAGGCCCACGCGCGCAGCCCCGTCCCGGGAAACCGTGGTGTGATGGCAGCGTGAGCCGCGCCATGGAAGAGTCCAACCGCCGCATGCTTCGGGCACGGGACGCCATGGACCGTGCCTACGCGCAGCCGCTGGACGTACCGGCCCTGGCCCGGATCGCCCATGTGTCTCCGGCGCACTTCGCCCGCACTTTCCGGGCCACGTTCGGCGAGACGCCGCACCGCTACCTTCAGCGCCGCCGTGTCGAGCGTGCGATGTTCCTGCTGCGGGAGACCGACCACAGCGTGACGGACATCTGTTTCCAGGTCGGCTTCGGCAGCCCGGGAACCTTCAGCCGCACTTTCCGCGACATCGTCGGCCGGTCACCGAGGACGTACCGCAAGGAAGCGGTGGCCACGGGCGTACCGACGTGCTTCACGATGGCGTGGACGCGACCGAGCGCGTGACCCGGCCATCAGCCCGTCTGCACCGTCGTCATGACCGTTCGCACCGTCGTCATGACCGTTCGCACCATCCGTGGTGAC
>NZ_MAUD01000135.1:3463-17193 GCF_001700515.1 Streptomyces lushanensis
CCGTCCGTGGTGACTGTTCGCGCTGCCCGTCGTACCGTCCGCGCCGTCCGTCGGCTGAGCAGTTTCGGATAAGTTTTCGTCCGACTTGCCCGGTAGCGTGATGCACATGTTCACCGCAATCACGCATTCACAGATATATGTCCTCGACCAGAACGAGGCCCTCGACTTCTACGTCGGCAAGCTCGGCCTGGAGGTCAACGCCGATGTCGACATGGGCTTCATGCGCTGGCTGACCGTCAGTGTGCCCGGCCAGCCCGGACGCCAGATCCTGCTGGAGAGGCCGGGCGCTCCGGCGATGTCCGAGGAGACGGCACAGCAGGTCCGCGAGCTGGTAGCCAAGGGGGTGATGGGTGGCCATCTGATCTTCAGCACCGATGACTGCCGCAAGTCGTACGAGACGCTGCGGGACCGGGGCGTCGAGTTCACCGAGGAACCCACCGAGCGCCCGTACGGAATCGACTGCGGCCTCCGCGATCCCTTCGGCAACCACATCCGCTTCACCCAGCTGAAGGCGGAGGAAGCCTGAGGGCTGTCCCGATCCGCGAGCCGGTCGGGTCCGGTGCGATTCGGTCCGGTGCGATTCGGTCCGGTCCAGATCGATCCGGTCCAGATCGATCCGGTCCGGTGTGATCCGGTGCGGTCACGCCACTCCGGCGACGTCCCGGTTCAGCTCCACCACATTCACGACGTCGCCATGCCCGAGAAAGCCGCCAACGCGGCCCTCGACATGATCGGCGACCAGCTTCCGTACCGTCGCCGGATGCAGTCCCCGGACTCTGGCCACCCGGTTGACCTGCTGGTTCGCATACGCCCGTGAGATATGGGGATCGAGTCCCGAGCCCGAGGCGGTGAGCGCGTCGACGGGCACGCCACTCGGCCGCACCCCGTCGAACGCGGCCACCGCGGCTCTGCGCTCCTCGATCATCCTGATCAGGACCGGATTGTCGGGCCCCAGATTGGACGCGCCCGAGCTGGTCGGGTCGTATCCGGCGGAGCCCGCCGCCGACGGGCGGGGCTGGAACCACTTGGGATCCGGCCCGCCCGGCCGCCCTTCCCTCTTCGGCAGATCGAAGTCCTGACCGATCAGACGCGATCCCGTCGCCCCGCCGTTCCCGCCGATCAGCGAGCCGTTGGCCTGGGAAGGAAAGGCCGCCTGGGCGATACCCGTGATCAGCAGCGGATAGCAGATCCCGGTGATCACGGTGAGGACGAGCAGCATCCGCAGCGCCGACAGATGGTGCAGCAGGAGGGTACGGAGAGTCAGGGGCATGGCGGTCGCCTTCCGCTCGGTTCTTCATGGCCTCATCGGCCTTTTCGTCATCGGCTTCTTCTCATCGGCTTCTCGTCGGTCATCCGAGACCCGGAATGAATTGGATGATCAGATCGATCACCTTGATCCCGATGAACGGAAGGATCAGTCCCCCCAGTCCGTACAGCCAGATGTTGCGTCTCAGAAGCCCGGACGCCGACGACGGGCGGTAACGGACACCGCGCAGGGCCAGCGGGATCAGCGCCACGATGATCAGCGCGTTGAAGATGATCGCGGAGGAGATCGCGGACTCGGGGCTGTGCAGCCGCATCAGATTGAGGCTGTCCAGACCCGGATACACGACCGCGAACATCGCGGGGATGATCGCGAAGTACTTCGCGACATCGTTGGCGATCGAGAAGGTCGTCAGCGCACCGCGCGTGATGAGCATCTGCTTGCCGATCGCGACGATCTCGATCAGCTTGGTCGGGTTGGAGTCCAGGTCCACCATGTTCCCGGCCTCCTTGGCCGCCGACGTGCCGGTGTTCATGGCCACGCCCACATCCGCCTGGGCCAGCGCGGGCGCGTCGTTCGTACCGTCTCCCGTCATGGCGACCAGCTTTCCGCCGCTCTGCTCGCTCCTGATGAGCGCCATCTTGTCCTCGGGAGTGGCCTCGGCCAGGAAGTCGTCCACGCCCGCCTCCTCCGCGATCGCCCGCGCGGTCAGCGGGTTGTCGCCGGTGATCATGACGGTCTTGATACCCATGCGGCGCAGTTCGTCGAAGCGCTCCCGCATCCCTTCCTTGACCACGTCCTTGAGGTGGACGACTCCCAGCACCCGCGCGCCGCGGACGCCACCGCTCACCGTCGACTCGGCCACGACCAGCGGCGTGCCACCGCTCGCCGAGATGGCGTCCACGATTCCGCCGGCCGCGCTCATGGCCGTACTGCCCGCCCCACGGGATTCGGCCGGAGCGGCCGTACCGGCCGTACCGCCGGAGCCGGTCGTCCCCATGGCCCCGGCGGAGCCGGCGAGGCCGCCGTTCTCCCGTACCCAGCGCATCACCGCCGCCGCGGCTCCCTTCCGCAGCGAGCGGCTGCCGTCCGGGAGAGGCAGATCGACGCCGCTCATCCGGCTCTGCGCGGTGAACGGTACGAACTCGGCGCCCGTCAGCTCCCCTTCCTCCCGCCCGCGCAGTGCGTACCGTTCCTTGGCGAGCACGACGATGGACCGGCCTTCGGGCGTCTCGTCCACCATCGAGGAGAGCTGGGCGGCGTCGGCCAGTTCCGCCACGCCGACGCCCTCCACCGGCAGGAACTCGGCGGCCTGGCGGTTGCCCAGGGTGATCGTGCCGGTCTTGTCGAGCAGCAGGGTGTTGACATCACCGGCCGCCTCGACCGCACGGCCCGACATGGCCAGCACATTGCGCTGCACGAGCCGGTCCATGCCGGCGATCCCGATCGCCGAGAGCAGCGCCCCGATGGTGGTCGGGATCAGCGCGACCACGAGCGCGACCAGGATGACGATCGACTGTTCGGCGTGCGCGAACAACGCGAACGGCTGAAGTGTCACCACGGCGATCAGGAAGACGATCGTCAGCGAGGCGAGCAGGATGTTGAGCGCGATCTCGTTGGGCGTCTTCTGCCGGGCCGCGCCTTCGACCAGGGCGATCATCCGGTCGATGAAGGTCTCGCCGGGCTTGGAGGTGATGCGTACGACGATACGGTCGGACAGCACCTTCGTCCCGCCGGTCACCGCCGAGCGGTCGCCGCCCGATTCCCTGATGACCGGCGCCGATTCACCCGTGATCGCCGACTCGTCCACACTCGCGACGCCCTCGACCACATCGCCGTCGCCCGGGATGATCTGCCCGGCCTCCACCACCACATGATCGCCGAGCCGCAGCAGTGTGGCCGACACCTGCTCCTCCGGGGGTTCCTGTGTGCCCGGCCGCCAACGACCCGCCAGCCGACGCGCCACGGTGTCCGTCTTCGTCCGGCGCAGTGTCTCGGCCTGCGCCTTGCCACGGCCTTCGGCGACGGCCTCGGAGAGATTGGCGAAGACCGTCGTCAGCCAGAGCCAGACGGTGATCACCCAGGCGAAGACGCTGGGATTCCTGATCGCCGAAAGGGTGGTCAGTACGGCACCCACCTCGACGACGAACATCACGGGGTTGTGGAACATGGTCCGGGGATCGAGCTTGCGCAGCGCACCGGGGAACGAGGTGACCAGTTGCCGTGGGTCGAGCAGTCCGCCCGAGACACGGCGGCTGTTCGGCGCGAGCGGATCCGGATTCCTGGGATTCCCGGGATTCCCGGCGCTTGGGGGACTTCCGGGGCGGCCGGAATTCGCGGGCATCAGCGCAGTCCTTCGGCGAGCGGTCCCAGCGCGAGTGCGGGGAAGTAGGTGAGGCCGACGACGATGAGGATCACGCCGGTGAGCAGACCGACGAAGAGCAGTCGATGCGTGGGCAGCGTCCCCGCGTTGACGGGGACCGGCTGCTCCGCCGCCAGCGATCCGGCGAGGGCCAGGATGAACACGACGGGCAGGAAGCGGCCGACGAGCATCGCGAGGCCGAGGGCGGTGTTGTACCAGGCGGTGTTCGCGGAGAGCCCCGCGAAGGCCGAGCCGTTGTTGTTGGCGGCCGAGGTGAACGCGTAGAGCACTTCGGAGAAACCGTGGGGTCCCGGATTGAGCATCGCCGCTCGCTCCCCCGGCAGCGCCATGGCGATGCCGGCGCCCGTCAGCACCACGGCGGGAGTGGTGAGGATGTAGAGCGAGGCGAACTTCATCTGCCGGCCGCGCAGCTTCTTGCCCAGATACTCGGGCGTACGGCCGACCATCAGCCCTGCCACGAATACGGCCACGACCGCCAGCACGAGGATGCCGTAGAGCCCCGATCCCGTACCGCCGGGCGCGATTTCGCCGAGCATCATATTGAAGATCGTCATCCCGCCGCCGCCCGGGGTGTACGAGTCGTGGAAGGAGTTGACGGCGCCGCAGGACGTCAATGTAGTGGACACCGCGAAGAGCGCCGAGGACCAGATACCGAAGCGGTTCTCCTTGCCCTCCATCATTCCGCCCGCCGTGTGACCTGCCGTACTGCTCACACTGTGCAGCTCGTTGGCCGTGACGACGGCGACGGAGGCGGCCCAGATCAGGGCCATGACGCCGACGATCGCGTATCCCTGGCGGCGGTCGCCGACCATCGTGCCGAAGGTGCGCGGCAGTGAGACGGCGATCACCAGCAGCAGATAGATCTCCAGCCAGTTGGTGAAACCGTTCGGATTCTCGAAGGGATGAGCCGAGTTGGCGTTGTAGAAGCCGCCGCCGTTGGTGCCCAGTTCCTTGATGACTTCCTGCGAGGCGACCGGGCCGCCGGGAATGCTCTGAGTGGAGCCCGAGAGCGTGCCGACCGTATGGAAACCATGGAAGTTCTGCACCACTCCCGACGCCACCAGCACGATCGCGAAGACCGCACAGAGGGGCAGCAGTACGCGCAGCACGATCCGGGTGAGATCCACCCAGAAATTTCCGACCCGGTCGGTCTTCTGACGGGTGAATCCACGAATGAGGGCGGCCACCACGGCGATACCGACGGCGGCGGAGACAAAGTTCTGCACCGCGAGCCCCGCCATCTGGACGAGATGGCCGAGCGCCGATTCACCGGAGTACGACTGCCAGTTCGTGTTCGTGACGAAGGAGACGGCCGTGTTGAACGACTGGTCGGCGTCCATGGCCGGAGTGCCGAGAGCGAGCAGAAAGTGATTCTGGAGACGGAGAAATCCGTACAGGAACAGTACGGAGACAAGCGAGAAGGCGAGCACACTGCGAAGAAAAGCGGTCCAGGTCTGATCGGCGTCGCCG
Organism: Streptomyces lushanensis; assembly: GCF_001700515.1. Classification (GTDB taxonomy): domain Bacteria; phylum Actinomycetota; class Actinomycetes; order Streptomycetales; family Streptomycetaceae; genus Streptomyces; species Streptomyces lushanensis. Next base: position 8,581 of record NZ_MAUD01000135.1, read on the forward strand.
GAGACTCCGCCGAGACGGTAGAGCAGCCGCTCCAGCCGCCAGTGCCGGGGCGAGGTCAGGACGTACGCCATGTAGTCGCCCAGCGGCCGGAAGGAAAGGGCGAGCGCCACCACCAGCGCGAGAATCTGAAGCCATCCCGCGAGCGTGTCGTTCATGGGGGAACCTTTCCTGGGCGTTCCTCTGGCGGGAGGTGGGAGAGGCTAGAAACGCTCGGGAAAGAGCAGGCAGAAGACGAGATAGACGATCAGGAGTACGGCGACGATCAGTCCGACGACGTTCTCGACGGTCACAGCCGGGCCACCCCCTTGCCGACCAGACCGATCAACGCGAAGACCGCGAGGATGACCACGACATGGATGAGGTCGGACATCTGCACCCCGTGAGGAGGGACGGGCGGACGAGAGCGGCGGGACGGCCGGGACGGAGGCGGCGGGCGGCTGCGCCGACGGACGTTTGACGCTATCGGCCACTCGACTGGCGGGCCCCTGACACGCCGGAGCCGATCGAGTGGCGGGCCCGGCGGCCGTCCACGGCGGTCCGCGGGCGGCGGACCTGCGGTTCGGTACCGGTGACCGAGCGTCCCGTAGCAGCAAACAGCCTGTTCCGCCCGAGATGCTGAGCCCCCCGGGGCATGACTACGCTTTACGGGCGGCTTGATCGATCACAGGATCGAATGCAGGAACGGACCGGCCGCCCGGCCGGGCAGGACCGGACAGACACCGAAACCGGCACCGAAACCAAGACCGAGACCGAGACCGACCGAAAACGCACCAGGACTGATCAGGGTCGGACGGCAGGAATCGTCGAACGACAGGATCCACGGACGACCACGGGCCACCAAGGCCCCTCACGGACCGGATGGGTGAGAGCGCCCCGTCCGGCACCCCCCGGGCCGTCCGGGGCCCGCCGATCCAGCCGCAGTGTCGACGCCTCCGGGCCCGAGCCGGGGCCCTCCTCCCACAGGAAGAGGAATCGCATCATGAAACGCACCCGTCTCCGCACCACAGCCATGTCCGCCGCCGCGGTCGCCCTCCCGCTGTCGCTGGGAGTCATGGCTCCCCAGGCCTTCGCGGCCCCGACGCCGAGCACACCCACCGCGGCCAGTACGCCGGCCTCGCCCGGTACGTCCGCGTCACCCTCCACCTCGCCGAGCACGTCCGCGTCACCGAGCACCTCGGCCTCGCCCAGCCCGTCCACGTCCGCCGGTGCGGCCGTCCCGTTCGGCCCCGGGTGCTCTTCGCTGCTGCGGCATGGCATCGGCGGGAGTTTCGCCAGGATGGCGACCCAGCCCGCCGCCACCGCACTGGCCGAGAACACGCATCTCTCCACCTTCGTCGCCCTGGTGAAGAAGGCCGGACTGGCCGACAAGCTCAACACCACGAAGGACATCACCGTCTTCGCCCCGACCAACGCCGCCTTCGCCAAGCTCTCCAAGACACAGCTCGACGCGATCCGCGACAACGAGGCCCAGCTCAGAAAGGTCCTGAACTACCACCTGACGGAGAAGAAGATCGCGCCCGACCAGCTCCCGAACGGTGTCTTCAAGACCCTGGAGGGCAGCACGCTCACCACGTCGGGCTCGGATCAGTCGTTCAAGGTCAACGGGACGACGAACATCGTCTGCGGCGACGTCCGGACCAAGAACGCCACCGTGTACGTGATCGACTCCGTGCTGATGCCCCCGAGTTAGGTCCTCTCGTCAGCCAGGGCGTCTCGTCCGGATCTTGCCGGATCCACACGAAATACCTGGGGCGTGTCTCGAAAGTCCCGCCCGTGAAGTCCCGCTCGTCCCGGTCGGCGCCCGGTCTCCAGCAGAAGGAGACCGGGCGTCGGCCGTTCCCGTTCGTCGCCTTCCAGCAGGAGCCCGATGACGGACAGGACCATGATCCAGCCAGTCCCGCGCGGCACTCGGCGACACGGCCCAGTGGAAAGGCTTCGTCGCCGCACGTGCTCGAACATATGTTCTATGATTCCCTCGGCATGCCCCGTGACAGGCCCTTGACCAGGCCCGTTCTCCGGGCGCCGGCCCCCGCCGTCCCTGAGTCCGGAGGAATCATGCGCCCTGCCAAGCCCCTGCCGCCGACACTGCGGGCCTGGGCGGAGCATGCCGTCGGCCCTCTCTCCGCCGTACGGGACGCCTCGCATCCCCGTGAGAACTCCCGCGTGTGGGACCTCACCGACACACGCGGCCGGCGCTTCTTCGTCAAGCAGTCACCGGCTCCCGAGTTCTACGAGCGCGAGACCTTCGGCTATCGGTCCGCCGTTCCCGCGCTGGGGTTCGGCCGCGCCCCGCGCCTGGTGGACACCGATGCCCGCCGACTCGCGTTGCTGCTGACCGCCGTACCCGGCGCCCCGGTCTCCCGGCTCTCCCTCACCGTCCCGGAACACCGCGCCGCGCACCGGCAGTTCGGCACGCTGCTACGGCGGCTGCACGGTACGGAGAAGATGCCCGCGCAAGGCCGCCGGGCAGCGGAGGCGGCGGTCGAGCACATGGCCGCCGCTGCCGAGCGGCACCTCGCACACGCCGGCGACCGGCTCTCCGGGACCCGGCGCACGCTCGTACGCCGTGCGGCGGAGAATCTGCTGAGGCTGACGGACCTGCTCGCCCCGGGCCATATCCACGGCGACGCACAGGAGCGCAACGCCCTCTGGGCCGGCACACCGTCCGGATCCCGGCCCGGATCCCGGGCAGGGGCAGGGGCCGGAACCGGACGGCTGGCCATGATCGACTTCGAGCGGTCCCGGTACGCCCCGGCCGTCCAGGACTTCGTACGGCTGGCCTGCGGGCCCTGGCAGGGCCGCGACGATCTGCGCGCCGCCTTCTTCCAGGGCTACGGCCGCCCGCCGACCGACGCCGAACGCCACGCCCTGCCCTGCCTGGCGGCGCTGGACGCCGCGAGCTGTCTGGCCTACGGACCGGCCCACGGCGAGCACGATGTCACCGAGCGCGGACTGCGCACCCTGGACCGGCTGGAGAAAGGCATCTTCGGCTGATAATGCCGCTTCTTCCACGCCGAAAAATGTTCTACTTTAAAGCACTGTGGAGTTACGGCGCCTTGAGAATTCCTGGGAGAAACCCGGGTCGAGAAACGCTGGATTTCCGCTCGATTCCCGCTGGACCTCCGCTGGATCCGCGCTGGAACGGCGCTGGACCTGCACTGGAACCGTAGTGGACGGTCGCTGGGCCCCTATCCACCGATAGACGGCGCAAACACCATGAGTGCCGCCCTCATGGAACCGATCCCGACCGGCGAACACTTCCGGCTAGGTAGCATCCCCGCGATCGGAACGGGGACCGACTCCTTTTCCCCGGAATCCCGGAAGGATTTTCTTGTGCTTTCTCGTCGTCATGCGATACGGATCGGACTCACCGCGGGAGCCCTCGGCGTCAGCGGTGCCACAGGCTGGACGGCACAGGCGCTCAGCAGCCGCGGCGGGCGGGGTACGGCAGCGGCGGCCGCCGTACCCACCGGTCCTGTCACGCCGTTCGGCGTGCCCCTCACCCGGCCACCGGTGCTCGAGCCGGTCCGCAGATCGGCGACCACGGACTACTACTCGGTGGTGATGACCAAGGCGCGGCGCGAGATCCTGCCGGGCACCACCACGGAGCTGTTCACCTACAACGGCTCCTTCCCGGGCCCGACGATACGGGCGCGCTCGGGACGGACCGTGGTGGTCAAGCAGGTCAACTCACTGTCCATGCCGACCTCGGTGCACCTGCACGGCGGCAACAACCCCCCGGCCGACGACGGCGGCGCGATGGACACGATCGCACCGGGCGCCAGCAGGACCTACACGTACGCCAACTCCCAGCCGGGCGCGACTCTGTGGATGCACGACCACGCGCACCACATGGAGTCCGAGCACGTCTACCGCGGACTCTCCAATGTCTATCTGCTGGGCGACGACAAGGAGGACGCGCTCGGGCTGCCCTCGGGAGAGTTCGAGGTGCCGCTGGTCCTGCGCGACGCGCGGTTCGACACCGACGCGCAGCTCGTCTACGAGATGGACGACGCCTTCAACCGGACGACGATCCTGGTGAACGGCAGGCCCTGGCCGGTGATGAAGGTCAAGGGGCGCAAGTACCGCCTCCGGCTGGTCAACGCCTCCAATCTGCGGTTCTTCGCGCTTCAGCTCTCCGACGGCAGCCCGATGACCCAGATAGGCTCCGACGGCGGACTGCTGGAGAAGCCGGTCCCGACCACACAGCTTCTGCTCACTCCCGGCGAACGCGCCGATCTGGTCATCGACTTCGCCCAGTACCGACCGGGCACCCAGCTCGTTCTGAAGAACCTGATGGGCCCGGGGCCGGTGGAGGAGGTCGGCCAGGTCATGCGGTTCGACGTCGGCGCCCGGGTGCACGACTCCAGCAGGGTCCCCGCCACCCTCACCTCACTGCCGGCGCCGCGGAAGGCCACCGCGGAGCGGAGCTTCCAGCTCAGCATGGACGAGACGGGCGCCACCCAGCAGGGCTTCATCAATGGCAAGGGCTACGACCCGAACCGTATCGACACGACCGTGAAGTGGGGCGCCACCGAGGTCTGGACCGTCACCAACACCAACACGCTCATACCGCACAATTTCCATATGCACCTGGTGCAGTTCCGCGTCCTCGAACGTGACGGGGGACCGGCCCCCGCTTCGGAAGCGGGGCGCAAGGACACCGTGGTGGTGATGCCTGGTCAGACCGTCAAGCTCCTGGTGACGTTCGACAGTCACCGCGGGGTGTTCCCCTACCACTGCCATCTGATCGACCACGGCGGGATGGGCATGATGGCCAACTTCAAGGTCGTCTGACCGGTTCTCCCACCGATCCTCCCGGACCGGTCAGCCAACTGATGGACGCTGGTTCGAGCGCCACCGTCGCCTATGAGAGGGTGGCGCTGACCACCAGCACGAAGCCCGCGACGGAGAAGAAGGTGCGGGCCCGGTGGCAGGCGTTCCACCGGGACTCGAATGCCTTGCGCGCCACGCTGTCGGGCGAGGAGGTCGAGGCGGCCAGCGCGTTGTTGAGCGGGACGTTGCCGCCGATGGTGATGAAGTGGTTCAGAATCACACAGACCAGTCCCGCCACCAGAAGCCACTTCTGGTTCTCCGAGCGGCCGTCGACCGGGACGGCGAGGGCCGCGATCGGGAAGCCGACGATGGCGAAGAAGGTCAGCAGGAAGAGCGGGCGAGGCACCAGCTCGTTGATCCTGCGCATGGCCGGGACGAACTGCTCGTCCGTCAGCCGGGCGAGGGCGGGCATGACACCGGTCTGGAATATGAGGAAGTTCCCCGCGAACAGACCTGTGGAGATCGCGGAGAGAGCGAGCAGCAAAGTGGCCATGGGGCCCATCATCTCGCACCAAGAGGCAGGCACGGCACCGTTCTTGAGCGCTCCTCGATCACGATGAGGCGTCGCCCGGGCGGGTCATCCTCATCGGTGAAGGTTCGGGCCGTCCCTGGCCCGTCCTTGGCGGTTCGTCGCCATCCATCCTCCGTCTCATGTGTCTCACTTGTCGCGGGTTGTCCCGGACGGCTTGTGTCGTTTCATACCGAGTGATCACCAGCGTGCGACAGAAAGCACGGATCGCCGAGGCCCTGGCATGGAGTCGCCACTCCCTGAACTGCACTTGTCACGGTGAGCGATGATGTGCGTACATGGAGTGGCGTACGGCTCCGAGGGGATGGCGGGGGTGGTCAGCCGTGGCGGATGTTTCAGGGTCCGTACTCAACAGGTCGGCGCTGTCGTTGGGCGTGATGCGGGAGGACGTGGTGGACACGCTCCATCCTCCCGGCCGGCAGATCCGAGGGGTGCGTCAGGTGACGGCCACGCTGACGGCCCTGGTCCGCTCCGCCCGCCGTGAGCTGCTGATCTTCGACGATCCGGGAAGCTGTCTGGGCCAGTGCATTCCCGAGCAGTTCCTCGAGTTCGCCAGCGCCTGCGTGCGGGCGGCGGGCGATCTGGACTGGCAGGACGGCGGCCCGGGCACAGGTCCCGGCGCCGGCGGGAAGGGGCGTGGCCGCTCGCCCTCGGTCGGCGTCCGCCGGATCGTGCCCCGGCACGGTCTGGCCGGGCTCGCGTATCCGCTGCCGCGTCAGCTTCCCGGCCGGGCGAGACAGACGGACTCCATCCCGTTCAAGATGATCCTGGTCGACCGCGCGGTGGCGGCGGTCCCGCTCGATCTCCAACTCCACTATCACGGACTGCTGCTGATCCGCGATCCGGTGGTGGTCCAGGCACTGGTCCGTACGCACCAGACCTGGTGGGAGACGGGCGAGGAGCTGCCGACGGCCGCGCTGCCCACGCCCGGGGTGCTGCCGGGACAGCTCCGGCCCGTGCTGGAGGCCCTGCTGGCCGGGCTCACGGACGAGACGGCGGCCACCCGGCTCGGCATGTCGAGCCGGACATACAGCCGTCGCGTCGGCGATCTGCTGACCGCCCTCGGCACGACGAGCCGCTTCCGGGCGGGCGCGGAAGCGGCTCGAAGGGGGTGGATCTGAGGACCGGTGAGACGGGGTCCTAGGAAACGATGTCCTTACGGGAGAAGCCACGGAAGGCCAGGGCGAAGAGGATCAGCGCATAGGTCACCGAGATCGCCGAGCCCTTCAGCATGCCGCCCCATTCGAGCTGCGGCTGAAGCGCGTCCGCCCAGGCGAACTGCCAGTGCGCGGGCAGGAAGTCCCGCCATGATCCCAGCGCCGTCACGGCGTCCAGCACATTGCCGACGATCGTCAGACCGACCGCGCCGCCGACCGCGCCCAGCGGGGCATCGGTCTTGGTCGACAGCCAGAAGGCGAGTCCCGCGGTGACCAGTTGGGAGACAAAGATGAACGCGACGACCAGGGCCAGCCGCGGCAGGGCGTCGGCGGCGGCCAGGGTGCCGCCCGTGGGCAGTTCGAGGGGCCGCCAGCCGTATGCGGCCGTGCCCACCGCCAGCCCCACCAGCGGCAGCAGCACCATCGCCGCCGCGCTCATACCGAGCGCCACCACCAGCTTGCTCCACAGCAGCCGGGCCCGGGGCACGGGCGCGGCGAGGAGATAGCGCAGCGAGGACCAGCTCGCCTCGGAGGCCACGGTGTCCCCGCAGAACAGCGCGACGGGCACCACCAGCAGAAAGCCCGCGGAGACAAAGAGGCAGGTGGCGGCGAAGTTGGCGCCGGACGCGGTCGCGGTCTCGATCAGGGTCACCCGGTTGTTCTCACCGGCGCCCGGGGTGCCGCCGATCGCGAAGGCCGCGACGAGGATGAAGGGCAGAGCGACCAGTATGCCGCCCATCGCCAGCGTCCGTCGGCGCTTGAGCTGGCGCAGCGCCTCGACGCGGAGCGGCAGGGTGTGCCGTGTCCGGTAGCCGGGGGCCGATTCGACGAGCGCGCTCATGCGGAGCCTCCTGAGATCAGGGTGAGGAACGCGTCCTCCAGGCGGCGGTGCGGCCCGACGCCCGTGATCGGTACATCCAGCCGTACCAGCTCGGTGATCAGGGAACTGCTGCTCGCGCCGTCGAGCTGTACGAGCAGTCCGTCGTCCGTGCGTATGGCGGAGCCGATCCCCGCCAGCGCGGTGACCTTCTCGACGACGGGCTCGGACACCTGCTCGGCGGTGGTGATCAGCAGGGTGTCACCGGAGCCGGTGATCTCCGCGACCGGGCCCGCCTGGATGAGCTGCCCGCGGTGCATGACCACAAGATGAGTACAGGACTGTTCGACCTCGGAGAGGAGATGGCTGGAGACGATGACCGTTCTGCCACCCGCCGCGTACCGGATCATCACATCGCGCATCTCGCGGATCTGCGGCGGGTCGAGACCGTTGGTCGGTTCGTCGAGAATCAGCAGATCCGGCATACCGAGCATGGCCTGCGCGATGGCGAGCCGCTGCCGCATGCCCTGGGAGTAGGTGCGTACGGTCCGTGCGAGAGCGTCCCCGAGCCCGGCGATCTCCAGGGCCTCCTCGATATGGGAGTCCTCGGCGGGGCGGCCGGTGGCCTGCCAGTACAGCTCCAGGTTGTCCCGTCCCGAAAGGTGCGGCAGGAAGCCCGCGCCCTCGACGAACGAGCCGACGCGGGAGAGCACGGGAGCGCCCGGCCGTACGGCATGCCCGAAAACCCGGATCTCACCGGCGTCCGGGCTGATCAGCCCCATCAGCATGCGCAGCGTGGTGGTCTTGCCCGCGCCGTTCGGGCCGAGCAGCCCGAGCACCTGCCCCTTCTCGACCCGGAAGGAGAGATCCCGTACCGCGTACCGGTCGGCGGACTTGGCGTACCGCTTGCTCAGACCGGTGATCTGCAGGGGCACCTCGGCGAGCTCGGGATCGGGTGCCGGGGCGTTGGTGCGGCGGCGCGCGGTGAGCAGCAGGGCGCCCGCGATCAGCACGCCCGCCGCCGGCAGCCCCCAGACCCACCAGGGCAGCGCTGCGGAGCCGGTGGTGAGGGCGGGCACGGTGGGCACGGTCAGCGGACCGTCCAGGGCGACCCGGTAAGTGGCCGGAGTGAGGGGGGAGGCATAGCCGAGATCGGTCGCGGCGAGGACGACCCGGAGCCGGTGGCCGGGCACGACCTGATGATCGATGGCGGGCAGCGTCAGCTCGACGGTCCTGCCCCGGAGCGCGTCCTCCACCCGTACGGGTGCGACAAG
>NZ_MAUD01000136.1 GCF_001700515.1 Streptomyces lushanensis
GCCGCGTCCGATCCCGCGCCGTGGCCGCGTTCGCGCTGAGCGAGCCCGGCGCGGGATCGGACGCGGCGGCGCTCGCCCTGCGGGCGGATCCTGACGGCGACGGCTGGCTGCTGACCGGTGAGAAGCGCTGGATCTCCAACGCTCCCGAGGCCGACTTCTACACCGTCTTCGCGCGCACGGGCGGGAGCGAGGGAGCCCGGGGACGGGGGATCACGGCCTTCCTCGTACCCGCCGACCGGCCAGGACTGACGGGCAGCGCGATCGAGATGCTCGCGCCGCACGCCATCGGCGCCCTCGTCTTCGACGCCGTTCCCGTGACCCGCGAGGATGTCCTGGGCGAGGAGGGCCATGGCTTCCGCGTCGCCATGGACACCCTGAACCTCTTCCGTCCCAGCGTCGGCGCCTTCGCCGTGGGCATGGCGCGCGCCGCTCTGGACGCCACGCTCGAACACACCGCCCGGCGCACGGCGTTCGGCGGCCCGCTGAAGGATCTCCAGGCGGTCGCGCACCAGGTCGCGGAGATGGCGACACGTACGGAGGCGGCGCGGCTGCTCGTCCACGCGGCGGCCGAGGCGTACGACACGGGCGCGCCCGATGTGCCGCGCCGCTCGGCGATGGCCAAGCTGTTCGCCACCGAGACCGCGCAGTTCGTCGTGGACACCGCCGTCCAGCTCCATGGCGCCCGCGCACTCCAGCGCGGGCATCCGCTGGAGCATCTCTACCGTGAGGTGCGGGCGCCTCGGATCTACGAGGGCGCCAGCGAGGTCCAGCGCACCATCATCGCCAAGGAGCTGTACAAGGAACGCCGCGCGAGCGCGGAGCGCCCGAGTCCGGAGCGCCTGGACCCGGAGCGCGCCGACCCGGGGCACGAGGACCCGGAGCGCGCGGATCCGGGGCGTACGAGCGCGAGTCGTACGGACCCGGAGCGTACGGAGCCGGGGCGCGCCGGGCCGGAAGGCGCCCGACCGGAGCGCCCGAGGCCGGAGCGCACGAGTCCGGAGCCCGTGGAACCGAAGCATGTGGAGTCCGCGCCGGCCGGGGAGCGGGCCGTATGAGTCTGGAGCGCGTCAATCCCGCCGGGCTCTCGCCCGCCACCGGCTTCTCGCACGCCGTCACCGCCACCGGCGGTCGGCTGGTCCTGCTGGCCGGACAGACCGCGCTCGACGGCGACGGGAAAATCGTGGGGCGGACTCTTCCCGCCCAGTTCGAGAGGGCACTCGGCAATCTGCTGGCCGCGCTCGCGGCGGCGGGCGGCGGGCCGCACGAGCTGGCCCGGGTGACCGTCTACACCACGGATGTCGCGGACTACCGCGCCCACGCGGCCGAACTGGGCGCGGTCTGGCGCCGGCTGGCGGGCCGTGACTATCCCGCCATGGCGGTGATCGGAGTCGTGCGGCTCTGGGACGAGGAGGCGCTGGTCGAGCTGGACGGTATCGCGGTCCTGCCCTGACCGGTTCACCACGGCCGGCCGTGCCCGTCCCCCCGTGGGTACGGGCACGGCCGGCGGCGGAGACGCCGACCTCCGGCTGCGTAACCGCCGACCTCCGGCGGCGAAACCGCCGACCGCCGACCTCCGGCCGCGGAGTGCCGTGGGCCGGCTGCCGCAGCCCCCAGCCCGCCCACGGCACTCGGCTCCGGTCAGGCGGTGATGGGCGTGGTCTGGGTGCAGTTCTTCCACTCGACCCAGGGGCGGGCGCCGCCGCTCTGCGGACCCGTGGCATAGGTGGGGTCGCCGGTGATGGTCTGTGTCTTGCTCTCGTGGGTGATGTCGATGCCGAAGAGCTTGAAGCCGAGGCTGACCTGTCCGGCGGAGATGCCGAAGCCGATGCCGAGCGAGGCGTTCCACCAGTCGGTGTTCGCCTTGTAGTCGAGGCGTGAGAGCTTGCCCTTGTCGTGCAGGAGGCGTTCGAGGGGCCCCGCGTCGTCGCTCAGCGCCTCGGCGGCGTCCGACGGGGTGGGCAGCGGGTTGCTGGCGGGGGCGTCGCCGCGTCCGCGCAGCCAGTCCTCGACCGCGGTGCTGTCGGCGTCGTTGTCGAGGGTGACCTCGGCCGACAGCGCCTGAATTGGCCGGGCAACGACAAAGCCCCGGGCCGTCGGCCTGGGGCTTTCATGCGGAGCGGGTGACGAGAATCGAACTCGCGCTCTGAGCCTGGGAATCACCCCGAACTTCGGCTGGACAACGGCCTCTGGCCTGGGGTGATGCTCGTTTGTGGCCGTTCATTCAAGGCTTCGGTGAAGCCCCTGGTGGCCGCTGTGTACCGACGGTACTGGCACGTTGTGGCACGGCCCCGTTGTGCTGAGTCCTGGGAGACGGTCGGTCCGGTCGGGGAACTGGGCGCTGGTCCACCTGGATGTGGCGGCTCCTCGGAGTGAGAGGGGGGAGGGTAGGTCCGCTGAGGCTGATGTGCTTTCCCGGCCGGTCGGTCGGGCGGGCGGATCAGCGTAGTCCGGCGAAGAGATCGTTCTCGGGTACGGCCGCCTCGGTGGCGTCCTGGACGCGTACGAAGGTCTCCATGCCCATCAGCTCGCCGAACCTCTCCTTGCCCATCTTGAGGAAGAAGATGTTCTCGCCCTGACTGGCGTGTGCGGCCAGCGCGTCGAACTTCTGACCGCTGAACGCGGTGGTGTCCACCCACGTGGTGACCTCATCGTCGGGGAGGCCGATCTTGGCCATCGCGGCGGCCTCGGCAGGATCCGGCTCCGGCATGTCCGGATGAAACTCGCGCATTGTCTCCCCGAACCGCTGCATCATCGAGCGGGGCATCGTCGTCCAGTACACCTTCGGTGTCAGCGCGGTCATCTCCAGCGCCGCCATGGTGATGCGGTGCGCCTGGATGTGGTCGGGGTGACCGTAGAAGCCGTTCTCGTCGTAGGTGACGACCACATCGGGTCGGTAATGCCGCATGAGTTCCGCAAGCCGGGCGGCGCCTTTCTCCACGGGGGTCTGCCAGAAGGATCCGGGGGCGTCGTTGCTCGGCCAGCCCATCATTCCGGAGTCGGCATAGTCCAGCATCTCCACATCGCTGACCTTCAGGACGTCGCAGCTCGCCTTGAGTTCTTGGCGGCGCAGCAAGGCGACGGCCGCCGGATCGTGACCGGGATCGCCCGGCTTGACACCTCCCGGTCCGTCGCCGCAGCTGCCATCGGTGCACGTCACGAGAACCGTGCGGATGCCTTCCGCCGCGTACCGCGCGAGGACCCCACCGGTTCCGGTGGCCTCGTCGTCAGGGTGGGCGTGTACTGCCATGAGCGTCAGGGGCCGGTCGGTCATGAAACAAGTCCTCCTGCAGAGATACGTCTTGATCCGAGTGCACGGCGGGCGTACCGCGACCCCGAGAACCCGGATCCAGGTGGGGCGGACGACCTCGTGGTCTCCGCGTTCCCCGCCTGTGCGGCGCCGGTCCCTCGGTCGATGCAACCGTGTCGACCGGGTCGGCTGTTCCCGGCGCGGCTACCTCGGCTTTCCAGGCGCCGACGTGTCTACGCGTACTAGGTCCTGTCCGGCGGATCTTCGTGGATCGGGCCCCGGCGTTCGGTGGAGGGGGTACCTCCCGTGCCGTTCAGGCCACGGGGGAGCATCGCGAGGCGGAGGATCGTTCTCGTACCGGACGTACTTGGACGTACTTGGACGACTCCGACAACGCGGCGAGGTGCCGTGCCGGGCGTCGCGGACCCGCGAAGATCCGCCGGACAGGGCCTAGGTGTATTGACCCGCGGGGGCGCCGGCGCAGGCGCCGGCGCCAATGACGCAGCCTTCCGCTGCGCCGCATGCCAGTAGGCCCGTGTCCGGCACGGGCTCGGCCGGCGCCGCCCGCCGGCTCGTGCTCCCCACCCGGCTCCCGACGCGCTGCCCAGTTGCCAACCTGGCTCCCCCGAAGGGCACTTATGGCGGGCGGAACTACGCGCAGATTTTGAGAGATACTGGACAAACAATCGAACCCAGGTCTCTGACCTGGGGCTTCTTTGGAGCGGGTGACGAGAATCGAACTCACGCTCTGAGTTTGGGAATCACCCGATACTGAAATGCGTGTACAGCCACTGACCTGTGAGGATGTGCGTCAACGCTCAGCCTGACCGGGCGCGTGGGCTCCTTTGATGACCGCTGTTTACCGCCCCTACTGGCACGCTGTGGCACAGCCTCCTGCGAGGGGGCAGGGTGAGACGGTTGATCAGAGGCTCGAATGCGGTGATGGTGCCGGCGTCCGAGGGGCCGCCGTCGCCCGCCGAGAATGCGTGGCCCACCGCACTGGGGAAGGCTCAAGCGCGGAGCGCGGCCTTGACCATGGGGGAGGCCGGCCCGAGATGCGGCGACGACCTCCCACGGTGGCCGCTCCGGGCGCCCTCGCCTGACCCCCTCGGGTGAGCGCGCCTTCTCCGCGCGGGAAACTCCCCCCTCATCTGTCACTTGCATGTCATACGCTGCCCAGTAGCAGCCGCGCACCCCGCGTCACCCGCTCCGCGGATACATCCGGGTGCTGCGCGGTGCTCTCATCTCCCGGTCATCCACCGGGGTTTCTCGTGGGGGTAAAACGACTGTGCGTACGCGCAGCATCTCGACCGCGACAGCGCTAGCGGTCCTCTTCAGCTCGGTGGTACTGAGTGTCGCCGCGGCCGGTCCCGCGTCGGCGGTCACCGTGACCATCGGCTCGCCCGCAGGCATCGTCGTCGACGGCATCGGACAACGGGTCTTCGTCGGCGACGACACGAACGACAGGATCATCGCCGCCGACTACAGCGGCAAACTTCTCGACTCGGTGAGCGGCATCGACGGGATCTTCGACCTGGCTCTTTCCGACGACGGCACCACCCTGTACGCGGCGGCGCGGGTCAGCCACGAGATCGTGGCCCTCGACGCGGCCACCCTCGACATCAAGGCCCGATACCCGGTGGCCACCAGTATCGGCCCGCTGTACGTCGAATTCACGGGGGGCAAGGCCTGGTTCACCTACGAAGACCAGTTGAACGGCCACGGCAACCTGGGCTCGGTCGACCCGGCCGATGGGACGGATCCGGTGACGCTCGGAGAGCTCTCCCGTGATTCCGGAGTCGGGGGCGGGCCGTTCCTCGACTCCGACCCGTCCGCACCCGGACTGCTGGCCGTCGGCGCGACCGACTTCTTCGACATGACCAAGGACCTGATGGCCGTCGTCGACGTCTCCGGCGCCACGCCCCAGGTGACCGCCTGGCACAACGGCGACTACTCGCTGAACTATGTCAGCGACATCGACCTCGTGCCCGGTTCCCCGCAGGTGTTGGTCGGCGGCACGGACCGGCACGCCTATGCAGACGAGAAGTTCACCGCTGCCGGCGCTTACCCGGCCGGGCAGCGCGCGGACATCGCTCCGAACGGTCTGGTTGCCCAGATCAGCGACGCGAAGGTGTCGGTCTACCGGCCCGGCGCGACCAAGCCGATCCGCACATACGCCGCCGACACCTCCGTCCTCGCCTGGGCCCCGGACGCCTCCCGGATCTTCGCGCTCGTGAGCTCGCCCGGCGGCTACACCCTCAAGGCGCTCACCGACCCAACGCTCAACGTCCCGAGCCTGACGGTGAACGCACCGTCGACCGCCACACGCGGCAGCAAGCTCACCGTGACCGGGAAGCTGTCGGCGACAGTGCCGCTGCCGAGTGGCGCCAAACTGCAGCTCACCCGCTCCGACCTGGAGAGCCCCAAGGGCAAGTCGCTGCCCGCTCTCACGCCGAAGGCGGACGGCTCGTACACCTTCACGGACACCCCGCTGGCCGGCGGCACGGTCACGTACAAGGTCGCCTACGCGGGCGACGCCGCGCACCTGGCGGTCAGCGCGTCCGACAAGGTCACGGTTCCTCTCACGAAGCCGACGCTGACCCTGAACAAGAACGGCAGCGTCTACAACTACGGCACCGATGTCTCCTTTACCGCGCACCTCGGTTCGACGTACAAGAACCGCACGGTCGAGATCTGGGCGAACCCTTTCGGCGGCGACAAGCCCAACAAGCTGCTGAAGACCGGGACGGTCAACTCCAGCGGCAACATCTCCGCGACGGTGGACATGACGCGGGACACGGAAGTCACCGCGGTCTTCAAGGGGGACACCCGCATCGCGCCCAGGACGGTCAAGTCCACGGCGTACGCCCGGGTCAATGCCTCCACCGCCGTTTCCAAGCACTACAAGACGGCCAAGATCGGCTCGACGTCGTACTACTGGTTCCACAAGAGCACCGATCCGCTGCTGACCACGACCATGTCTTACTACAAGGGGCGCAAGCAACGTTTCGACCTGCAGGTCTACTCGGGCGGAAAGTGGTATTCCGCCGCCTCGGAGTACTTCGCGCTCGGCACGAACGGAAAGTCGGCCGTGTCCCTCGAAGCGCCGGGGAGGTCCGGGATCAAGGCGCGGATGCGGTCGGTGTACGTCAACGGGTCGTCCGGCGACACCGTGAACTCCACGACGTATGGCTCTTGGAAATACCTGTACTTCTCCAACTAGGCCGTTCCGTCCGGATCACTTCACGGAGCCGATGTTTGGTGAAGGGCTCTACCGCTCGCGGTGGGGCCCTTCGAGGTTCGTTGCACGGCGCGGCGCGCACCCGGTCGCCGGGGGCTTCACCATGTCATCGATACTCGAGGCGGGCATGGCGACCAGCGACGCTGCCGCATCCCGAGACGATGCAGCCCAAGGCGCGAGTTCCGATGGCTTCACAGCTGTCCGGAAGACGCGTGGCCCCTCAGTCGTCGCGTGAGCATCCACTGCTTTGCTCTTGGACGGTTACTTCGGTGCGGAAGAGTCGGGCTGGGGATGCCCCCCGAGCCTGTTTGGCGCCCGCTCCCTCGTGGAGGGCAGGCGGTTGCCCGGTCCAGTGGACTGGCGCGGATGCCGCGAGGCGCGCTCTGGTCCTTTCCGTGGAGCCCCATCGCGCGACTGGGGCACGTGGAGGGCACGCGGTACCTCAAGAGGTCTAGACAACAAGAAAGGCCCCGATCGCTGACCTGGGCCTTCGTCGTGGAGCGGGTGACGAGA
>NZ_MAUD01000137.1 GCF_001700515.1 Streptomyces lushanensis
GCCCGACCCGCCGGATCAGCCCGACCCGCCGGATCAGCCGTTCGGGGCCGGGCGGTCCGTCGTTCCCTCGTCGGGGGAGGGCCGTGCGGTGTTCGGTTCCAGCGGGGGTGCCGTCAGACCGCAGTGGATCTTGCATTCGGGCTGCTCGACCGGCGCCTTGGGGTTGCGTACCGTCGCGAAGGCGATCAGCGCGCCCGCGACCAGGATGCCCGCGCACAGCGGCATCGCGCGGTCGAAGCTGGCGCCGAACTGGGTCGCCGAGCGGTACGCCTCCGGGCCCAGGCCCGTCAGCAGAGGCAGGGCCGCGACCGCGAGCAGACCGGCCGCGCGGGCCGCCGCGTTGTTGATACCGCTGGCCAGGCCCGCCCGCGCGGTGTCCACCGAGCCCAGCACCGTCGCCGTCAGCGGCGCGACCAGGGTCACCATGCCCATCCCCATCACCAGCAGCGCGGGCAGCACATCCGGAAGGTACGAGGCGCCCCGGCCCACGCGCAGCATCAGCAGCATGCCCCCGGCGCACAGCAGCGGTCCCACGGTCAGCGGAAGCCGCGGTCCGGTCCTCTCCCCGAGCGCCCCGGAGCGCGCGGAGAGCAGCAGCATCAGGACGGTCGTCGGCAGCAGGGCCGCGCCCGCGCCCAGCGCCGAGTACCCCACCACCACCTGGAGCTGGAGCGCGGCGAGGAAGAAGAAACCGCCGAACGCCGCGTACACGCACAGCGTCACCAGATTCACCGCGGTGAACTGGCGGGAGCGGAAGATCGACGGCGGCAGCATCGGTTCCGGGCGCCGCCGCTCGACCGTCACGAACGCCACGGCGACCGCCGCCCCGAGCAGCCCGAACCAGATGTCCTTGCCGATCAGCGCATAGGTGATCAGCGCCAGCCCCACCGCGCCGAGCACGGCGCCCAGAGCGTCGAAGCGGCCGTGCGCCGCCGGATCCCTGGACTCGGGTACATGGCGCAGCGCCACCGGCGCGCAGATCGCCGCCAGCGGCACATTCAGCAGAAACACCCAGCGCCAGCCGGGGCCGTCGACCAGCCAGCCGCCCACGAACGGGCCGATCGCCGCCCCCACCCCGCCGAGCCCGGACCAGAGCCCGACGGCCCGGGCCCGGTCGTCCGGATGGAAGCTCGCCTGGATGATCGCGAGCGAGCCCGGCACGAGCAGCGCGCCACCGATACCCTGCACGGCGCGTGCGGTGATCAGGATGGCGGCGTTCGGCGCGATCCCGCAGAGCAGCGAGCCGAGCGCGAACCAGACCACGCCGAGGACGAAGATCTTCCGCCGCCCGTACCGGTCACCGAGCGAGCCGCCCAGCAGGATCAGCCCGGCCAGCGTGACCAGGTACGCGTTGACGGTCCACTGGAGCGACGCCAGATCCGCGTTGAGCGACCTCCCGATATGGGGCAGCGCGACATTGACGACGGTGGAATCGAGCAGAGCCATGCTCGAACCGAGCACCGTCGTCAGAATGATCCAGCGGCCCTGGGCCGAGGACAGCCTGATTTCCATACGGGGATCATCCTCGCCCGGACGCACCTGGGCGAGCCGGCTGCCGTCATCACTCCTGCCGGATCCCGCACGGACCGGTCTCCGGCACGGCTCGGGCCCGGCACCGGAGGAGGTGCCGGGCCCGAGCGCGGAAGGCCCCGCGCGGGAGCCTCTCGGTCGCGCCGCGCGCTTACTTGAGCTTCGTGCCCGTCGAACGCAGCGCACCACATGCCTCGGTGACACGCTTGGCCATGCCCGCCTCGGCCAGCTTGCCCCAGGTGCGCGGGTCGTACGTCTTCTTCGAGCCGACCTCGCCGTCGACCTTCAGCACACCGTCGTAGTTGGTGAACATGTGCGCCGCGACCGGCCGCGTGAAGGCGTACTGGGTGTCCGTGTCCAGGTTCATCTTCACCACGCCGTTCTCCAGCGCGGTGGCGATCTCCTCGGCCGAGGAGCCGGAGCCGCCGTGGAAGACGAAGTCGAACGGCTGGCTGCCCGCGGCCTTGCCGTACTTGGCGGACACACCGTCCTGAAGGTCCTTGAGCAGCTCGGGGCGGAGCACCACATTGCCCGGCTTGTAGACGCCATGGACATTGCCGAAGGACGCGGCCAGCAGATAGCGGCCCTTCTCGCCCAGGCCGAGCGCCTCGGCGGTGCGCAGCGCGTCGTCGACCGTCGTGTACAGCTCGTCGTTGATCTCGTGGCTGACGCCGTCCTCCTCGCCACCGGTCGGGGTGATCTCGACCTCAAGAATGATCTTGGCGGCGGCGGCCTTGGCGAGCAGGTCCTCACCGATGGCCAGGTTGTCGGCCAGGGTCTCGGCGGAGCCGTCCCACATGTGCGACTGGAAGAGCGGGTTGCGCCCGGCCCGGACCCGCTCGGCGGAGATGTCGAGCAGCGGACGGACATAGCCGTCGAGCTTGTCCTTGGGACAGTGGTCGGTGTGCAGCGCGACCGTGATGTCGTACTTCGCGGCGACCACATGCGCGAACTCGGCGAGGGCGACCGCGCCGGTCACCATGTCCCTGTTGTACTGACCGCCCAGGAACTCCGCACCGCCGGTGGACATCTGGATGATGCCGTCGCTCTCGGCCTCCGCGAAGCCGCGCAGCGCAGCGTGCAGGGTCTGGGACGAGGTCACATTGATGGCCGGGTAGGCGAACTTGCCTGCCTTCGCCCGGTCGAGCATCTCGGCGTAGACCTCGGGGGTTGCGATGGGCATCGGGCCGCTCCTTGTGATGTACGGGTGTGAGGTGCTTGTCCCTGAGTGGGGTCCCTGACCTGGGGGCGACGTCATCGTCTCCCCCATCCTTCCAGACTCCCGTACGGGCTCCACTCGGAGCCCGGCATCCGCGAGACCTCCGTACCACGGCGTGGCCCTGGGTGTTTCACGTGAAACACCCAGGGCCACGCCAAATGCCCAGCTCAGTGCCGATCTCAGGCCAGACCCAGCTCACCGGTCCCATAGACGGCGACATAGGTAAGTCCCGCCTCGGCAATGGCGGGAGCCGCGCCTCGCTCCACGATGACCGCGACCGCGACGACCTCGCCGCCGGCCTCCCGTACCGCCTCGACCGCCGTCAGCGGGGAGCCGCCCGTGGTCGAGGTGTCCTCAACCACCAGACAGCGGCGGCCCTTCACGTCCGTGCCCTCGATCCGGCGCTGAAGACCGTGTGCCTTCTGCGCCTTACGGACGACGAACGCGTCCAACCGCTCTCCGCGCGCGGCCGAGGCATGCAGCATCGCCGTGGCCACCGGGTCCGCCCCCAGGGTCAGCCCGCCCACACAGTCGAAGTCCAGCTCGGCGGTGGTGTCGAGCATGACCTGACCGACCAGCGGCGCGGCCTGACCGTCCAGGGTGATCCGGCGGAGGTCGATGTACCAGTCGGCCTCGCGGCCCGAGGAGAGGACCACCTTGCCGTGGACCACGGCCTTGTCCTTGATCAGTTGCAGCAGCTCAGCCCGTGCGTCAGTCATGGCCCCGAGCTTATGCGGTCACCGGCACCCGCCCCGAGCCGTCCCCGGCCGGGCCGTCAGAGCCGTCGCCAGCTCCAGTTCGCCGTGATCTCCAGCGGTTCGACGGGAGTGACCAGCCGCGGTGCGGTGTTGAGCCCGTTCGGCGGGCCCGACTGCGGCTCCACACAGACCGCCTCGGCCTGCTCGTCGTAGACCACGACCCACTCGGCCCGGCTCGTGACCTTCAGCTCCAGCTCGTCCGGCCAGGTGAGCGTCACCTCCACACCGTCGGGCATGCCGAAGCAGTCGTCCCAGGGACCCGGGCGCGGTGTCACCCGGCGGCCGGTGGGCAGATGGTCGCTGCCGCGCTCCTCCTGCCAGTCCGGCGCGAAGTCGATACGTACATCGCTCCCGCCCAGATTGCGCAGGAACCACGGGTGCCAGCCGGCCTGCGCGGGGAAGGACGTGTCGTACGTCTCCACGCCCAGCGCCAGCGACAGCCCGTCCTCGGTCAGCTCGAAGGTCTGGGTGACCAGACCGCTGTACGGCCAGGGATCGACCAGGTCATAGGTGAACACCGCCTCGCTCCCGCCCACCCGGGCCGTACGCCAGGCCGTGTTCCTTCCGGTGCCATGGATCGCGTGGGGCGGGGAGTTGAGGGGCATCTGATGGACCACACCGCCGTTGCGGAACTGCCCGTTCTCGATCCGCCCGCACCACGGCACCATCGGGAAGCAGCCGTACCGCTCGCCCTGGCGCAGCAGTTCGGTCCCGCCGATCCGCAGACTGCCGATCCGGCAGCCGTTCTCCGGAGTGATGGTCAACTCGGCGTCGCCCGCCGCCAGTCGGATGCTCTCTTCGCTGCTACTCACACCCCCGACACTACTTGCGGCGGCGCAGTGCGCGCCCGACCACCACGGCGGAAGCGAGCGCGAGCGCGGCGGCCGGCGCGACCCACCGGAGCGTGGCTCCCGCGCTGCCGGAGTCGGGCGCGGGCACGGGCGCGTACCGGCCGCGCGGCGGCGCGTGGTCGACCTCCTCGGCGCTGCGGCCGATCATGGTGCGCCGGGCGTGCGCGGCCTCGGCGGGCGGTTCGTCGGGGACGAGGAAGCTCCCTTCGCCGGAGAACGTCTCCCCGTCGAGGGACGACGGCGGTGCGTCCACCTCGAAGACGGAGGCGTCCAGCTCGTCCTCCTCGTCGTCATCATCATCATCGCTGCGGTCGTCGTCGAGGTCATCGGCATCGAGGCCGTCGGCGTCAGGATCGTCGGCGTCCAGTCCACCGTCGCCGAGCACGTCGTCCACCGGCTCGTCGCCGTCCAGCCCGTCATCGTCCGGATCGTCTTCGAGTTCTTCGACGACGCTGTCCTTCTGATCGATGACGTCGTCGACATCGTCCGGCTCCCGGTCGGCATCAGCGGCCTCGGCGAGCCCGGGGGTGTCCGATCCCTGGGCGTCCGACCCCAGGGCATCTGCCCCGGATGTGTCTTGCGGCTTGGCCTCCGACTGCGGCCTCTCCGGCGTCTCCGCTGCCTCCCGCGGGAGGGACACCTCGCCCAGCCGCGCCGCCAGGCGGTCCAGCAGCCTGCGCGCCGCCGCCGTCACCGTCTCCCCGGGCAGCTCCGCCAGCCGGCCCTCCGCGCGCGACGCGCCCGTGAAGATGAGCGTCGTACCGCCAGGGGCCTCGGCGAGCCGGAGCGCGAGCGTCAGCTTGGCGGAGCCCGTGCCACGGGCCTCCGTGCCCTCGCCCTCGGCGGTGAAGACACCGTCCCGTTCGGCGAGTGCCAGCGCGCCGCGGTAGGTGATCGTATGGCCGCCGATCCGGACCTTGAGACGGCCGGAGAGCGGCTCCGCCGACTCATCGGCGTCCTGCTGGAGTCCCGGGACACAACGGGCCACCCGTGAGGGGTCCCGCAGCGTCTGCCGGAGAGCCTCTGTCACCACCGGAACGAACACCTCATGCTCCATGGAAACCGAGCCTACTCAGCCCCGGCGCCGGAAGCAGGGTTCCAGGTCCTGTCCGGTCGGATTCACCGGCGTCCCGCCCGGCCCGCCGCCCGCTCCCTCACCCGTCGCACGGCCGGCCCACCACCGGTCGGCGCACACACGTCGTTACCGGCCGCCGCACACAGATCACCACCGGCCCCACCCCCGCCTCACTCCGTGTACCTCGGATGCACCAGCGTCGACGGCGGCAGATCGGGTATCCGCGTGCGCTCCACCCCCCGCGCGCCCGCCGCCAGCAGCGGCATTCCCAGGGACCGCAGCCGAGGCGCGTCGGCCGCGAGGCCCAGCCGGGGCCGGTTTCCCAGCTCCGCCAGCTCGAAGCCCCAGTCCGACAGCGCGGGCGTGCCGTCCTTCACCCGGTCGGGTCCCGCGGTGAAACCGGAGGGCGAGCCCGTCGCGCTGTAGGGAGTGGTGCCGAAGCCGGCCGCGCGCAGTGTCGCGTCGACCGTCCAGTACGTACGCGGCTGGGACGTGGGCGAGCCCGCGTGCACCGCCACCCGCCCGCGGTCGGTGAGCACCCGGGTGGCCAGGCCGTAGAACTCCTCCGAATACAGCTTCGTGCTGGCCGTGATGCCCGGGTTCGGCAGATCCGAGATCACCACGTCGTACGTCCGCTCCGGCGCCGCCCGCAGCCATGTGAACGCGTCCGCGTGGACGGCCCGCAGCCGCGAGTCGTCGTACGCGTGCCCGTTCAGCGTGGCCAGCGCCGGGTCCGTACGGGCCAGCCGGACGACGCCCGGGTCCAGTTCGACCACGGTGACCGCGCGGACGCCTCCGTACCGCAGGACCTCACGCGCGGCCAGCCCGTCGCCCCCGCCCAGGATCAGGACGCGCGCGTGCGGCCCGCGCATCGCCGGGTGCACCAGCGCCTCGTGATAGCGGAACTCGTCGCGCCCGCTGACCCGCAGCCGCCCGTCCAGATAGAGGTCCAGCGGTCCGTCCCGGCCGCCCGTGAGCACGACCTCCTGGACATCCGTGTGCACGGCGACCCGCACCCGGTCGCCGTACACCGCGCGCCGCGCCGCCCGCTCGAAGTCGTCGACCAGCACGGCCGCGGTGGCCAGCACGGACAGGACCAGGACATTGACCCCCACCAGCAGCCAGCGCGAACGCGGCGTCAGATCCCGCCGGAAGAGCCACAGGACCAGCGCGCCGCCCGCCACCGCGTTGACCGCGCCCGTCAGCAGCGCGCCCGTGAGCTGGCCGAGCCAGGGCAGCAGCAGAAACGGGAAGGCGAGCCCGCCGGCCAGCGCGCCCACGTAGTCGGCGGCGAACAGATCGGCGACCGTCCCCTCCGCGTCCTGCCGGGAGAACCTCTGTATCAGCGTCATCAGCAGCGGGATCTCGGCGCCGATGAGGATGCCGATGGCCAGCGAGAAGCCGACCAGGGCATGACGGGACTCGCCCATCCAGACGAAACTCCCGTACAGCACGAGCGCCGAGCAGCCGCCCAGCAGCGCGAGCGCCGCCTCCAGCAGCCCGAAGCCGACCGCGGCCCGGCAGCGCAGCCGCTTGGCGAGCAGCGAGCCGACGCCCATCGCGAAGACCATCACCGACAGGACAACGGACGCCTGGGTGACGGAGTCCCCGATCAGATACGAGGCGAGCGCGACCAGCTCCAGCTCGTACACCAGCCCGCACGCGGCACAGATGAAGACCACGGCGAGAATCAGGAAACGTCCGGCATCCGCGCGCACGGGCAGCCGTTTCTCACCCTGGGACGGCGAGGACGCGGCTTGCTCGATCATGTCCGTAACGCTACGTCACGAATTCATTGCGGTTTGTCACCCACACGGGTGTAACTACAGCACCGCAGGCATACGCACGCCAACTCGTGTGCGCGTCACGACGAGCTGCCCCTCCTGGGGGTACGCGTGCCAGGTACGCCAGTGGACCTGGCCCTCGTCGCGCTGCGCCAGCATCGCGGTGAAGGCGTACGGAGCGCCGGGAAAGATGCCCGCCAGCCCGTTCGGATGGTCGGCGACCAGCGCGAGCAGCTCCTGCGCGCGCCCCGCGAACGAGCCGTGCGAGAGCGTCTCGACGCGCGCCGCGAATTCGTACTCCCAGTCCCCGAGCCGTTTGGAGACACCGAGCGGCAGCGGTGTGCTGCTCCCGGGGATACAGGCGACGGTCTCGGAGCAGGTGCCGCGCTCCTCCTCCAGTAACACCTGGTGGGAGGCGCCGAGGAGGCGGAGCTGGAGTCCGGCGCCGTCGAGTTCGAGGTCGAGGACGGCCAGGGCGGGGAGTGGGTCCCGGCCCAACGCCCAGGCCAGATCGGCGGCACGGGAGTCGGTGTAGGCCGTATTGAGATTGGTGAGCATGGGCAGGCTCCGCTAACACGCTTGACGGGTGGACCGGGACGACCCGGACGATGAGCGGGAACTTGTGGGGGGAGATCGCCGGCTCGGCTCCGCGTGAGGTCCGAGGGCTGGAAGCTCTCAACAGCGAGGGAATCACGAAGTACGCGGCGCTCACAGCGCTTTTACCCAACTTGGCAGGGTTTTCCATCCGCTCGGGGGCCATGCAGTTCAACTGTTCAACAAAAGCGACGGAGACCGGTGTCGAAGGGCCTCCAAACGGTCAACATGGAGATGCCCGGCGGGAGTTCGTTCCCCGCCGGGCATCGTCGGCACCGCGGACCGGCTGCCCCGTGTCAGCCGCCTCCGCCGCCGCATCCCCCGCCGCCACCGCACGACGAGCCTCCTCCGCAGGAGGAACCGCCGCCGCACGAACTGGACGAGCCGCCGCACCCCGCTCCGGCACCGCCGCCCCCGGCCCACCAACTGCCTTGGGAGCGGCGCTTGGCGCCCCTCTTCTTCTTCATCGAGACGCCGCCGGTGGCACGGCCGCCGACCGTGGCACGCGCCGCGCCGCGGCGCCGCCTTCGCGCCGCGCCCCCGTTGCCCACGCTCGCCACCAGCCCGACGAACGCGATCGCCACCATGACCACGACGACCGCCAGTCCCACACCAGCCATCGACCCCACCGTCCTTCTGTTCCCCCGTGGCGAAGCCCGCCGCGCTCCCTCGCGCGACCTCATCGCTTCATTGCTTCGTGCTTCGTGCTTCGTGCGCTTCGTGCTGCGGTGCTTCGCGCTTCTTGCTTCGTGCGCTTCGTTCATGAACCTCGTGCGTGACTGGGATGTCCCCTCGGCGTCCGCGGCGCAAAGCTGACTTGAGCAACTCCAGAGGTTCGGCACAGGATGACCGCCATGACCAAAGAATGGCTCGGCGGCACGACGATCTTCGCGGAGATGTCGGCGCTGGCGGTACGGACCGGAGCGATCAACCTCGGCCAGGGCTTCCCCGACACCGACGGTCCGGAGGAGATCAGGGAGGCCGCGGTCCGCGCGCTGCGCGACGGGCGCGGCAACCAGTACCCGCCGGGCCCGGGCGTACCCGAGCTGCGGACGGCCGTCGCCGAGCACCAGCGGCGCTTCCACGGCCTGACGTACGACCCCGACACCGAGGTCCTCGTCACGGCGGGCGCCACCGAGGCGATCGCCGCCGCGCTGCTCGCGCTGGTCGAGCCGGGCGACGAGGTGATCGCGCTGGAGCCGTACTACGACTCGTACGCGGCCTGCATCGGCATGGCGGGCGGCACGCGCGTCCCGGTCACCCTGCGCCCCCACGACGGCGCGTACCACCTGGACCCCGGCGAACTGCGCGCCGCCGTCACCGACCGCACCCGGCTGATCCTGCTCAACACCCCGCACAACCCGACCGGCACGGTCCTCGGCCGCGAGGAACTGGCGGCCGTCGCGCAACTCGCCGTCGAACGCGATCTGCTCGTCGTCACCGACGAGGTCTACGAACACCTCGTCTTCGAGGGCGAACACGTACCCGTCGCGAGCTTCCCGGGCATGCGCGAACGCACCCTGACGATCAGCTCCGCCGGCAAGACGTTCTCCTTCACCGGCTGGAAGGTGGGCTGGGTGACCGGAACACCGGCGCTGGTGACGGCGGTGCGGTCCGCCAAGCAGTTCCTGACCTATGTGGCCTCGGGGCCGTTCCAGTACGCGATCGCGGAGGCCCTGCGGCTGCCGGACAGCTATTTCGAGGGGATCCGCGCCGATCTTCGGGCCAAGCGCGACGTGCTCTCCGCGGGTCTCGCGGCGGCCGGCTTCGAGGTCTACCGCCCGGCGGGCACCTACTTCGTCACGACCGACATCCGCCCCCTCGGCGCGAGCGACGGCTTCGCCTTCTGCCGCGCCCTGCCGGAACGCTGCGGGGTGGTAGCGGTCCCCAACGCGGTCTTCTACGACCACCGCGACGAGGGCGCGCCCTTCGTGCGCTTCGCCTTCTGCAAGCGGAGGGACGTGCTGGAAGCAGCGATCGACAGACTGTCCGGCCTGCGAAAAGGCTGGTGATCAGGTCGTCGGCCGACGCACCGGGACACGGGCGGAGCCCGGTGGGGCCGTGATCGTGGTGATCGCGGCCCGGCCGGGCTCCTGTCGTTCCGCGGGTGCCTGGGCGTGGCTCAGACGTCCTCGGGCTTCTCGTCGCCCGGCTCAAGGCCGAACTGCTCCACGAGCCACTTGTCGAACTCGATCGAGGCCCGCACCCAGCTCACCGTCGACGACACGAAGTGCTCCAGGCTGACACCCATGCCGATCAGCATCTGGGCCTCGCCGATGAGCCGGACGGTGGGCGGGCCGTCGCCCTCCTCGTGGACGTGCGTGTAGACCTTGGGCCACAGCGTGCGACGGTTCCAGTCGTCGATCGCGTCCAGGACCTTGGACTTGTCAGAGATGGGGTGCGGCCGGTCGTAGAACGTCCGCACCGAGAAGACCTGCTGGTCCTCCTCACCGCGGAACATGAAGTACGTACGGAATTCCTCCCACGGCGCCGCGAGGTCACCCTCGTCGTCGACGACGTACTTCAGCTCCATCTGTTCGAGGAGCTGCTTGACCAGATCCTGATCAGGGACGACGGGGCCCGCCGGTCCTGCACCCTGCGGTTGGGGCTGGCCCCCGAAATTCGGAATCGAGGACGGGTCGATGCTCACCGTGTATTTCCCTTCGTACGGTTCCTGCCATCCTCCCCCATCCCCCGAGGGCCCTGGCAACCCCGGCCACCCTTCAGCGGGTCACGGGTTCGCCATCCGGTCCGTGAGCCGCCGGACACCCGTCGGGGGATCCGGACCGTGTTGCGC
>NZ_MAUD01000138.1 GCF_001700515.1 Streptomyces lushanensis
GGCACCTCGCGGCGTTGTCGGCGTCGCCCGAGTACGTCCAGTACACGGGCGATCCTCCGCCTTGCGATCCACCGCACCGGACGCCGCGGCCTGATCCACGAAGATCGCCCGGACAGGACCTAGCCGGGAGGCGGAGG
The DNA here is from genome assembly GCF_001700515.1 of Streptomyces lushanensis. Taxonomy (GTDB): domain Bacteria; phylum Actinomycetota; class Actinomycetes; order Streptomycetales; family Streptomycetaceae; genus Streptomyces; species Streptomyces lushanensis. Next base: position 138 of record NZ_MAUD01000138.1, read on the forward strand.
CGCGTCTCGGAAGCGGCGCCGCTCGCCCGCCCGCCCCGGCGCGTCCGCCAGGGACACCACCGTGCCGTCCCGGCCCGCCACCACCGGTTCCCGCGACCGCGCCCCCTTCGCCCGGTACTGCGCCGCGTCCGCCAGCCGGAACAGCCGGCGCGCCGTCCGTACCTCCCCGATCGGATCCCCCGTCGAGGCGATCCCGCACGCCACGCCCTCCCCCAGGTTCAGCTCGGCCGCCCGCGCGCACAGTTCGTCCGCCACCGCGATCACCTCGTCCGCCGTCGGCCCCACGGCCACGAGACAGAACTCGTCGCCGCCGAGCCGCGCGGCCAGCGCGCCGGGGAGTTTCGCGCCGCAGACGGAGAGAACCGCGCCGAACCGTTCCAGCAGACGGTCGCCCACCGCGTGCCCGAGCGTGTCGTTGACCCGCTTCAGGCCGTTGAGATCGCACACGACCAGGCTCACCACGGCCCCGTCCTCGCGGTGCCTGCCGACGGCCTCGTCCAGCCGTACGTCCACCGCCCGCCGGTTGGCGAGCCCGGTCAGCGGATCGGTGAAGGCGAGCCGGCGGACCTCTTCGAGCCGCTCGGTCTGGGCGATTCCCGCCGCCACCACGGACGCGATGACGGTCGCGAAGTCCGTGTCGTCCGGGCCGAACACCGGCGATCCCTCGGGACGGGCCACATACAGCTCGCCCCAGGCCCGCCCGTGCAGCACGATCGGCGCGACGACACAGCAGCCACGGCCGCGTCTGTGCAGTGTCGCCACCCGCTCGTGGCGGTATCCGGCCGCCCGCGCGGCGCCGGCGGCCGGCGCGCGGTCCGTCGCCGTCTCGACCCAGGCCTTCGGACCGCCGCCCGCCGCCCAGCGCTCGTGCAGGAACTCGGTGATCTCGGGAAACCGGTGCACGGGATAGGTCTCGTCCTCGGGAAACTCCTCCTCGCCCTCGGCCCGCTCCCCCACGTTCACCAGCACCTTGAGCCGTCCGAGCTCCCGCTCCCACACCGAGAGCGCCGCGAAACTCCCGCCGAGCGCCTCGCGCGCGCCCTGCGCGGCGGCCCGCCAGGACTCGATCGGCGCAGGAGCCGCCGCCATCGCCTGAGACAGTTCCACTATGGCGCGCAGACGCCCATCCACTCCCATAACCCCAGCCTAGGACGGTATGGCGGGATTTGATCATCCGCGGCGAGGAGCGGTTTCCGTGCCTTCACCCACAGGGACCGTTCACTCTCCCGGCCACTGCGGCCTCCGCTTCTCGTTGAAGGCCGCGACCCCCTCCGCGCGGTCCCCGGAGAAGGCCACGGAACGCCACGCGGCGTCCTCCACCTCCAGACCGGCCCGCAGATCGAGCCCGTGCCCGAGCCGCAGCGCGCGCTTGGCGGCCCGCAGGCCGACGGGCGAGTTCGCGGCGATGCGCTCCGCCAGTGCGAGGGCCTCGTCCCGGTCGGCCCCCTCGTCCACCAGCACATCGACCAGACCGAGCCGCTCCGCCTCCGCCGCCTCCAGACGCCGGGCCGTGAAGATCAGCTCGGCGGCCCGCGCGGCCCCGACGCGGCGCGGCAGCAGTTGCGTACCGCCGCCGCCCGGGATCACCCCGACCGACACCTCGGGCAGGCCGAGGACCGCCGTACGGTCCGCGACGATCAGATCGCAGGCGAGCGCCAGCTCGAAGCCGCCGCCCAGCGCGAAGCCGTGCACCGCCGCGACGACCGGCATCGGCAGCTCCAGCACGCCGGTGTAGCAGGCGCGCGCGACCGGCCGCTGCCGCAGCAGTTCGGCGTCGCTGAGGGAGTTGCGCTCCTTGAGGTCCGCGCCCACGCAGAAGGCCCGCGCGTGGGTGGAGGTCAGGACGGTGGCACGTACGCCCGGGTCGGCCGCGAGCGCCACGCACGCGGCGGTGACGGACCTGGCCATCTGCGTCGACACGGCGTTCATCGCCTTGGGCCGGTCGAGCACCAGCTCGGCGACATGACCGCCGCCGCCGTGCCGCCGTACGACGACGTGCTCCCCGAACCGCCGCCCGTCCCCTGCCACGTTCTCCGTGGCCTCTTCAGTCCCGGCCATCACAGCACCCTCCCGGTTAACGATGGTTCACCGGGTGCCGATCCTAGGTGTTCCGCCGCCCGAGCAGCCATGGCTCCACCACACCGAGCCCGCGCACCGGCCGCTGCCACATGGGCTGGAGCCCGAAGCGGTACGGAGGCGGCACCTGGCCCTCCTTGTCGGCCCGCGCCGCCACCTCGGCCGCCTGGGCCTCGGAGGCCGGCGCCTCGCCCGTACGGATCAGCTCCTCCGCGAAGGCGCCGTCGACCAGGACCGTGTCCTTGGGCGCGATCGAGGTGAGCCTGCTGGCCAGGTTCACGGTCGTACCGAAGACATCGCCCATCCGCGTGGTGACCGTGCCGAACGCGATGCCCACCCGCAGCGCGGGCATGGACTCGTCGTGGGCCATGGTCTCTATGAGCCGCAGCGATATCTCCGCGGCCGTGCCCGCGTCGTCCGCCGCGAACAGGACCTCGTCACCGAGCGTCTTGATCAGCCGGCCGCCGTGCGCGGCCACGAGGTCGGCGCAGGTCGTCTCGAACGCCTCGACCAGCTCGCCCAGTTCCTCCTCCTCCAGCCGGCGCGTCAGCCGGGTGAATCCGACGAGGTCGGCGAAGCCGACGGCGAGCCGGCGGTCGACCATCTCCTCGTCGTCGGCGGCCTGGACGACACGTCCGGTCGCGGCGGCGAGCTGGCGCCGCCAGACATAGACGATGAACTCCTCCAGCTCCGGCAGGAGCAGCTCCACCAGCGGATACGTGACTTCCGTACGGGTCATGCCCGGCTCGGGCGGCTCGGTCAGCCCCTCCAGGAACGAGTCGATCTGCCACTCCGCCAGCCGGGCGGTGGTCTGTCCCGTCGACCGCGCGACCTGGATCGCCATCGGCTCGCTGAGCAGCCCGGCCTCCACCAGACCCGCGAGGCGGCGCAGCGCCAGGACGTCCGCCTCGGTGAGCGCCTTGGCCTGGCCGATGTCGGCGAAGCCCATGGCGCGCCAGAAGCGGGAGGCGAGATCCATCGAGACACCGGCGGTACGGGCCGCCTGGAAGGGCGTGTAGCGGCGCTCCGCGCCGAGGATGAGCTGTTCGAGGCGGATGGCCAGCGGGTCGTGGGTCGGCTCGGCCGTGTGGTCGACGACATGGTGCGGGGTCGGGAATCCGGACGGTTCCGACGGCCGCTGCGCATCCTCGCCGGAAGTCGAATCGTCGACGGTCACCAGCCGCCTCCTGCCCGTTCCCTGCGCACTGTCCTGCCGATCTGTCGTGGACCGCCTCAACGATACGGCAGATGTGCCCTGGCTCACGTCCCACCCACCAGCCTATTTATACGTCCGCGGGACCGTCGGCGTGAGAGGCTCCGGCCGGTCCTGACGCCCCGGAATCACCCCGTCGCGCGCCGCCACCGCGGGCCCGGCGGGCCGCCGCGCGCCGTCACCGGCCCACCGCGCCGGGCCCGCCGCCGACCGCGACCGGCCGCCGTTGCCGGCTCAGCCCGCCGCCCGCAGATGCACGATGTCGCCCGCGCCCACCGCGTGCCGCTCGCCGTCACCGGTCCGTACGACCAGCCGGCCCTCGCTGTCGATCGCCACCGCCTCGCCGGCCAGCTCCCGCTGTCCGGGCAGCTCCGCCCGTACCGCCCGGCCCAGCGTCGCGCAGCCCGCCGCGTACGCCTCCTGGACCCTGGAGAGCGCCGGATCGCCGCCCGCCTCCCGCCACTGCCCGTACCACCGCTCCAGTGACCGCAGCACTCCCCGCAGCAGCGTGTCCCGGTCCAGCGACACCGCGTCCGCCAGGGCCAGCGAGCCGGCCGTCGGCACGGGCAGTTCGGACTCCCGCAGCGAGACGTTCAGCCCGATGCCCACCACGACCGCGCCGTCGCCCGCGCGCTCGGCGAGGATCCCGCCCGCCTTGCGCTCCTCGCCGTCCACGGTCACCAGCAGGTCGTTGGGCCATTTGAGGGCCGTGTCCACGCCCGCGGCCCGTGCCAGACCGGTCGCCACGGCCACTCCGGCCAGCAGCGGCAGCCAGCCGTGGTGCCGGACCGGCACCTCGGGTCCCGGCCTGAGCAGGACGGAGAAGAAGAGCCCGGAGCGGGCCGGCGCCGTCCAGCGCCGGTCCAGCCGGCCGCGTCCGGCCGTCTGCTCCTCGGCGACCAGCACCGCGCCCTCGGCCAGGCCCGCAGCCGCCCGTCCGGCCAGATCGGTGTTGGTCGAGCCGGTCGCGGGGACCACGTCGAGCGAGGTCCACAGCCCGCCGGGCCTGATCAGCCCGCGGCGCAGCGCGCTAGCGTTGAGAGGTGGACGGCCGAGGTCGGACCAGCGGCTCACCGGGGTGTCGGAGTCGTTCATGCAAGCCACCCTAGGTGTGGCAAACACCGCACTGCCGAACGGTATCCACGCCGATACGCTACGGATCAGTAGCACCGGAACACCCGCATCCGTGACCCGCAGGGAGCCGCATCCCGATGTCCGAGCCGGAATTCGCCCACGGACCCACCGATGGAACCGCCGGAACCACCGCAGCCCACACCACCGCGGACAGGATCGCGGATCTCCGGCGCCGTATCGAGGAGGCCACCCACGCGGGGTCCGCGCGCGCGGTGGAGAAGCAGCACGCCAAGGGCAAGCTGACCGCGCGCGAGCGGATCGGTCTGCTGCTCGACGAGGGATCGTTCGTCGAGCTGGACGAGTTCGCCCGGCACCGCTCCACGGCCTTCGGCATCGAGAAGAACCGCCCGTACGGAGACGGTGTCATCACCGGTTACGGCACCGTCGACGGCCGTCCGGTCTGTGTCTACTCGCAGGACTTCACGATCTTCGGCGGCTCGCTCGGCGAGGTCTACGGCGAGAAGATCGTGAAGGTGATGGATTTCGCGCTGAAGACGGGCTGTCCGGTCATCGGCATCAACGACGGCGGAGGCGCCCGTATCCAGGAGGGCGTGGCCGCGCTCGGTCTCTTCGCCGAGATCTTCCGCCGCAATGTGCACGCCTCGGGTGTGGTGCCGCAGATCAGCCTGATCGTCGGCCCGTGCGCGGGCGGCGCGGTCTACTCCCCGGCGATCACCGACTTCACGGTGATGGTCGACCAGACCTCGCACATGTTCATCACGGGCCCCGATGTCATCAAGACGGTGACCGGCGAGGACGTGGGCTTCGAGGAGCTGGGCGGCGCCCGGACGCACAACACCACCTCCGGGGTCGCCCACCACATGGCGGGCGACGAGAAGGACGCGATCGAGTACGTCAAGTCCCTGCTCTCGTACCTCCCGTCGAACAATCTCTCCGAGCCGCCCGCCTTCCCCGAGCAGGCCGGTCTGGAGACCACCGCCGAGGACCGTGAACTCGACACGCTGATCCCGGACTCCGCCAACCAGCCGTACGACATGCACATCGCCGTCGAACACGTACTGGACGACGGCGAGTTCCTGGAGACGCAGGCGCTCTTCGCGCCGAACATCATCACCGGCTTCGGCCGGGTGGAGGGCTTCCCGGTCGGTGTGGTCGCCAACCAGCCGATGCAGTTCGCGGGCTGTCTGGACATCAACGCCTCGGAGAAGGCGGCACGTTTTGTCCGTACGTGCGACGCCTTCAACATCCCGGTGCTGACGTTCGTCGACGTCCCGGGCTTTCTGCCGGGCGTGGACCAGGAGTACGGCGGCATCATCCGGCGCGGCGCCAAGCTGATCTACGCCTACGCGGAGGCCACCGTCCCGCTGATCACGGTGATCACCCGCAAGGCCTTCGGCGGCGCGTACGACGTCATGGGCTCCAAGCACCTCGGCGCCGACCTCAATGTGGCCTGGCCGACCGCGCAGATCGCGGTGATGGGCGCACAGGGCGCGGTCAACATCCTGCACCGCCGCACGATCGCCGCGGCGGGTGACGAGGAGGCGCGGGAGTCGGCGCGCGCCCGGCTGATCCAGGAGTACGAGGACGCGCTGCTCAATCCGTACGCGGCGGCCGAGCGCGGCTATGTCGACGCGGTGATCATGCCCTCGGACACCCGCGCGCACATCGTCAAGGGCCTGCGCCAGCTCCGTACGAAGCGGGAGAGCCTGCCCCCCAAGAAGCACGGGAACATCCCGCTCTAGAACTCCCGGAAGGAGCCGCAGATGATCAAGGTCGTACGGGGAAAGCCGACCCGGGAGGAGCTGGCCGCCGCGCTGGCGGTGGTCCAGGCCCGTGCCGCGGCGGCGGCGGCCGGCTCACCGGCGCGGGCGCCCGAACCGCCCGCCGAGTGGGCGTCCCCCACCCGTATCGCCCGCCGGCGCACACCGAGTCCGGGCCCGCGCGCCTGGGCACGGACGTACTGGCCCGGATAACGGCGGCTGAGTACGGGTACTCAGGCGCGGCGGGCACGACGGCCGGAAGATCGGTCCCATGCTGTGGTCCGATCCCGAGAACGAGCCGCCCGAGGAACTGCGCGACGCGCAGACCATGCTGCGACGCGCGGGCGTGCTGCTCGCGCTGACGGTGGTGGTGGCCATGGTCGTGCTCGGCCTCCCCTGACGGGCGCAAGGCGCTCCCGCCGGGAAGGGCCGGGGCCTACCATGGCCCGCATGACTGCTCAGCGCCGCCGGATCGTGCTCGCCTCCGCCTCGCCCGCCCGGCTCGGACTGCTCCGGCAGGCCGGCCTCGCGCCCGAGGTGATCGTCAGTGGTGTCGACGAGGACGCGCTGTCCGCGCCGACACCCGCCGAACTGGCGCTCGTACTCGCCGAGGCCAAGGCCACCACGGTGGCCGCGCTCCCCGAGACGGCCGGTGCCCTGGTCATCGGCTGCGACTCCGTCCTGGAACTCGACGGCGAGGCGCTCGGCAAGCCCGTGGACGCCGAGGAGGCCGCCTTCCGCTGGAAGTCGATGCGCGGCCGTGCGGGTGTGCTGCGGACCGGCCACTGCCTGATCGACACCACGACCGGCCGGCGCGCCTGCGGAACCGCCTCCACGACCGTGCGCTTCGGCAGCCCGAGCGACGCCGAGGTCGCCGCGTACGTCGCCTCCGGCGAACCGCTCCATGTGGCGGGCGCCTTCACCCTGGATGGCCGCTCCGGGCCCTTCGTGGACTCGATCGAGGGCGACCACAGCAATGTCATCGGTCTGTCGCTGCCCCTGCTGCGCCGGCTGCTCGCCGAACACGGCGTCACGATCACCGATCTGTGGGTCTGAACCGCGCACACCGCCAAGGCGGTCGGCTCAGGCCGGAGCCGGCCCCTCGGCACGGCTCCCGCGCCCGCGCGGCCCCGGCCCGTAGGCGACCACGACCAGCACGAGCATGCCCATGACCACCATCAGGAACGCGAAGGCCGGCCACCCGACCAGACCCACCGTCACCGCGCCCAGCACCGCGTGCACGACCGCGCAGCCGATCAGGGCGCACCGGGCGACGCGACCGGGCGCCCGGTCCCGTACGGCCGTACGGACCAGAACAGCCGCGCAGAGCACGAGACAGAGCCCGAGGACCGCGCCCAACGCCCAGGTGCCCGTGGACATCGCGCCCGGATCGAGCCCGGCCAGGGACATCCGCTGGTTGTCCACCACCGTGGCGAGCACGCCGTTGACGAACACCGCGCCGAGCGCCTCCAGCAGCAGCACGATCGCAGCCACCCATGCCACCGGTCTCCGTGCCACGGCTTCCCCCCTTATCGCTGTTACCGCCAGTACGAACGACATCGCGCACGCTACTAACGGGTAAACCTTCGGACAAGGGCCCGAGCAGAGGCAAAGAATCATTCGGCCATTCGTAGGGACTCCACAAAGAATCGCGATCCGCCGAGGGGCACTCGGACAGAGAGCTGGACCACATCGGGACGCTACTGTGCGACGGTGGATCGCGGCGTACCGTGGTGTCACAAGGGATTTCGCGACTTGAGCGAGCCTCGAAACACGCTCCGTGTGGGGAAGCTCACGAATGGGGACTGTTCGATGGGGCGTGTCGGCAGTCCCTAAACTCAGCTTGTTTCAAGGAGGGAGCCATCGTGCGCAAGGTGCTCATCGCCAACCGAGGCGAAATCGCTGTCCGCGTTGCCCGTGCCTGCCGGGATGCCGGGATCGAGAGCGTCGCGGTGTACGCGGATCCGGACCGGGACGCTCTGCACGTCCGCGCGGCGGATGAGGCGTTCGCTCTGGGCGGTGACACCCCGGCGGCCAGCTATCTGGACATGGCCAAGGTGCTCCAGGCGGCCAAGGACTCCGGTGCGGACGCGGTCCACCCGGGCTATGGATTCCTGTCCGAGAACGCGGAGTTCGCCCAGGCGGTGCTGGACGCCGGTCTCACCTGGATCGGCCCGCCGCCCCAGGCGATCCGCGACCTCGGCGACAAGGTCGCCGCGCGGCACATCGCCCAGCGCGCCGGCGCGCCGCTGGTCGCCGGCACCCCGGACCCGGTGTCCGGCGCCGACGAGGTCGTGGCCTTCGCCCGGGAGCACGGCCTGCCGATCGCGATCAAGGCGGCCTTCGGCGGCGGCGGACGCGGTCTGAAGGTCGCCCGCACGCTGGAGGAGATCCCGGAGCTGTACGACTCCGCCGTCCGCGAGGCCGTCGCCGCCTTCGGGCGCGGCGAGTGCTTCGTGGAGCGCTATCTCGACAAGCCCCGCCATGTCGAGACCCAGTGCCTCGCCGACTCCCACGGCCATGTCGTGGTGGTCTCCACGCGTGACTGCTCGCTCCAGCGCCGCCACCAGAAGCTCGTGGAGGAGGCGCCCGCGCCCTTCCTCACCGACGCCCAGAACGCCGAGCTGTACGCGGCGTCGAAGGCCATCCTCAAGGAGGCCGGATACGTCGGTGCGGGCACGGTCGAGTTCCTGGTCGCCGCCGACGGCACGATCAGCTTCCTGGAGGTCAACACCCGTCTCCAGGTGGAGCATCCGGTGACCGAGGAGGTCACCGGCATCGACCTGGTGCGGGAGATGTTCCGTATCGCCGACGGCGAGCCGCTCGGTTACGACGACCCGGCGGTGCGCGGCCACTCCTTCGAGTTCCGCATCAACGGCGAGGACCCGGGCCGCGGCTTCCTGCCCGCCCCCGGCACCGTCACCCTCTTCAGCCCGCCCACCGGTCCCGGAGTCCGTCTGGACGCGGGCGTCGAGACCGGCAGCGTGATCGGCCCGGCCTGGGACTCCCTCCTCGCCAAGCTCGTCATCACCGGTGCCACCCGCGAACAGGCCCTTCAGCGCGCGGCCCGCGCGCTGGAGGAGTTCACGGTCGAAGGCATGGCCACCGCGATCCCGTTCCACCGCAAGGTCGTCACCGACCCGGCCTTCACCTCCGACCCGTTCACGGTCCACACGCGGTGGATGGAGACGGAGTTCGTCAACGAGATCCCGGCCTTCGCCGCCGCGGCCGACACCGACACGGACGAGGAGCCCGGCCGCGAGACGGTCGTCGTGGAGGTCGGCGGCAAGCGTCTGGAGGTCTCCCTGCCCACCAGCCTGGGCATGACCCTCGCCCGCACCGGCCTCGCCGCCGGCGCGAAGCCGAAGCGCAGGGCGGCGAAGAAGTCGGCCTCGGCGGCCTCGGGCGACACCCTCGCCTCGCCGATGCAGGGGACGATCGTGAAGGTCGCGGTCGAGGAGGGCCAGGAGGTCAAGGAGGGCGACCTGATCGTGGTCCTGGAGGCCATGAAGATGGAACAGCCCCTCAACGCCCACCGCTCGGGCACGGTCAAGGGCCTCGCCGCGGAAGTGGGCGCGTCGCTCACGTCCGGCGCCACGATCTGCGAAATCAAGGACTGACACCCCGCCCCGGTGGCCACGAAACCCCGACGGCCACCGGGGCCTGTCCTCAATCGCCGGACGCGCTTGGTACGTGCCCGG
>NZ_MAUD01000139.1 GCF_001700515.1 Streptomyces lushanensis
GGTGCCGACGCGGCCGGCGGAGCCGGGAGAGGTGCCGTCGGGGACGGTGCCGGTGATGCCGGTGGTACCGGTGGTGCGGGCCGCCGCGACCGCTCCCGCCCGCGCCGGGGCCCGTCCCGGCGAATCCCCGTAAGGCCGCGCCCGCACCCGCCACTTCGCCTTGTTCCGCCTTGTTCCGCCCCGGCGACGACATGGCGACGGACGGGACGAAAGGTCCCGCATTGACCGGCGGCGTCCCGGTCCGCCGCCCCGCCGTATGGCATTCCTGTGCTCTTCTTGACGCGGAGAACGATCCGTACGCCCCGATTTCCCGGCCCATCGCGAAAGGACTCACGGATGCCAAGCCTGTCCCATGAGGAAGCCAGTGAGCGCGGTTCTCTGCTCAAAGTCGGCTCCTATCACGTCGAGCTCGACCTGACGACCGGCCCGACAGTTTTCCGCTCGACGACGAAGATCACCTTCGACGCATTCACGGTCGGCGGGGAAACATTCCTGGACATCGCTCCGAAAGAACTTCACTCGGTCACCCTGAATGGCCGTGAACTGGACACCGGAGCACTGGTGGACGGAAGGTTCCCGCTCACCGGACTCGCCTTGGAAAATGAAGTCGTCGTGGTCGCCGACATGAGTTACTCGCACGAGTGCGAGGGGCTGCACCGTTATGTCGATCCCGCCGACGGCGAGACCTATGTGTATTCCTTCGTGTACGTGGACAACGCGCCGCGTGTCTTCGCCTGCTTCGACCAGCCGGACCTGAAGGCCCCCTACGAGTTCGCGCTCCTGGTTCCCGAGACCTGGCAGGTGCTCGGCAACAGCGAGGCCGTCAGGACCGGTCCCGGCCGCTGGAGGCTGACCGAGTCGCCGGCGCTGGCCAGCTATCTCACCGCCGTCGTCGCCGGGCCGTACGCCTCCTTCCGCACCGAGCACGACGGCATACCCCTCGGGCTGCACTGCCGGGCCTCGCTGGCGGACTCCCTGAAGGCCGACGTCGACGAGGTCTTCGAGATCACCGCCCAGTGCCTGGACGCGTACACCGAACTCTTCGGGGTCCGCCATCCGTTCGGAAAGCTCGACCAGGTCTTCGTCCCGGAGTTCAGCGTTCTCTCGCTCGACCACCCCGGCTGTGTGCTGCTCCGCGAGCAGTACCTCTTCAGCTCGGCCGCCACGGACAGCGAGCGGGAGACCAGGGCCGTCGTCCTCGCGCACGGCATCTCGCTGATGTGGCTCGCCGGTCTGGTGACCCACACCTGGTGGGACGACCTCTGGCTGGGCCAGTCGCTCGCCGACTACATGGCGCACCGGATCACGAGCGAGGCCACCCGGTTCGCCGGGCCGCCCACGACCTTCGCCGCCCGCCGCAAGGGCCAGGCGTACGTTCCCGACCAGCGGCCCTCCACACACCCGGTGAGCCTCGAAGGCCCCGACGTCCGTACGGTGCTGCTGGAACTGGACCGCATCTCCTACTTCAAGGGACACTCGGCGCTGCGGCAGCTGGCCGCCCATGTGGGCGACGACGCGCTGCGCGCCGGACTGCGGACCTACTTCGGCCGGCACGCCTACTCGACCGCCACCTTCACGGACTTCCTCGCCGCGCTCAGCGAAGCGGCCGGCACCGACCTGACCGAATGGGCCCAGAAGTGGCTGCGGTCGGCCAACGTCAACACCCTCACCCCCGAAGTCTCCGTCGCCGACGGGCGCATCACCGCGGCGGCGGTGCTCCAGAGCGCCCCGGACAGCCATCCGGTGCTGCGTCCGCACACCATGGACGTGGGCCTCCACTACGGGAACGACAGCGCGACCGTGCGGGTCCACGTCGACGGCGCGCGCACCGAACTGCCGGAACTCGTCGGCCGCCCGGCGCCCGCGCTGCTGCTCCTCAACGACGGCGATCTGACCTACGCCAAGATCCGCTTCGACCCCGCCTCGCTGGCGGCGCTGCCGGACACGCTTCCCGGGCTGTCCCCGCTCAACCGCGCGATGGTGTGGTGCGCGCTGCTGCTCGGCGTCCAGGACGGGACGTATCCCGCCTCCGGCCATCTCGCGCTGGTGACGAGGATGGTCCGGGAGGAGACCGAGCTGTCGATCCTGGCCGAGGTCCTCGAACAGGCCCGCCACGATGTCGCCGACCGGTTCCTGACGCCCCGGGAGCGGCCCGCGGCGATGGCGCGGGTCGCCGACGCCCTGCGGGACAGGCTCGCGCGCACCGCGGCGGACGACGAGCGCCTGATCACCCTCTTCCGGGCCCTGACCGACTTCACCGCGGACGCCGGGGAACTGCGCGGCTGGCTCACCGGGGACGGGCTGCCCGAGGGGCTGACCCTCGACACCGACCTGGGCTGGCGCGTGCGCTACCGGCTCGCCGCCCTGGGCGAACTGGACGCGGCCGGCATCGCCGCGGCCCTGGAGGCCGCACCGGGCGCCGCCGCCGAACAGTTCGCGGCGAAGTGCCGCGCGGCCCTGCCCGACCCGGCCGCCAAGGAGTCGGCGTGGACGGCGATGACGTCCGGCACGGACCTGTCCAACTACGAACTGTGGTCGCTGGCCGAGGGGTTCTGGCAGCCCGAGCAGACGGAGCTGACGGCGCCCTACGTCGACCGGTTCTTCACGGACATGCCCGGCGCGGCCCGGCTCCGCGGCGACCTGGTCCTGGATCTGCTGCTCCGGTTCCTCTACCCGCGCTACGCGGCCACGCCCGGGACACTGCGGTCGGCCGAGCGGATGCTCGCGCTCGACGGCCTTCCGGTGACACTGCGCCGCCGGGCGGCCGACTACACCGACGACCTCCGCCGGGTGGTCGCGGTCCGGGCCGGGCGGACGGAGGAGTAGTGGCGCCGGCCCGGGAGTACGCGATGCGCGTGGCGATCGTCGGCGGCGGAGTCGCGGGCGCCCTGCTCGCCCTGCGGACCGCCCGCGCGCCGGGGGGAGCGCGGGTGGACCTGTTCACCGCGCGCAGCCCGCGGCGCGAGGACGCCTCGGGGGTCTCCGGCGGCCTGGTCCGGGGATTCGAGACCAGTACGGACGCCTGCCGCACGGCCGCCG
>NZ_MAUD01000014.1 GCF_001700515.1 Streptomyces lushanensis
GCCACGATCGTGGCCGCCGCCGCGGGGGTCCTGAGCGTGTGACCGACGACTGCGGCCTTACAGCACGGCACAACCGTCAACAGGGAGCTCAGCACATGAACGTGGTCATCTTCGGGGTGTCCGGCATGGTGGGACAGGGCGTGCTGCACGCCTGTCTGCGGGACGAGCGGGTCGGGAGCGTCCTCGTCGTCGTCCGCACACCGCTGGCGGTGAGCCATCCGAAGCTGCGCGAGGTCGTCCACTCGGACTTCACCGATCTCACCGCGATCCAGGACGAGCTCACCGGCCTCGACGCCTGTTTCTTCTGTCTCGGCGTCAGCTCCGCAGGGCTGAAGGAGGCGGAGTACACCCGGATCACCTACGACTTCACCATGGCCGCCGCACACGCGGTGTACGCCGCGAACCCCGCCCTCACCTTCACCTATGTGTCGGGGGAGGGAACCGACCGGACGGAGAAGGGCCGTTCCATGTGGGCCCGGGTCAAGGGCCGCACGGAGAACGAGCTGCTCGCCATGCCCTTCCACGCCTACATGTTCCGGCCCGGCTACATTCAGCCCCGCCACGGCGCCGTCTCCAGGACGGCCGTGTACCGCGTGCTGTACCGCCTGACCTCATGGCTCTATCCGGTCCTGCGCCGGGCGATCCCGCGCCATGTGACGACGACGGAGCACCTGGGGCGGGCGATGATCGAGGTCGTGGGCCTCGCGGGGACGGGTCCGACCGTGCTGTACAGCCCGGAGATCAACCGCCTCGGCGCCGCGAACGCACCGGGCTGACCGAGCGCCGTCGGGGTACGGGCCGGAGTGACACCGAGGTCGCTCGTCCACGGCCGAGGCCGGTGAGCGTGAGCGGCTCACCGTGAGCAGATCACACTGACGAGCGAGAACGACGCGAAGAACGCCCCCCGCGCGAGGCCGGCGAACCAGCGGCGGCCACGGTCCCGGTCGATATGGCCCGCCTCGATGGCCCGTTGCGTATTGCGGCCGAGTCCCAGTATGTGATCGGCGTCCTGGAAGTCGCGGAACACCGGTGTCGTGGCGCGGACCGTCTCCACATGGAAACCCGCCCGTTCGGCGAGGCGGGCGAGGCCGCGGCCGATGGTCGCGTGACGTACCACTTCCGCGGTGGTGTAACGGGTGAAGGCGCGGCTTGTCTCAAGGTCTTCCGCGTCGACGACTAGGGTGTCCCAGTCGGGTTCGACCAGACCGATCAGGGCGCCCGGCCGGGTGGCGCGATGCAGTTGGGTGAGTACGTCGGCGGGTTCGGCGACATGCATGAGGACCCGGTCGACCTTGGCCCGGTCCACTGTTCCCGGCTCGACGGGAAGGGCGTGGGCGTCCCCCTCGCGGATCTCCACACCAGGCAGACCTTCCGTACGGCGACGGGCCTCGGCGAGCATCGCCGGATCGCGGTCGACGCCGATCACCGAGCCACGCGCGCCCACGCGTTCCGCCAGCACCGCCAGATCGGTGCCGGGACCGCATCCCACGTCCAGCGCGGTCTGACCCTGCCGGATGTCCAGCAGGTCGATCAACTCCCGCTTGTACGCACGGCCGGCACGGCCGGCGGCGGTACGCAGCATGTAGGCGGCCTGGTCGGGTCGGGACACACCAAGGTTCGTCGGCATACGCGCAAGTCAAACACTCCGGCCGTCCGCACGGGCGGGACGGCCCCAGGTCACGGTCACCGGCACCCTCGTCACCGGCACCCCGGCCGGTGACAGGGGTGCCCGGTGGCTTCGGGTGCCGACGAGGGACGGTGCGGTGGCGTCAGACGCCGACGCCGAAGTCGGCGGCGATTCCGGCCAGTCCGGAGGCGTAGCCCTGGCCGACCGCGCGGAACTTCCACTCCTCGCCGTGCCGGTACAGCTCACCGAAGACCATCGCGGTCTCGGTCGCCGCGTCCTCGCTCAGGTCGTAGCGGGCGAGTTCGGCGCCGCCCGCCTGGTTGACCACGCGGATGAAGGCGTTGCGGACCTGGCCGAAACTCTGGCCGCGGCTCTCGGCGTCATGGATGGAGACCGGGAAGACGATCTTCGACACATCGGCGGGGACGGCGCTCAGGTCGACCTTGAGGGACTCGTCGTCGCCCTCGCCCTCACCGGTGAGGTTGTCGCCGGTGTGCTCCACCGAACCGTCGGGGCTCTTCAGGTTGTTGTAGAAGATGAAGTGCTGGTCGGAGAGCACCTTGCCGCCACTGTCCACCAGCAGCGCGCTGGCGTCGAGGTCGTAGTCGAGGCCGGTGGTGCTGCGCGCGTCCCAGCCGAGCCCGACGAGGACCGCGGTCAGCCCCGGAGCCTCCTTGCTGAGCGAGACGTTGCCGCCCTTGGCCAGACTCACACCCATGTCGCTGTTCCCTTCATGTGTTCCCGCACCGATCCCGGGCAGCGGCGCCGGTTCCGTGTATCCCGATGTCCCGGTCCCTTAAATCTACAGCACTGTAGAAGCTACGAAGATCCTCCGGCCGGAGCGATCCCCACTCCGCACATACGCGGGCGGGGGCGCCCCGTCAGGCCGGGACGCCCCCACGCACGCCTTCGGGCCTACAGGTCGAACTCGTGCGGCGGCAGGTCGAGCGCGTAGCACGCCTCACGGACGACCGCCTGCTCGGTCTTGTCGAAGTCGCCGTCGGCGCCGCCGATGACGATGCCGATCTGGATGACGGCACGGGCCTCGGCGGGCTTCTTCTTCGCCTTGGCGACCTCCTGGAGGACACTCACCTTGCCGAAGTCGAAGTCCGCGGCGAGCTTGTCGAGATAGCCGTCGAAGCGGCGCTGCAGATCGTCGGCGGGGAAGTTCTGGAGCACCTCGTTGCTCATGATGAGCTGGGCGACCTTGCGGCGCTCCTGGGGGTCGATCGTGCCGTCGGCGGCGGCGACCAACGCGCAGATCGCCATGCTCGCGTCACGGAACGCGCCGCTCTTGAGGTCGTTCTTCTTGGCGTTGAGCTGGGTCTGCATCGTCGACGCGGACTCTTTGATGCGATCCCACAGGGCCATGGAAACTCCGTACGCTCGGGGGCCGGTCCGGACCGCGCGAGGAGCGGTCCGGACCGACACTTCTTCTACAATGCTGTAGAAACTAGCAGGGACAGCGGCGACGGTGTCTCAGTCCTCGCCGCCTTCCTCTCCCTCGTCATCCCCTTCGAAGAAGTCCCCGACCTCGTCGACGACTTCGGCGGCCACCATCCCGCCGACGACTCCGACCGCCAGTCCGGCCGCGCCGGCGGCGACGACGGTGCCCATCCCCGGCCCGGAGCGATGGTGGCCGTCGTGGTGGTGCCCGCCGTGACCATGACCGTGCTCGTCCTTGTGCGCGTGTCCGCCGTACCCACCGCCGTGTCCGTACGGGGCGTCGCCGTGTCCGTACGGTGCGGCGGGAACGCCGTGGGCGCCGTGGCGGTCGGCCAACCGGCGCACCCAGCCGTCGACTTCGGCAGTCCAGTCGCGCTGGGCGACATCGTGGTGGGAAACCGTGAACCGGGTCAGCGCGTCATACCCGGACGAGAGGAGACCACCGGGCTTGTCGGCCTCCAGCACCACCTCCATGCCGCCAGGACCGGCCAGGAAGGTCACCTCGATCTCCCGCATGGCGTGGGCGTACCGCGGCGCGGGGGTGAGCTCGATCTCCTGGTAGAACGGCAACCGCTGTCCGGTGCCCCCGATGCGGCCGTATTCGAGATCCGCGGACCTGAAGCCGAAGCCGAGCTGCCCGAGGGCCTCGAGGACGGCCTCCTGGACCGGCAGCGGGCGCACCGCGAGCGCGTCGAGGTCGCCCTTGTCCTTGGCCCCGGCCACCGCGAGTTCGGTACGCACCCCGAGTACGACGCCCAGGTTCTGGCCGTGCAGTTCGGTCACGGGAGTCTCCCAGGGCAGCGCCACGGAGAACGGGACGCCGAAGCGCTCGCCCTCGGCGAGGCGAAAGCCCCCGCCCACGGTGAACCGGTCGAAGGTGACGACGCCGTCGCTCTCGCCCTCGTCGTGCTCCACCTCCACGCGGGCGACCAGCTCCAGGGTGATCTGCTCGATGTCGAAGGCGGCGCTGCCGCCCATGAGATGGACCTGACCCGAGAGGGTGCCTCCGGGCAGCACCGCGCCCGTGTCGAGCACCGTGTCCACCGTGGGGCCGCCCACACCGAGCGAGCCGAGCAGCCGTTTGAACACCATCGTGGCGTTCACTCCTTCTTGTACGTGTGGCGTGTGGCCTTGGTCACGGGTCGCCGCCGAAGGAGCCGAAGATGGCCCGCCGGTCGGGACGTCCGGACCGCCGCCCGCTTTCTCTACACTCGTGTAGAAGCATAGAGCTGCCACACCGGGCCGACGCCGCATCGCGTCGGCCCGACGGGGAAAGTCCGGAAAGAGTCCCGGGAACGGCCGCGCGGCCCAGGAGCCGGCCGTCAGCCCCTGCGCGCGGGCAGGATCTGCACGGTGTCGCCCACGGCACGCTCACCGGTCGCGTCCGAGGTGATGTTGACGAGCTTGCCGCCGACCACCATCGCGCTGGAGCCGCCGCCGTCCAGGTTGAGGGCCTGCCTCGCACCCAGGGAGCGCATGAAGCGCGCGGCCTCGCCCAGGGTGAAGCCCTCGCTGACACCCGGCTGACGCCCGTCGACGGTGACCAGCAGCAGCCGCCCGTGCCCGTCGATACCGGCCATCGTGCGGGGCTGGCGCACATTCGACCACGCGAACCCGAACGAGAGGTCCAGCGGGTCGAGTGTGCCCTCGGTGGCGGCGTCGATGGCCACGCGGCCGTTCTTCACCAGCGTGGGCGCGGCGCTGACGATGCTGTCGTGCGCGCCGAGTTCGACCTCACGTCCGGCGGAGTCACGGATGACCTCCCGCACCGAGATCCGCTCGCCCTGACGGCCGTGGGCCGTCAGCCAGTCGGCCGCGCCGCCGATGCCCTGGAGGACGGAACCGCCGGCCGGGACCGTACCGCCGCGCGGGCCTGCGGAGACCACACGGTCCCTGGCGTCGAGCACCACCTGCGTACCGGCGCCCTGGGGCAGCGCGGCGCCGAACCTCGGGGTGAACTTCACCAGGTCGTCGGGCAGGGAGCAGGTGGTGTCATGGCGGGCCAGTTCGGTGGGCGCGCCACCGGGACGGCCGCAGTTGCGCACCTTCCCGGGAAGCCGGTTGATGCCCTGCACCGCGTAGGCGGAGGACTTCGCGCGGGCGGTGACCGTGGTGGACAGATCGGCGATACGAGGGTGCCGCCCGCCGTCCGCCAGGATCAGCGCGGCGCGGGAGCCGACGGCCATCGACTCCAGCTCGCCGTCGTAGGCGGCGATACCGGCCACCGTGCCCTGTACGCCGTCGGCGTCGGAGGTGATGAAGAAGCCGCCGTTGACGGCGAGCAGGGAGCCGTTCTCCACCGCGACCGAGGAAGTCGTCTCGCGGTCCGCGACATTGCCGTCGTGGGTGCTCGCCACCGTGCCGCGGAACCGGTCCGGGTCGATGACCGCGACATGGATGCTCTCCCGGTCGGCGAGCTGCCGGCCGTCGTAGCCCGTCCACTCCACGGCCGTACGGAAACCGCCCGCCGCGACCGCCTGGTTGGCGCTCTGGGCCTCGGCCTGGGTGGCGTACGAGCCCACGCGCACCTGCCAGCCCATCGTGCCGCGCGGTGTGTCCGCGTACTCGTCCCAGACGACCCGCTCCGCGCGCGGCACGAACCCGGCGGCGCGGAGCTGCCGCTCGGTGGTGTCGGCCCAGGTACGGTCGCCCAGCGGCGCCCATGTCGCCGCGCCCGTCAGCCGGTTGACGGCCGGAGCCTGGACCGTGATCGTCCAGACAGGTGTGACGCCCTTGTTCTGGACGACACCGGTGCGCACCTGCACGCCGGGCGCCACGGTGTCCGTCCTCCACCGCACCTGCTGGAACGCGGAGGGGGAGGCGGAGGCCGACGCGGGAGCGGTGAGCGCGACCGGCGCCGCCGGGGCGAGCGCCCGCGCCGGTCCGGAGAGCGTCAGGGGATTGACGGCCGCGAGCACGACGGCCGCCCCGAGGGCGACACGTGTCCGCGGAACGCGCCGGGCCACGCCGGCTCCGCGCGGGTGCTTTCCGTCTTCGTCGTACATGGTTTCCCCTAGCAGGTTGGTGCTCGACACGGCCCGGCCTCACGGCACGCCGTCCACAGGATGCGCAGGCCATCCCAGCCGCGCACGGGGACCGGGGCGATAACAACCAGGGGCGCGGTGCCGAAGGGCTGGTGAAGCGGCGTCACGGCCGGTTCCGTGCCGGGCGGGCCCGCGAAGATCGGCCGGACGGCCCTCAGCGGGCGTCGTTGGCCAGCGCGACGACCGCGTGGGCGGCGGAGGCGAGTGTGACATGACGGTGCCATCCGCTGAAGGAGCGGCCCGTGAAGTCCCGGATGCCCACCCGGTCCGCGATCTCCGTGAAGTCCCGGTCGACCTTGCCGGTGAGCTTGCTCAGCCTCAGCAGGGAGGCCGGTGACGCGGTCGTCAGATTGGTCAGCCACAGCTCCGCGGGCCACCGTCCGCCGTCCTTGCCCACCCCCAGCAGTGCCAACTCCCCGCGTCCCGCGGTGTGTCCCGTGTCCGCCGCCGGTACCGACGACGACGGGGAAGGCAGGCCCACACGGACGGTGGCGGCCAGGTTCATCCGTCTCGCCGGCTCCGGACCGGAGTCCTTTCCCATGACCGGCCGCCGCATGTCCTTGGCCAGGCTCATGATCTGGTAAGCGGGCAGTAACTTGCCTCCGGAACCCGGAAGAATGGAATCCGCCACGGCCAGGCGGAGGTCACCGCCGACTCTCGCGAGAACCGGAGTGCCCGTGGCGCCGAGTTTCTCGAAGATCGTCGCCGCGTGCGCTTCTCCGATGTCGAGCACCACGGGCCGGACGGGCATCCCCCAACGCGTCATGGTCTCCGCACTGGCCTCGATCATGCATTCACTCAGGGTCTCCACGTCCACGCCGTCCGGAATCGACACCTGACTGCGCCGGAGATCGTCCTTGATCCAGGCCTGGGGTAAATGAAGGCGCCAGTTCACCGGAGTGCTCATCTCCTCCGAGACGGCCCAGACCCCGATGGCGCGTTGCGCGTTCAGCACCTGTCCCAAGGTCGGGAAGAAGTGCTTGTCCACCCCCACGGAGTGCTGTCCGGTCTTGGGAATGATCATCCGCTGCACCACCCAGGCCTGCGGAGGCGAGACGCCTACCCAATAGGTGGCGAGGGCCCTGCGGATGGGGGTCCAGTCCCAGGTGGAATCACAGATGAAGTGGTGGAGGTTCTGCTCCGAGGCCTGCTCTCCGAGCAGTGCCGCGATATTGCGTATCGATTTGCGCCCCTGGGTCTCCAGTAAGCCACGTAAGTACTGCATGCCTTTTCTGCACTGGTCACTGCGGGTCAGCGAGGTGAACAATATCGAGCAGAGTTCGGTGAACAGAACGTCCTGGGAACTGGAGTGAATTGGCGCGCGTGCACCCCGCACAATCGGACGGGTGGAAGAATTCGTCATGAGGTGGTCCCGTTTCTGCTCGGTCCAGTCGTTCCCGTCGGCTGGCGACTGCGGATGCCCAGAACGGGATACGGGAGAAGTCCGTACGGTGACGCGTCCGGTGACGGTGCTTGCTGTCCTGGACGAGACAGTAAGGATCGGACGAGGAGGAGCCATCACACGCGGGGAGAGAGTGTCATATTACCGGACGGTAGTCCCGTTGGTGTGGCTCACGTCACCCTCGGGCCTGGCCCGCGCTCGCCGACAGTCCTCGTGACTCCAGGGTGGCGACGAGATGGGCGACGGATGCCAGTGTGATGTGGCGGTGCCAGCCCGGAAACGAGCGTCCCGCGAAGTCCCGTACCCCCACGCTCTCGGAGATCGTGGCGAAGTCGCGCACCACGACACCCGGCAGCCGGGTGAGCCGCAAGGCGGGGACGGCGGAGGGGACATCGGCGTTCGTGAGCCACAGCCGGCGGCGCGGGTGCCCCACCGGGCGCCACTCCCCCAGCAGCAGCATCCGGTCGCTCCGCGACGGCGGTGCCACCACGGGGATCGCCACCGCCGTCGTCGGACCGTCGCCCGGATTCACCTGCTGCCGAAGGCGCGGAAGGGACTCGGCGAGCTCCCCGGCCATGCGCTCCCGACCGCCGTATTTGGGCAGTTCGGAGCGGTCCAGGCGCAACTGCGCCTCCGGACCCACCCGAACGATGAACGGAATACCCGTCGACGAGAGGAAGCGCGCGATCGACACGGCGTCCACGTCCGCGACATCCACGACGACCGGCCCGCGCGGCAGTCCCTCGATACCGAGGACATTGGCCACCGCCACCCGTACGCACTCCTCGATGGTGCCGACCGCGGCATCGGCGGGAACGCTCGCGCGCTGCCGCAGGGGATCGACCATCCAGCGGGCGGACAGGCGCAGTTGCCAGTCGACCGGCACGGCGGACCGGGCGGACACCAGCCAGGCCCCCACGGCGTGCTGGCCGTTGACGATCCGTCCCCGCGGCAGGACCTGCTGGTCGACCCCGACGGAGTGGGACCCCGCCTTGGGAATCAGGGTGGGCCTGATCACCCAGGCGTCCGGCGCCAGTGTCCGCTGCGCGTGGCGGGCGAGGGCACGCCGTACCGGCATCCACTCCCAGGGCGACTCGCTGATGAAGTGATGCACACTCTGCTGCGCCGCGGCGCCGTCCAGCTGCGCCGCGATGCTCCGCAATGTCTTGCGCCCCTGCACCGACAAGAGGCCACGGACGTACTGCTCCGCCTTGATCCGCTGTCCGCTGCGCTGCAGTGAGCCGAACAGCCGCTCACTGAGCCCGGCGTCCAGAGCCGCCGATGTGGTCAACTCCTCATTGACGCACGCGTGCTGATGAAGGTCTCGCATCGTGGATCCCCCCTGCTAACCCGCCACTCCAGCCAGGCGGGGGCGAAGCACCGCGCCGTACCGGTACCGCCGCCGGCCTCGAACCTCCCAAGAAAGAGGACAGCTGTCCCGTTTCTTTATACAGGCCCGTGCGGACAACGGCTGCCCCGCTGCAGCCACCAGATCCATTGCGACCTGCATGAATCTCCGTTCAGCGGAGCAACACACCGCCGAGGCGGGGCATCACGGAACCCTGGCGCACCGAGAACCACCGTAAGAAACAGGTCACGTTGAAGGTTTTCGAGGAGGGCCGCCTGTCATCTCGCCGAGGAACAGGACACTCGTGCGCGAAGCGCGACGCGGGGGCGGCGGGCAGCAAACGACCCGGTCACGCCGTCGGAACGACCTCGGACCGGCCTCCGTCCGACGTCACACCGGACGGGAAGGAGCCACGGCGCTCTCCGCCGCCTTGAGCAGCCGCTCGGCGCGGAGCGGCGAGGTGTCCAGCTTCGCCAGCACACCGGCGTTGGCGATATTGGGCAGGACGAGCTCGAAGAGGCAGGAGATCTCCTGGGACAGGTCGCGGTCCGGCAGGGTCTCGGTGATCAGCTGTACGCCGGTCCACGCTCCGACCAGCAGCCGCGCGGTCTCGCCCGGGTCGACGTGCACGAGCAGTTCGCCCCGCTCCTTGGCCTCGGTGAGCAGCCCCTGTCCCACGGTGATCCAGTCGGGCCAGCGGGTGCCGAGGAGACCACGGGCCTTGACGTCGACGGACAGGCGGATCGCGGCGCCGAGGAGCGGCTCCCTGGGCAGCCGGTAGGCGAGCAGCAGCGCCAGGTCCACCCATTCCTGGAGCTTGAAGGCCTGCGGCGCGAGTCCCTCCATCGTCACCGCCTCGTCGAGCACGGCGCGGGCGAGCTGCTCCTTCGTGGTGAAGTGGAAGTAGAGGCCACCGCGGGTGAGTTGGATCCGTTCGATGAGTCCGCCGATGGTGGTGGCGTCGTACCCGAGCTCGTTGAACATCTCGGCCGCGGCCTCAAGGATGATCCTGCGGGTGTGGATCGCGCGTTCCTGCCTCACCACCTCTCACCCCCAAACGCTTTCTTTACCAATGCGTGAACTCACATTTACCTTGGGTAGAAACCGGACGGAGTGCCGGTACTTTAACAGCACATTTTTTGCCTGTGCAGAACAGTCAGTCCAAGGGGGGACCTTGCACTACTTCGCTCTCGCACCGCGTCCGTCCACACCGCCGCCGACCCTTCTCGGCGCCTACGCCCATCTGAAGCGCGACGAGTCCGTACTCGTCACCGGCTGGGAGCAGGTCGGCGCCCATGAGTTCACGGTGGGCGTCGGATGGCCGGCCGTCGAGGAGGACCTGCCGTACGATCCGCGATTACTCACCCAGACCATCAGACAGAGCGGCCTGGTCATCGCGCACGCCGCGTACGAGGTTCCGCTGACCCACCACACCATGCTGGGCTCGCTCGACTTCACGGTCACACCGGGCTTCCGTCTCCCCCGCGACCGGTCCTCGACGCTGGACGTCCGGATCACCGCGGCGGAGACCGGAGGCGGCCGGCGGGCCGGCGGTTCGCTGCGGCTGGGCTTCCACATCCTCCGCGGCGGTGCCACGGTGGCCCGGGCGGCCTCCGAATTCCGCTGGATCTCCCCGCCGGTCTACCGCCGGGTGCGCGGCGCCCGTCTCAGCGTCGACTGGGGGTCCTGGCCGCTTCCGGAGCCCGTCGACGCGCAGCTCGCCGGCCGGGCCTCCGCCGCCGATGTGGTCCTCGCGCCCGGGGACCGGCCGCGCCGCTGGCTGCTGCGCAACGACACGGGCAACCATCTGCTCTTCGACCATCCCGTGGACCATGTGCCGGGACTCGCCCTGCTGGAGGCCGCCTATCAGGCCGCGCATGCCCTGACGGCCCCGGCGCCCTTCGTGGCCGGCCGGGTCGCCATCACCTACGACCGGTACGTCGAGTTCGACCGGCCCTGCTGGATCGAGGCCGAGTCGCTGCCGGCGCCCGGCCCCGCCCTGTGTGCCGTCCGGGTCAGCGGCACACAGGGCGGGGAGCGGGCGTTCCAAGTCCTGTTCGACGCGTTGGAGCGGTGAAGGGCCGGGGGTCCGAAGTGGCGGGGGTTCGATGAGGTGAGGCGGTGGAGGCCCGGGGAGGCCGGGCGGTGAAGGGCGGGTGCGCGGTCCGGGCCGGCCGGCTCACTGGTTGACGAAGCCGCCGTCCACCGGCAGCACGGTGCCCGTCAGGAACGGGCACCGGTCGCTGAGCAGCCAGGCGACCGCCGCCGCGATCTCCTCCGGTTCCGCCGTACGCCCCTGGGGCGTCAGCGAGTTGGCCAGCTCTTCGAGACCGGGGTTGCGGCCGAACCAGTCGGTCGTGATCTCGCTCCGTGTGGTGCCGGGGGCCACGGCGTTCACACGGATGCCCTGCTTGGCGTACTCGTCTGCGGCGGCCCTGGTGAATCCGATGACGGCGTGCTTCGAGGCGATGTAGGGAGCGGCGACCGGGATGGCCACCAGACCGCCCACACTGCTGTTGTTGACGATGGATCCCCCGCCGTGCTCCAGCATCGCCGCCAGTTCGTACCGCAGGCAGTTGAAGACCCCCCGGACATTGATGTCCATGATGGTGTCGTAGACGTCGTCCGACATCAGATGCAGCGGAGTACGGTCGCCGCCGATGCCGGCGTTGTTGAAGGCCGAGTCCAGGTGTCCGTACTCGGCCAGAGCGAAGTCCACGGCCCTGGCGGCCTCTTCGGGGACGGAGACATCGCTCACCACGTACGACGCTCGCGCCCCCTTGTCCCGTAACTCGTCGGTCAAGGTGGCCAAGCGGTCTTCGCGACGAGCGGTGAGAACCACCGCGGCGCCTTCGTCGGCGAACACCCGTGCCGCCGCCGCACCTATACCGCTGCTCGCTCCCGTGATGAGCGCGACTCTGCCGGAGAGAAGATCTTTACCCATGGGCGAAGTCTGGCAGGCCCGTTCCCGGCACGAGCGGGATTCGGCCCGCGGCCACCACAGCGTCCGCGAGCGCCGTCGCGGTGGTCAGCAGCCGGACAGTGCGTCGCAGGTCCGGGCCATCCCCTTGCCACCGGACCGGACCTCGTCCATGGGCCACTCGCGCTTGCGCAAGGGCGCCGCGGAGCTGCCCGCCGCGTCGATCTGGGCTCGTACCGTCTCCGCCGACAACTGAGGAAGCATCAGCCGCCAGAACGGTGTGACCGCCTGGCGCGAGTGCCAGTGGGCGTCGCTGCGTCCCAGCACCTCGAGCCCCGCTATCACGGCCGTAATGGCGGAAACGGCATCGTCGAGCACGACATCGGCTGCCAGACTGCCCTGGTCCCTGGCGACGGTCAGCATGAGCTGGACCCAGTCCTGCCACTGCTGCCACAGGTTCACACCGCCCTGCCAGGTCGCGTCGCTGCCGAGGCCGAACCCGGCCCTCAGCACCGGATCGCAGGAGAACCGCTGTGCCAGCGTGTGCGAGGTGTCGACCAGGAGCTGGAGCGGTGCGGGGTGCCTGAGCGGGACGTTCCCGGTGATGTACAGCAGGGTCTGTGCCGCGGCGGACTCGACCGCCTCCCCCAGCGCCCGCTTGTTCCCGAAGTGGAAGTGCAGCGCACCGTGACTGACACCGGCCCGGGCGCAGATCTGCGCGACGGAGGAATCCGCGAATCCGGCCCGGTCGAAGACCTCCGCGGCGGAACGGATCAGCTCTCGACGCGTACGTACGGCACGGTCCTGCTTGGCCATGGGGCGCTCCGGGGGGTGGTGAGCGATGGGTGAAACGCACAAGAACATGCCCACGAGAACATGCCACAGAGCGACGACGCGGGGACCTGGCCCGGGGCCGGCCACCGCACGGCCTGGCCGGATCGCGCCTCGCGCGGACCGGCGCCGGGGAGGGTGCCGCCGCGGCCACCGCGGCCTACGGACTCGGCCTTGAAATCGGCAGAGGCATATCCACATGCATCGTACAAATGTTACCACGTCAACAACTAATCGGTACGGACCATTACCCATCCTGGCGCGATATCGCGCCCGGCGCGCCGACGTTCGACGACCCCGCCGTCGTATGCGACGGCCTCTGTCCCCGGCGGACCGGTCCGACCAGCGACTACACCGAGATCAAAGGCGTTTGCGGGGGCCGGGGATGGATGAGGAGCGGTGGGCCTCATCCGGCCGACATGACAGATCGTCGTTTGTTTATTCCGGAACCCCGTTCGGCTCTGGGTAGCATCGGGCGAAAAGTTGGCGGGGAGGAAAGGGCGATCCTGAAACGGGCCGTCCTGGAGAAGAGCGTGCCGTCGTCGGCGTGTATGCCGACGCGCCAGTCCGTCATTCCCAGCCACAAAAGTCGGCCAGTGATGCGATGCGGAGACCCAGAATGCGGCTTGCGCAAACGTTGGCACATGTCATGGAACGCCACGCGGACCGGCCCGCCGTCGGTGAACGCGCAAAGGAGTTCACGCGGGACCCCGACACGGGCCGCGTTTCGCTCCGTCTGCTGCCGCGATACGAAACGACCAGTTACAGCGAACTGTGGGGTCGTGTCCGTGCGGTGGCAGGCGAATGGCACCACAATCCAGAACATGCGCTGAGCGCGGGCGAGCGTGTCGCCATCCTGGGTTTCGCGAGCCGTGACTACTCGACCGTCGATCTGGCCTGCATCCATCTCGGCGCGGTCAGCGTACCGCTCCAGACCAGCTCCCCGCTGTCCCAACTGGAGTCGATCGTCGGCGAGACGGAACCGTTCACCGTCGCCGCGAGCATCGAACGTCTCGATGTCGCGGTCGAATTGATCCTGCGGAATTCGTCGGCCCGGCGCCTGGTGGTCTTCGACTACCACCCGGAGGTCAGCGATCAGCTGGAGACGTTCACAGCGGCCCGCGACCGGCTGGAGCGGGCCGGCCGCGATGTGGACCTCGAGTCCCTGTCGGAGATTCTTGAACGCGGATCCACGCTGCCCGAAGCGCCCTTGTTCGCCGCCGGCGACGACGAGGATCCACTGGCCCTGCTCATCTACACATCGGGGAGTACGGGGACGCCGAAGGGCGCCATGTACACCGAGCGGCTGGCGAGTGCGATGTGGGGCGGCGCCTGGGCGAAGCTGTTCTCCGACACCCACGCGATCAACATCAATTACATGCCGATGAGCCATGTCGCCGGCCATTCCTCGCTGAAGAACACCATGGCGCGCGGCGGAATCAGCTACTTCACGGCGAGCAGCGATCTGTCGACCTTCTTCGAGGACATCGCGCTGGCCCGTCCCACGGAACTGTCGCTGGTGCCGCGCGTATGTGAAATGCTTTTCCAGAAGTACCAGAGCGAACTCGACCGGAAGGCGACGGACGGCGTCGACCGGGACACGGTCGAGGCCGAGGTCAAGGCGGAGATGCGCGAGAATCTCCTCGGCGGTCGCCTCACCTGGGCCAGTTGCGGTTCCGCGCCGCTGTCCGCCGAACTACGCGCGTTCGTCGAGTCCTTGCTGGATCTCAAGCTGCATATCCTCTACGGTTCCACGGAGGCCGCGGCGGTCTCGGTCGACAACATGCTCCTGCGCCCGCCGGTGATCGACTACAAACTTGTCGACGTGCCCGAGCTCGGCTATTACCGGACCGATTCTCCTCATCCGCGAGGAGAGCTTCTGCTGAAGACCGAAGCCATCGTTCCCGGGTACTACAAGCAGCCCGAGCTGACGACGGAGATCATCGACGAGGACGGCTTCTACAAGACGGGTGACATCGTCGCGGAGCTCGGACCGGACGAACTGATCATCCTGAACCGCCGCAAGAGCGTGCTCAAGCTGTCCCAGGGCGAGTTCGTGGCCACCTCGCGCCTGGAGGCCATCCTCGCCGTCAGTCCGCTGGTCAGGCAGATCTTCGTCTACGGCAACAGCGAACGGTCCTACCTGCTGGCCGTGGTCGTGCCGACCCCGGACGCCCTGGAGCAGTTCGGTCACAGCACGGAGAACCTGAAGCAGCTTCTCAGCGAGTCCTTCCAGGAGATCGCGAAAGAGGCCGAGCTCAACTCGTACGAGATTCCCCGAGACCTCCTGATCGAGACCGAACCCTTCAGTCAGGCGAACGGCCTGCTCTCGGACCACCGAAAGCTGCTGTGGCCTCAGCTTCTCGACCGGTACGGCAAGCGGCTCGAAGAGCTGTACTCCGAGATCACCGCGCGGGAGACCGAAGAACTGCTCGAAGTGCGCCGCACGGGTAACGACGGGCCGGTGCTGGAGACGATCCAGCGGGCCACCCGGGCACTGCTCGCGGGTTCCATGGCCGAGGTGAGCCCCACCGCGCATTTCAGGGATCTGGGCGGAGACTCGCTGTCCGCGGTCACTTTCTCCAATCTGCTCCACGACATCTTCGACATCCGTGTCCCCGTGGACATGGTCATCAGCCCGGCGTACGACCTCCAGCAGGTGGCCGACTACATCGAGGCGAAGCGCGAGAGCGGACTGAAGCAGCCCACGTTCGCCTCGGTGCACGGCGAGAACAGCACGGAGGTCGCCGCCAAGGACCTCACTCTGGACAAATTCATCGACGCGCGGACAATCGCTGACGCCCGGTCACTTCCCCGTCCGGACGGAGCGCCCAGGACCGTGCTGCTGACGGGCGCGAGTGGCTATCTCGGCCGTTTCCTGTGCCTGGAATGGCTGGAGAAGCTGGCTCCGGCCGGCGGGAAACTGATCTGCGTGGTGCGGGGAAGAGACACGGCCGCGGCCAGAAAGCGGCTCGACGAGGCATTCAGCAGTGGCGACGCGGAACTGGTCGGCACGTTCCAGGATCTGGCCGCCGGGCATCTGGAAGTCGTGGCGGGCGATATCGCGGAGCCGCAGCTGGGGCTGGACGACGCGACCTGGAAACGGCTGTCCGACGATGTGGATCTGATCGTCCACGCCGGTGCGCTGGTGAACCACGTCCTTCCGTACAACCATCTCTTCGAAGCCAATGTGGTGGGTACCGCCGAGCTCATCCGTCTGGGACTCACCAGCCGGATCAAGCCGTTCACCTATATCTCCAGCGTCGCCGTCGCGACTTCCCGAGCCGGACAGCCGGCCCTGGACGAGGACTCCGACGTACGCGTCGCCATTCCCGTCCAGCAGACCGACGAGGGGTACGCGGGCGGTTACGCGACGAGTAAATGGGCCGGGGAAGTCCTCCTCCGGGAGGCGCACGACCTGTGCGGTCTCCCGGTCACCACCTTCCGGTCGAACATGATTCTCGCGCACAGCCGGTACGGCGGCCAGCTCAACGTTCCCGACCTGTTCACGCGCCTTCTGTTCAGCGTCATCGCCACCGGTATCGCGCCGCATTCCTTCTACCGCACCGACAGTGAGGGAAACCGTCAGCGGGCCCACTACGACGGTCTGCCCGTGGACTTCACCGCCGCGTCCGTCGTGGCACTGGGCGGACAGACCGACGACGGATACCGGACCTTCAGTCTGGTGAATCCGCACGACGACGGGATATCTCTCGACGTCTTCGTCGACTGGCTGAACGACACGGGCCACCGGATCGAGCGGGTGAACGACTACGCGGACTGGCTGGCCCGGTTCGAGGCCGCCATGCGCGCCCTTCCCGAAAGCCAGCGGCAGCATTCCGCACTGCCGCTCATCCATGGATTCGAGCAGCCGGAAAACGTCATCCGCGGTTCCTTCATACCGTCCGGCCGATTCCGTGCCGCCGTTCAGGCCGCCGAGATCGGCCCGGCCAAGGACATACCGCGGCTCTCGCCGTCCCTCATCAGGAAGTACGCCACCGACCTGAAGCGGCTCATGTCCGTGTGAACCGGATCCGCTCCGAGGATCCCGGCCGCACGGCGACGGCCGCGAGCACCGCGGCCACCAACACCGACACCGACACCTGCCCAAGGAGAATCATGGATCAGACGTCCGAGAAGTTCGAGGAGCGCTACCGCCTCGGGCAGAAACTCGTCGAGCAGCTGGGCACCGTCGGGACCGATCCCTCCACCTTCGAACTCCTCGGCAAGGAGTGGGACCTGGTCCCCGGGACCTACGCTCCCCGCCCGGGCACCGGCACCGAGTGGTACACCGGCGCCGTCCCCTACCCCACGGGCGGCCGTTTCCTGGAGATCGGCTGTGGAGCGGGCGTCACCGCCGTCTGGGCGGCGCTCCAGGGCTGCGCGCATGTGACCGCGACCGACATCACCGACACCGCGGTCGACAGCGCCGTCCGCAACGCCAAACGGCATGGCGTCGAGGACCGCGTGCGGGTGCTGCGCAGCGATCTGTTCGCGGAGCTGGACCCGGACGACCGCTTCGACACGGTCTTCTGGAACTGCAGTGTCATCGAGGCACCGCGGGACTTCGAGTTCACCCACGACTTCGAGTGGGCGATCTTCGACCGCGGCTACACCGCTCTCGGCCGCTATCTCTCCGAGGTGCACGACTGGTTGCTGCCCGGCGGGCGCGCCCTGGTCACCTTCAACAGCCTCGGCGACGCCGACCGCATCGCCCAGCTCGCCGTCGAGGCCAACACCTCGCTGAACCTGCTGGACAGCGCCGACCGGCGGCTGGAGGGCGTGGACGTCACCTACAAGGTCTTCGAGATCATTCCGAACAGCCACTGACGAGGACCGTCCCGGCACCAGGCACACAAACGCGGGACGGAGTGCGGAAAGCGGGCAGAGGGCCGGGAGCGGACGGCCCCTAACCCGCCGGAGGAAGTGCGGCGAGCGCGTCGACCAGAGGCGCCAGTTCCGACTGGTCCTCCGCCTCCCGCAGCGCGCCGGCCAGCGAGTCGTCGTGGGTCGGCCGCGCCCGCTCCAGCGCGGCCCGGCCTTCGGCGGTGACCTCCGTGTACACACCTCGGCGGTCGTCGGCGCAGAGATACCGCTGGAGCAGCCCACGCTGTTCCAGTCGGCCCACCAGCCGGGTGGTGGCCGACTGGCTCAGCACCACGGCCCTGGCGAGCTGATTCATCCTCAGACAGGAGCCGCCCTCCCTCGCGAGCACGTCGAGCACGCCGTACTCGCTCACGGACAGGCCGTGTTCACGCTGGAGCGCACGTTCGAGCGCGTCCTCGATCCGCGCGTGCAGAGCGGCCAGAGTGCGCCAACCCTGCGCGCGGGCCTCGGCGGAATCGTCACTGATCGACACGGGCACCACACCCCCCTTGCGAACGGCTGCTTGCTTGAGGCACTATCAGGCTCGTGCAATATAGCGCGTGTACAACTATCGCGGACGCTGGTTGAACGCGCTTCAGACAGTCTATTGGGAGGGGACGTGCCTCATGTCAGGCAGCTCGACTCCGAGTGAACACCGGCCGGGAGGCGACGCCTTGGCAGCGCCCGAAGCGCCGGCACCAGAGGTGAAGAAGGATCCTCTGCGCTGGTCGCCGCGATTATGGATCTCGATCCTCATCTTCAGTGGGGTGATCCTGCTCGACGGGCTCGACGTCTCGATGATCGTCGTGGCGATTCCGGAGATCCAGAGCGAGCTCGGAATGACCGCCGCCACCGGGCAGTGGCTGGTGGGGGCCTACATCCTGGCCTTCGGCAGTTTCCTGCTGCTGGGCGGCCGGGTCGCGGACCTGTTCGGCCGGCGGCGGGTGCTGGTGATCGCCATGGCCGCCTTCGCGATCGTGTCGCTGTTCGGCGCGCTCGCCGATGACGCGGTCCTGCTGATCATCTCGCGCTTCGTCAAGGGAATGGCGGCGGGGTTCGCCGCACCGGCGGCCATGTCGCTGCTGACCACGACTTTCCCCGAAGGCCCGCAGCGGAACAAGGCGTTCGGCATCTTCAATGTCTTCGAAGCCTCGGGATACTCCTCCGGGCTGCTGGTGGGCGGCCTGCTCGCGGGGCTGAACTGGCGGTCCATCTTCATCCTGCCGATCCCGCTCTCCTTGCTGCTGCTGTTGGGCGCACTGCGCTTCCTGCCGCCGGACCCGCCGCGCACCGAGCGGCCACGGCTCGACATCGGCGGCGCCGCGACCCTGCTCGCCGGAATGCTGCTCCTCGTCTTCACCACTGTCTCCGCGGCGGAGGTCGGCTGGGGTTCGCTGCGGACGATCGGCGGATACGTCCTGTCCGCGCTGCTGCTCGCCGCCTTCCTGGTCATCGAGCGCACCGTGAAGGAGCCGCTGATCCGGCTGGGCGTGTTCCGTAACCGGGGCCTGGTGACCGCCAACATCAGCATCGGCCTGCTGTACGGCGGGGCCATGGGCTTCCAGTTCCTGCTCGCCCTGTACCTGCAGGACCTGGAGGGCTGGCAGCCGTGGCAGATGGCGCTGGTGCTGCTGCCCGCGGGACTCATGGTGGTGATCATCGGGCCCAAACTCGGCGCCCTGATGGACAGATTCGGTGTGACCAAGGTGCTGATGGTCGGTCTTGTGGCCTTCCTTCCGTGCTATTTGCTGATGCTGTTC
The DNA here is from genome assembly GCF_001700515.1 of Streptomyces lushanensis. Classification (GTDB taxonomy): domain Bacteria; phylum Actinomycetota; class Actinomycetes; order Streptomycetales; family Streptomycetaceae; genus Streptomyces; species Streptomyces lushanensis. The sequence goes on from NZ_MAUD01000014.1 coordinate 19,245, forward strand.
ATCGGCCCCGAACCGAATCTGTGGATGATCCTGCTGCCCGCCTCGGTGCTGTGGGGTGTGGGCTTCGCGCTCAGCATCGCCACACTGATGGTCGCCGGCACCAACGGTGTGTCCGACGACGAGCAGGGACTCGCCGCCGGGCTGCTCAACAGCTCGCTCCAGGTCGGCGGTGCCTTCGGCCTCGCGGTCGTCACTGCGGCGATCCTGCCCGGTACGGAGCTGTCCATGCTCTATCCGGGTCTGGTGGTCATCCTGGCCTTCGCGGTCCTGACCCTCCTGGCGCAGCTCACCCCCAAGCAGCCGAGCTGACCACGGCGGGCGAAGCCGCCCCGCCACAGGTGAAGCACCACTGAGAAGTGCTTCCCCGCAACGACGGAACGGTCGCCGTCGTGATCACGACGGCGACCGTTTCCGCTCTGTGCTGTTTGTCGTGCTCAGGTCCTCCGCCCGCCCAGCACCTCCGTCATGAGCGCGCCGACAAGGCGTACCCCGTCCTCGGTGAGCACCGACTCGGCGTGGAACTGCAGCGAGGCGAAGTGCGGGCCGCGCAGCGCGTGCACCTCGCCGGTCTCCGGATCCCGGCTCACCTCCACGGTGCCCACGCCCTCGCACTCGGCCGTGTCTTCGGCGCCGCGGGCGGCGAACGTGTTGTAGAAGCCGACCCGCTCGCGGACGCCGAAGAGGTCGATCTCCCGCTGTACGCCCTGGTTCGGGACCTCCCTGCGGACCAGCGGGAAGCCGAGCCGCGTGCTGAGCACCTGGTGGCTCAGACACACCGCGAGGAACGGCCGCCGCTCGTCGAGCAGTGTGCCGATCGTGGACCGCAGATGGGCGATCTTGGGGTGGCTCGTCTCGCGCGGATCCCCCGGACCCGGGCCCATGATGACGAGGTCGTAGCCGTCCAGGGCGTACGGTTCGTCGAAGCGGCGGACCGTCACCGACAGTCCCATGGAACGGAGTTGATGGCCGATCATCGAGGTGAAAGTGTCCTCGGCGTCCACGACGAGCACCCGGCGGCCCGCCAGTACCGGCTCCGGCCTGGCCCGCGCCGCGTCCTCCGCCAGCCAGAAGCCCGCGATGGTCGCGTTGCGCCGCTCCAGGGCGGCCCGGACGTTCGGGTGCTCACCGAACCGTACGGGACCGTCCGCCTCCAGGGCCGCCAGCAGCCCGGCCGCCTTCGCCCGGGTCTCGTGCACCTCGGAAGCGGGATCGGAGTGGCGTACGAGTGTGGCGCCCACCCCGATCCGTACCCGCCCGCCGCTGTCGATGTCGGCGGTACGGATCAGGATCGACGAGTCCAGTGTGGAACCACCGTGTGCGTCGCGGCCGATGAGGGCCACCACTCCGCTGTAGTAACCACGGCCCTGCGGCTCGTACTTGTTGATGACCCGGCAGGCGCTCTCCAGCGGGCTCCCGGTGACCGTGGGCGCGAACATCGTCTCGTGCAGGATCTCGCGCGGATCGCGGGTGCTGCGGCCCTCGATGAAGTACTCGGTGTGCGCGAGCCGGGCCATCTCCTTGAGGTACGGGCCCACCACCCGGCCGCCGGAGTCGCAGATCCGGGCCATCATCTTGAGTTCCTCGTCGACGACCATGTAGAGCTCGTCGGCCTCCTTGCGGTCGGCGAGGAAGTCCATCACCTCCGGCAGAGTGGGCCCGGTCGGCGGGTAGCGGTAGGTGCCGCTGATGGGATTCATGACGGCGTTGCCGTCCGAGAGGCTGATGTGCCGCTCGGGTGTGGCGCCGACGAAGGTACGGGTGCCGGTGTGGATGACGAACGTCCAGTAGGCGCCCGACTCCCCCCGCATGAGCCGCCGGAAGAACGACAGCGCGCTGTGCGTCGTGTAGCCGGTGATGTCGGCGACGAACGAGCGCTTGATGACGAAGTTCGCACCCTCGCCCTCGCCGATCTCGTCGGCGATGACCCTGCGGACCGTATCGGCGTAGGTGTCGTCGTCCACGTCGAAGTGACCGTCGGCCAGGGAGATCGGTACGTCCGGGAGCCGACGCAGCGCCTCGGCCACCGGCAGCAGGTCCTGTCCGGTGACGGTCATCGCGATCAGCGGCTCACCGTCGTCGGCGCAGGTGAAGCCGCGCTCGGCGATCTGCCGGTAGGGAACGATCGCCAGCACCTCGTGGCGGGGGCCGCCGGTGTGCGGGTCCTCGGGTACGGGAAGGTCCGCCAGCGTCCTCGGCGTCGAGATCTCACCGACCAGGACGTCCAGCGCTCCCGGGCCGGTCGCCTCCGGGCGGTGGAGCAGGGCGAAGGCGGGAGGCTCCGGCGCCAGCACCCGGCCGAGGAGATCCCCGGCCACCGGCGCCGCCGCCCTGTCGGTCCTGCCGGTCGCTCCGGCCCGCTCGGCCGCTCCGGTCCTCTCCGTCCCGGTCATGTGGCGGCCTCGTGTGCGCCGAGGCCGGCCAGGGCCGTGGACGTGTCGAGCCGGGCGAGGAGTCCGTCCGTGGTGACGACCACGGCACAGCGCCGCGCCGCGTACTCGACGGCCATCCGGTGGTCCGCCTCGGAGAAGTCCGCCACGGCGTCGGCCACCAGGAACGGCTGTATGTCGTTGGTGAACGCCTCGACCGCGCTCATCAGCACACCGACATGGGCGTACACACCGCAGACGACGAGTTGGTCGCGCCCGCGCTCACGCATCCACTCCAGCAGACCGGAGCGGAAGAAGGCGCTGTAGCGCCATTTGGTGAACACCCCGTCCTCCGGCGCCGGGGCCAGCGGCTCGACGACCTGCCGGTCCGCCGGGTCCACCCGCATGCCCGGTCCCCAGAAGTCCTTGAGCAGGCCGCGTTGTTCGTCGGTCATACCGCCGGGCTGCGCCGTGTACGCCACGGGCATGCCCAGCGCGGCGCTCCGCTCGCGGAGCCGGACGGCGTTCCGTACGAGCTGATCGCGGACGGTCCCGGGGAGCGGCCGTAAGAAGTAGCGCTGCATGTCGTGCACGAGCAGCACCGCGCGGTCCGGGTCCACGGTCCATTGAGCGGTGTTGCCGGGCAAGTCGCCCGCTACCGGCATCGGATACGGCTCGATGGGGGGTATCCCCGCCATGACCTTCCTCTCCTGTGCGAATGGATCGAGTGGTTCGAACGGATCGAATGGATCGCGGAGCCCCTAAGGGTTGTCCCGTAATCCCTGGTGGATCAGCGAGCGGCGTCGGATGCGGTGCATCGCAAGGCGGAGGGGCGCCCGCATACTGGATGTATTCGGGCGTTCCGACAACGCCGCGAGGTGCCGTAGCCGTCGTCGAGAGCCCGCCGGGGATTACGGGACAACCCTTAGGCGGCGCCCACCGGCGCCGACCGGCCGGTCATCCACCAGGCCGATATCACGGAAAGGGCCTGGCCCGGGTTGAGCCGGGGGTCGCAGAAGGTCGTGTATTTGGCCCCGACCTGGTCGATCCGGGACTCGTTCAGGACGCACTCCGTCACATCGTCGGGGGTGGTCTCCAGATGGAGTCCGCCCGCGATGCCACCCGCGTTCCTGACCGCGTGCTGGAATTCTCTGACTTCCCGCGTGATGGTCTGCAGAAAGCGGGTCTTGAGTCCGTCCGACGTACTGACGGTATTGCCGTGCATGGGGTCGGTGAGCCAGATCACCGGATGTCCCGCGGCGCGGACCGCCTCGACGAGTACGGGCAGCCGCTCGGTCACCGCCTCGGCGCCCATCCGGGCGATAAGGGTGAGCCTGCCCTTTTCCCGCCCGGGGTCGAGCCGTTCGCACAGGGCCAGCAGTTCGTCGGCCGTCATGCTCGGGCCGACCTTGCAGGCCACCGGGTTGCCGACCTCGGCGAGCAGGGCGACATGGGCGCCGTCGACCTGCCGGGTCCGCTCGCCGATCCAGGGCCAGTGGGTGGAGGTGAGCAGCAGCCCGCCCTGCTCGTCCCGGCGCAGCATGGGAACCTCGTAGTCGAGCAGCAGCGCCTCGTGGCTCGTCCAGATGGGGGCGCCCATACGGGTCCGCCCGCCCTGGTTCGGCCAGCCCAGATAGCCCATGACGTCACGAGCGGACCGGTACCCCGCCAGCAGCCGCTCCGGGTCGGCGCGCCGGAGCTCGGGGTCGGGTTCCGGGCTGTTGATCATATGACCGCGGTAGACGGGCAGTTCGAGGTCCCCGATCCATTCGGTGGGCTTGGACCGGGGCTTGGCGAACTGACCGGCCATCCGCCCGGCGCGCACCACCGGCTTGCACGTGTCCATCTGGAGCGCGCCCGCGAGCATGTCCAGCAGTCCCGCCTTGCGCGCGACATAGCCCGGGGTGCACTCCGCGGGATCCTCGGCGCAGTCACCCGCCTGCACCACATGAGCCTCCCCCGCGGCGACCCGGGCCAGCAGGGACCGCAATGTGCGTACGTCCCGGGCCTCGACGAGCCCGGGACGCGCCGCGAGTTCCTTCCTGACGTGCTCGACCTGTAACGGGTCCTCCCAGGGCGGCTGCTGGAGCGCTCGTCTGAGTCGAATATCGACCAGGGCGTTGTCCACTGATCTCTCCAATCGCGAATGGGCGATGAGCACAGCTGTCCCAGGGCCGGCAAGGCGAGCATTCCGCGCCTGATATCAGGACAGCGCGCGAGCGCCTTCGGGCAGGCAACAAATATCAAGGGAAGCAGATCGAAACGCAAAACAAATTCGCATAGACCAAAAAATTAACCGCCCGCAACACCGGACCGAATCGCACCCGCCCACAGGCGGACCTCCGCAGCGGCCTAAATCATGTTACGGAATGGAGACGCCGCCAACATTCGCCGCCGTACTCCGTCAGGTGACAAATTCTTCGTCAGGTGAGCGGTAACTCCATCAAGTTGCCGCGGGGCCGACGGGCCGAAACCGTGGCGCCTCGGCCTGACACTCGAGGCGCGCCGGGACGTCCGCCCGGTCGCCCGTCATCGCGGTCACGGTTCGCGGGAGCGGAGGCCGTCGACGTCCCGGCGCCCTTTCTCCGGGGTGCCCCACTCACCCGAGAAAGCTCAGCCGGACCTGGCGGTCCGCGTTGTCGACGTTCGTGTCGACCAGACAGACCGACTGCCAGGTGCCCAGGGCCAGTCGGCCGGCGACGACCGGGAGCGTGGCGTGCGGGGGGACCAGGGCCGGGAGTACATGGTCCCGGCCGTGGCCCGGGGCGCCGTGGCGGTGGCGCCAGCGGTTGTCGGCGGGGAGCAGGGACCGCAGCGCGGTGAGCAGGTCGTCGTCACTGCCGGCGCCGGTCTCGATGAGGGCCACCCCGGCGGTGGCGTGCGGGACGAACACATTGAGCAGGCCGTCCCGGCCCGCCGCGGCCTGCCGGAGGAACTCCTCGCACGCGGGGGTCAGATCGGTCACGGCCTCACGGGTGCCGGTGGTGATGTCCAGAACTCTGGTGGTGAACGCGTCGGGCATCCCCCCATCCTGCCGCCCGGCCCGCGGGACCGCGCGTCCGCGTGCCGAGACACCATTGACCGGATCCGGAAACGCTCGCTACGTTCGGCGCCATGTTGCGTTCAGCTCTGCTCACCACGCGCGGTCATATCGACCTGCTGCGGGTGGCGTCCGCCGCGTGTCGTCGCGGTCGCTGATCCTGATCCGGCGTCCGCGCCGTTCTCCTCGCCGGCCGTGTCCCGGCGTCCTTCCCGGATGAGTGCCGTCACACCCTGACAGTGTGCCGTCGTCGTACCACCGCACACGCACGTCGAGCCGCGTCCTCCCCCCTTCCGCGCGCTTTCGTCCCCGTGGAGCTGTCATGACCCTCGGCCATGCCCCGCCCGACATTTCCGTCCTGTCCAGAAACCGGCAGCCCGATCTGGAACCGGTCACTCCCGCTTCCGCACCCGGCTCCCGGCGGCGGTCCGTACCGCGATGGCTGCGCCGTACCGTCGGTCCGCTGCTGCTTCTGCTCATCTGGCAGGTGCTCAGCGCGACGGACGTGCTCCACGAGGACGTCCTCGCCTCGCCCGGCACCATCGCCGGGGCCGCGGGCGATCTGATCGCGGACGGCACCCTGCCCACCGCCATGGGCGTCTCCCTGCGCCGCGTCGCCGTAGGGCTGCTGCTCGGCGGAGTCATCGGCGTCTCCCTCGCCCTGGTCTCCGGGCTCTCCCGGCTCGGGGAGGATCTGGTCGACGCGACCGTACAGATGCTGCGCACCGTGCCCTGGGTCGGGCTGATCCCGCTCCTCATCATCTGGCTCGGTATCGGCGAAGCACCCAAGATCGCGCTCATCGCGCTGGGTGTCGCCTTCCATCTCTATCTCAACGTGTACGCGGGAATCCGCGGAGTCGACGAGCAACTCATCGAGGCGGGGCGGTCGTTGGGGCTCGGCAGATGGGGGCTGGTCCGGCATGTCGTCCTGCCGGGCGCCCTGCCCGGCGCGATGACCGGGCTGCGGTACTCGCTCGCCACCGCCTGGCTCGCGCTGGTCTTCGGCGAGTCCATCAACGCCGACGCCGGTATCGGCTTTCTGATGAACCAGGCCCGGGAGTTCTTCCGTACCGATGTCATCGTCGTCTGCCTGGTCGTCTACGCCTTCCTCGGTCTGCTCGCCGACGCCGTCGTCCGCACTCTCGAAAGGCTGCTGCTGCAATGGCGACCGACCTTCCAGGGCCAGTGAGTCCGCGTCCGGGTCCGACGCGTCCGAGCCGGGATCCACGCGCAGCCGCCTCCGGATGCGCCGCGGTACGGGTCCAGGGGCTGACCCGCGCCTTCGACGGACGGCCCGTGATCGACAAGCTCGATCTGACCCTGCGGCCCGGGGAGTTCACCGTGCTGCTGGGCCGCAGCGGCTGCGGCAAGTCGACGCTGCTGCGCGTACTCGCCGGGCTCGACCGCGACATCGAGGGCACGGTGCTGGTCCCGAAACGGCGCGCCGTCGCGTTCCAGGCGCCCCGGCTGATGCCGTGGAAAAGGGTCTGGCGCAACGTACTGCTCGGTCTCGACGGAAAACCCGGGCGGGCCGTCGCCGAGAGCGCGTTGGAGGAGGTGGGACTCGGCCATCGCTCCGGTGCCTGGCCCAGGACGCTGTCGGGCGGCGAGGCCCAGCGTGCCTCGCTGGCCAGGGCGCTCGTACGGGAACCCGATCTGCTGCTGCTCGACGAGCCGTTCGGCGCGCTGGACGCGCTGACGCG
>NZ_MAUD01000140.1 GCF_001700515.1 Streptomyces lushanensis
GGAGGTGCCGGATGACGCGGGACGGGCGGGCGGAGCACGGGCGGGCTGAGGACGGGCGGCAGCCGAGAGCGCAGTTGGGGATCGCCGAGGTCATGGGGCCGTCCATGTATCCGACGCTCAGGCACGGCGATCAGCTCCTGGTGCACTACCGCGCCCCGGTGAAGGCGGGCGATGTCGCGGTGCTCAAGCACCCGCTGCAACAGGACCTGCTCATCGTGAAGCGGCTGGTGGAGCGGCGCGACGGCGGCTGGTGGGTGCTCGGGGACAATCCCGGCGCCGAGGGCGACAGCCGGGTGTTCGGGACGGTGCCCGAGGAATTGCTGCTGGGCCGGGTCAGGGCGCGCTACCGGCCGCTGGGCGGTCAGCGCTCGGTGCGCGCGGTCATCTCCTGGCTGGTCTCGGCGGTACGGCCGGTGTCGGCCGAGCGCTCGGTCTCCAGGCGTTTGCGGGCCCGGTAGGCGGCGACATTGGCCCGGGTCGCGCAGCGGTCGGAGCAGTAGCGGCGCGAGCGGTTGGTGGAGGTGTCCAGATAGGCGTTGCGGCACGGCGCCGCCTGGCACAGCCCCAGCCGGTCGACGCCGTGCTCGGTCAGATGGAACGCGAGTCCCATCGCCGCGGTCGCCGCGTATCCGGCCGTCGCGTTCGAGGGATGGTCCGCGAGATGCATGTGCCAGCGCGGACGGCCCTCCTCGTCGAGATAGCCGTGGCCGGAGATCTGCGGGCTGACGGGATACTCCAGCAGCAGGGAGTTGAGCAGATCCACCGCCCGGGTGGCCTCGCCCGCGTCGGCGGCGCCGAAGACCGCGCGCAGCCGTGCCCGTACCGAGCGGAAGCGGGTCACGTCCGCCTCGGTGGCGCGGCGCGCCGCCTGGGAGCTGGGGCCGAAGAGGGCGCGGACGGCCTCGACCGAGGTCAGGGTGTCCGCGCCGCGGGCCGGTTCCTCGGTGTTGACCAGGCGCACGGCGAAGTCCGAGTAAGAGGCCAGTTCCACTTGTAGTCCTTACGGAAGCGGTCTAGAGTCGCGACGGGTGGGGATGTAATAGCTGTTTGCTGTTCCAGGGTATTACGAAGGAGGGCTCATGGCAGAGACGGCGGCCGGGACCGACTGGCGGGCCTGGCAGGAGAGCTGGGACCGTCAGCAGGAGTGGTACATGCCGGACCGCGAGGAGCGCTTCCGGGTGATGCTGGACATGGTCGAGGCCGTGGTGGGTCCCGAGCCCAGGGTGCTCGACCTCGCGTGCGGTACGGGAAGCATCACGGACCGGCTGCTGCGCCGGTTCCCCGGCGCCACCAGCACCGGCGTCGATCTCGATCCGGCCCTGCTCACCATCGCCCGCGGCTCCTTCGCCGGGGACGGGCGCGTGAGCTTCGTGACCGCCGATCTCGAGGACCCCGGCTGGACGGAGCTGCTGCCTCCCGGTCCCTACGACGCCGTCCTCACCGCGACCGCGCTCCACTGGCTCGGCGCCGGGCCGCTGGCCGTGCTGTACGGACAGCTCGCCGGGCTGGTCAGGGACGGCGGCGTCCTGATGAACGCCGATCACATGACGGACCTGGGCACGCCCCGGATCAACGCGGCGGAGCGCGCCCACCGGCACGCCGGCATGGACCGTGAGAAGGCCGCGGGCGCGCTCGACTGGGCCGAGTGGTGGGATCTCGCCCGTGAGGACCCGGTCCTCGCCGGGCCGATCGCCGAGCGGTTCGCGATCTACGGGGAACACGCCGACGGCGACACACCGTCCCTGGACTGGCACACGCGGACGCTCCTGGAGGCGGGCTTCGGCGAGGCGCGCGCCGTATGGGCCTCGCCCTCCGACACCCTCGTGCTCGCGCTGAAGTAGTCCGGCCGGGCACCGAGGCACACGCGAGGACCGCCGTGCACACGCGAGGACCGCCGTGCGTACGGAACGCGCGCCGAGGCGCACGCGACGCGCGGGCGGTACGCGGTACGCCGTACGGGCCCGCCGCCCGTAGCGGCGGGGGCGGTACGGAATCGTCCGTACCGCCCCCGCCCGGCCGTCGCTCCCGCTGCGGCGCCTTCCGCTACAGCACCTTCGACAGGAACGACTTCGTCCGGTCGTGCTGAGGATTCGTCAGGACCTCGCGCGGATGGCCGGATTCGACCACCACACCGTCGTCCATGAAGACCAGGGCGTCGCCCACCTCACGGGCGAAGCCCATCTCATGGGTGACCACGATCATCGTCATACCGTCCTGGGCCAGATCGCGCATGACATCGAGGACGTCGCCCACCAGCTCCGGATCGAGCGCCGAGGTCGGCTCGTCGAAGAGCATCAGCTTCGGCTCCATGGCCAGCGCGCGGGCGATCGCCACCCGCTGCTGCTGGCCGCCGGAGAGCCGGGAGGGGTAGTGGCCCGCCTTGTCGGCCAGGCCGACCCGGTCGAGCAGCCGCTCGGCGCGGGCCCGCGCCACGGCCTTGGTCTCGCCCCCGACCTGGACCGGTGCCTCCATGATGTTCTCGATCGCCGTCATGTGCGGAAAGAGATTGAAGCGCTGGAAGACCATGCCGATGTCCCGGCGCTTCCTGGCGACCTCACTGTCCTTCAGCTCGTACAGCTTGTCGCCCTTCTGGCGGTAGCCGACCAGCTCGCCGTCGACCGACAGCCGGCCGGCGTTGATCTTCTCCAGATGGTTGATGCACCGCAGGAAGGTCGACTTGCCCGAACCGGAGGGCCCGATCAGACAGAAGACCTCGCGCGGCGCGACCTCCAGATCGATGCCCTTGAGGATGTGCGCGGCACCGAAGGACTTGTGGACGCCCTCGGCCCGCACCATGGGTGTCCCGTTCATGTCGCTGTCCTTCACCGTCCGGGTCATGCCACGCCTCCCTTGGGCCGGCCGAGGGAGAGCAGATTGACGCGGATGCGCTGGAACGGCGTCGGCGGCAGGCTGCGGCTCGACCCACGCGCGTAGTAACGCTCCAGGTAGTACTGGCCGATGCTGAGCACCGAGGTCAGGATCATGTACCAGACCGCGGCGAGGAAGAGCATCTCGACCGTGGCGCCCGAGGTCTGCGAGACGTTCTGGGTCGCCCGCAGCAGCTCCGTGTACTGCACGGCCACCGCCAGCGACGAGGTCTTGAGCATATTGATGACCTCGTTGCCGGTGGGCGGCACGATCACCCGCATCGCCTGCGGTACGACGATCCGGCGCAGCGTCCTGCCGTGGCTCATGCCCAGCGCGTGCGCGGCCTCCGTCTGGCCCTCGTCGACCGACTGGAGGCCGGCCCGGCAGATCTCCGCCATGTACGCCGCCTCGTTGAGCCCGAGGCCCAGGAGCGCGCAGAGGAACGGCGTCATGAACGAGGACCACTCGTCCTTGTAGATCGGGCCGAGGTTGATGTACTCGAAGACGATGCCCAGGTTGAACCAGACCAGGAGCTGCACATAGACCGGTGTGCCGCGGAAGAACCAGATGTAGAACCACGCGATGGCGGAGGTCACCGGGTTCTTCGACAGCCGCATCACCGCCAGGACGATGCCCAGCACCACGCCGAGCAGCATCGCGAGCACCGTGATGACCACGGTGTTCTTGACGCCCGTCAGGATCTGGCTGTCGAAGAAGTAGTCCGGGACGGCGTCCCAGTTCACATCGCCCTGCGCGAACGCGTAGACGAGCGCGACCAGTACGCCGATCGCGACGACCGCCGACACGTACCGCCCGTAGTGCCGCACCGGAATCGCCTTGATGGATTCCGGTGCGACGCGCGTCACGTCGCGCGGGCCGTCCTGGGGGCCGTCCGACTTGTGGATGTCAACCGTCACGGATGTCGCCTTTCAGGGCCTTCGAGGCCGTGTTCCGAGGCTGTGTTTCGAAGCCGTGTGCGGACGGGCTCAGGATCCGCCGTTCAGCTTGGCCTCGGTGACCGCGCCCGCCTCGACACCCCACTTGGCGACGATCTTGCCGTACTCGCCGTTCTTGATGACCGCGTCCAGGGCGGCCACCAGCGCCTTCGACAGCTCGTTGCCCTTGGCCACGGCGATGCCGTACGGAGCGGCCTCGACCTGCTCGCCCACGAGCTGGAAGTCGTTGCCGCCGCCCGAGGTCTTCACGGCGTACGCGGCGACCGGGAAGTCGCTGGAGCCGGCGTCGGCGCCGCCGGCGCGCAGCCGGGTCTGGGCCTCCAGGTCGTTGTCGAACGCCTCCAGTGCGATCTTGCCCTTGCCGCTCTGCGTACACTTCTCGCTCTCGGCCTTGGCCAGATCGTGCGAGACCGTGTTGCGCTGGACGACCATCTTCTTGCCGCAGAGGTCGGACCAGGTGGCGATGCCCTTGTCGTCACCCTTCTTGGTGTAGATCGAGACACCGGCGGTGAAGTAGTCGACGAAGTCGACGCCCTCGCCGACCTTCTTGCCGGTGTCGCCGTCCACGCCGTTCTGCCGGTCCTTGGTGTCCGTCATGGCCGACATGGCGATGTCGTACCGCTTGGAGCGCAGACCGGTGAGCAGGGTGTCGAAGGTGCCGTTCTCGAACTCGAACGTCACCCCGAGCTGTCTGCCCATCGCCTCCGCGAGGTCCGGGTCGAAGCCCACCGTCTTGCCGGACTCGTCCTTGAACTCGATCGGCGGGTAGGCGATGTCGGAACCGACCTTGATCTTGCCCTTGTCCTGGATCGCCTCGGGGAGCTGGCCGAAGAGCGGCGCCTTGTTCGTCTCGGAAGTGTTCGGGCCTCCGTCGCCGCTGTCCGTCTGGTCGCCGCAGGCGGTCAGCAGCAGCGTGCCGGCGACCGCGATCGCGCCGGCCGTGGCGATGCGGGACCTCGCGGCGGTCGTACGGCGGGTGGTGCGTGCGATCATGATCAGGATCCTCCGGCGGTGAGGGAAGCTACCAAGCGGCCGGGCACGCGTCTTCGAGTGTCGCGACCATTTGTGATTAGGGCATCCTGCCATTCGGACTGGCCCATTCAGGGGGCCGAGCATGTCAAAATCGGGTAACGGGACACCCCCACCCCCAACATGGCGGTACCGCAAGACCGGACCTTCTGTTGGAATGCCTTCTTCCGGCCGGAGGATCTCCGGTCCGTTGCCGTTCCCCGACATGATCCATGCCATATGTCAGAGATGTCGAAGATGTCCCTCAGTGCGGTCATGGGCCGTGTCGCCGCGGCCATACGGACTCGTGGACGCCGAGGTCCTTCGGGTAAGAAGGACGATCACACCCCTCATCCGGGGCCCAGGGCGCGTGTGCGGCGCGCCCGCGCGTCCGTACGAACCCCGCCGGGCAGGTCAACCGCCTTCGCGGGGCACGGACGCGGTGCCCACCCACCCCTCCTCAACCAGGAGCGGCCACCCTCAACCGATGAAAGACGTAAGGGGTTACCAACACATGGCAGCGGAGATCGTGAATCCTCGCAGCACCGACGCCGACACCGACGCCCGCGCCGACCTGGCCTTCGATCCGGCCTTCGCGCTGCACCGCGGCGGCAAGATGGCCATCCGGGCGACGGTGCCGATCCGGGACAAGGACGATCTGTCCCTCGCGTACACACCCGGCGTCGCCAAGGTCTGCACCGCCATCGCGGACCGGCCCGAACTGGTCCATGACTACACCTGGAAGTCGCAGGTCGTCGCCGTCGTCACGGACGGTACGGCGGTGCTCGGCCTCGGCGACATCGGGCCGGAGGCCTCGCTCCCCGTGATGGAGGGCAAGGCGATCCTGTTCAAGCAGTTCGGCGGTGTGGACGCGGTGCCGCTGGCGCTCGGCACCACCGACACGGACGAGATCATCGAGACCGTCGTACGCCTCGCGCCCTCGTTCGGCGGCGTCAATCTGGAGGACATCTCGGCGCCGCGGTGCTTCGAGATCGAGCGCAGGCTCCAGGAGCGGCTGGACATCCCGGTCTTCCACGACGACCAGCACGGCACCGCCATCGTGACGCTCGCCGCCCTGCGGAACGCGGCGAGGCTCACCGGGCGCGCCCTGGGCGAGCTGCGCGCCGTCATCTCGGGCGCGGGCGCGGCCGGTGTCGCCATCGCCAAGTTCCTGCTGGAGGCGGGCATCGGCGATGTCGCCGTGGCCGACCGCAAGGGCCTGGTCAGCCCGGACCGCGGCGATCTGACCGATGTCAAGCGGGAGCTCGCCGGGCTGACCAACCGTGCCCGGCTCTCCGGCTCGCTGGACTCCGCGCTCTCCGGCGCGGATGTCTTCATCGGCGTGTCCGGCGGTACGGTGCCGGAGCCGGCGATCGCCTCGATGGCGCCCGGAGCGTTCGTCTTCGCGATGGCCAACCCGAACCCCGAGGTCCACCCCGACATCGCGCACCAGTACGCGTCGGTCGTGGCGACCGGGCGCAGCGACTACCCGAACCAGATCAACAACGTGCTGGCCTTCCCGGGAATCTTCGCGGGAGCGCTCCAGGTGCGGGCTTCCAGGATCACCGAGGGCATGAAGCTCGCGGCGGCGAACGCGCTCGCGGATGTCGTCGGTGACGAACTCGCGGCGGACTATGTGATCCCGTCGCCGTTCGACGAGCGGGTCGCGCCGGCCGTGACGGCCGCGGTGGCCGCGGCGGCGCGGGCGGAGGGCGTGGCGCGTCGGTGAGCTGACCGCGGTGGTGACCTGACCGCGTCGGTGAGCTGACCGCGCCGGGCGCCGGTCGCCGGCGCGTGCGGGCCGTGTCGTACCCCTTCCTCACGAACGGGGTTCGGCGCGGCCCGTGTCACAGGCCGTGGCGGTTCCGGTGCGCGGCCCGGTCGCTCTAGGGTCGGGGCATGTTTGCCGCCTACGCAGCGCGTACCGACTTCAACGATCCGCTTAACGCCCTTGAGCTGGGCGAGCGCCCGGCGCCCGGGACACGGCCCGGCTGGACCACCGTCACGGTGAGGGCGGCCTCCCTCAACCACCACGACCTCTGGTCGCTGCGCGGTGTCGGGCTGCCGGCCGAGAAGCTCCCGATGATCCTCGGCTGCGACGCGGCCGGGCTCGACGAGGACGGCAACGAGGTCGTCGTGCACTCCGTCATCGGGCAGACCGGCCATGGGGTCGGGCCGCGCGAGACCGGCTCGATCCTCACCGAGCACTACCAGGGCACCTTCGCCGAGCAGGTGACCGTGCCCGAGTGGAACGTACTGCCCAAGCCCGCCGGGCTCACCTTCGAGGAGGCGGCCTGTCTGCCCACCGCCTGGCTGACCGCGTACCGGATGCTCTTCACCAACGCCGGTGTACGGCCCGGGGATTCGGTGCTCGTCCAGGGTGCGGGCGGCGGTGTCGCCACGGCGGCGGTCGTCCTCGGCAGCGCGGCGGGCCTGCGGGTGTACGCGACGAGCCGGGACGCGGCCAAGCGGGCGCGCGCGGTCGAACTGGGCGCGCTGGAGGCGTTCGAGCCGGGCGCGAGGCTGCCGCACCGCGTGGACGCGGTGATCGAGACGGTCGGCGCGGCGACCTGGTCGCACTCCGTCAAGTGTCTGCGGCGCGGCGGCACGCTGGTGATCTCGGGCGCCACGAGCGGCGACCGTCCGGCGCACGCCGAGCTGACCCGGATCTTCTTCCTGGAGCTGAGGGTCGTCGGCTCGACGATGGGCAGCAAGGACGAGCTGGAGGACCTGCTCGCGTTCTGCGCGACGAAGGGAGTCCGTCCGGTGATCGACGCCGTGCTGCCGCTGGACCGGGCACGGGAGGGATTCGAACGGATGGCGGCGGGCGATCTGTTCGGGAAGGTGGTGCTGAAGCCGTGAGGCCCCGGCGCGTGTGTCAACTTTGATTGACATCTCCTGTCCGTCCCTGGCGGACGCCCGCAGGCACGGCGGCCTGTCGAAGGCGGGCGCGGACGCGCCGGCCGGGATCGGGACCGACGTGGACCGGATCGTCTCGAAGGCCGAGGAGGCGCACGGCGAGGGCGCGCTGCGGGCGGTCGGGGCGACCGGCCGCCGGAGGCGCCGGTGGCCGGGCCACCGGGGCTTCACCCCGGGCGCGAAGGGGGTGCTGGAGAGGTCCCCGCGCATCGCGGCGGGCCGGGGCGACCGCCACATCGGCGACGAGCACGTCCTCCTCGCCCTGGCGGCGCGCCCCCAACGTCGTGTCGGAGGTCCTGGCGGACCACGGCGGGACCTTCACCACCCTGGAGCGAGCGGTGTTCGGCCCCCCCCGAACGCACTCCCCGCCACCGGCACCTGACGAGTTCCCCGCGTCCCGGAGCATTCCCGGCCGGGCCGGAGGGGCCGCGGTCACACCCTTCCGGGGAAGTCCGCTTCGGGCCCGACCGGGGGAAGCCGCCCGGTGCCGGCCGTCCGTGGACCGGTACGCACACCGACCTGATCCGGTGAGCGTCGGCGGGCGGTGACAACGGCCGCGCCCGGCCCGGTCCAGGGCCTGCCGCAGGACCGGGCCGTTACGGCGGAGGTCCTTCGGGGCCCCGGCGGCGGCCCGGTGCGGGCGGATGCCGGTTCCGCCTGCCCGCCTGCCCGCCTGCCCGCCCGTCTGTCAGGCTCCCGGCAGGCGCAGCACCGTGCTGATGTGGGCCGCCGCCGTGGACAGATGGCGGCGGGCGGCGGCCAGTTGGGCGGGGGTCACCCCGTGGTCGCGCGCCGCGTCGCGAATGTCGTCGCGGAAGCGGTCCAGCAGGCGTTCCAGATCGCGGGCCGGGTCGCCCGTCCCCGGGGTGTCCTCCGCCCAGGCGGGATCCTGGAGCGGCTCGGCGGGCCCGGTGGTTCCGGCGGGCCCGGCGGGCGCGGTCCTGGTGACGCCGGTCTCGCCCGGTCCGGTTCCGGTGGACCCGGTGCCGGCGGTCCCGCGCTCCGCGGGCTCGGGCTTGGCGCCCCAGGTCAGGCCGCCCAGTTGGCCCGCCAGTTCCGACAGGCCCTCCCGTACGCCCGTGGGCCAGTCGCCGCGCAGGAAGTGGTCCTGCACCTGGTCCTGGACCTGCTTGGCGATCCGCTGCATCTCCTGACGGGCCGTCTCCTGCGCCTCCTTGGCCTGACGGCGCGCCTGCTGCGCGTCCTCGCGGGCCCGGCGGGACTCGTCCTTCGCGCGCCGGGCCTGCTCCTTCCACTCCTGCTTCGCGCGCTTCAGCTCCTCCTTGGCCTCGCGCCACGACTCGCTGTCCGTGAACGCCGTCTCCCGGTCCGCCGTCCGCGCGCCGCCGTCCTTGCGGGTCTCGGAGGCCGCCGCGCGCATCTCGCTGCGCAGCTGTCCCGCCGCGCCCCGTACGTCGTCACGGATCTCCGCGGCCAGTTCGGAGACCGACTCGCGGATCTCCAGCTCCAGATCGGCCAGCTCGCCGCTGCGGCCCGCCAGTTCGGCGCGGCCCGCGTCGGTGATCGAGTAGACCTTGCGCCCGCCCTCGGTGGCGTGCGTGACCAGGCCCTCGGCCTCCAGTTTGGCCAGCCGGGGATAGACGGTGCCGGCGGACGGCGCGTACAGGCCCTGGAAACGCTCCTCCAGCAGCCGGATCACCTCGTACCCGTGGCGCGGCGCCTCGTCGAGGAGCTTGAGCAGATAGAGCCGGAGTCGGCCATGGGCGAAGACCGGGGGCATGTCAGAACTCCTTCGCGTCGGTCGGCACCGCGTCGGCCCGTACCCCGTCGGCCGGTTCGTACTCCGCCGGCGGCCTTCTCAGCAGCGCGATCGATCCCGACACCGTCGTCGCCCTGAGCGTGCCCGTGCCCGCCCCCAGTGTTCCGGTGATCCGCTTCGCGCCCCACTGCCCGCTGACCCGGAGATCCTCGAACGCGTTGGACACCTTGCCGCTCGCCGTGTTCGCCTCGACCCGCGCGTCGGCGGGATGCGGCAGGCGGATCGCGACCTCGCCGGAGACGGACGACAGCTTGATGTCCGTGGGCCGGTCGCCCGGATCGAGGTCGACGACCATGTCGCCGCTGACCGATTCGGCCCGTACGGAGGAGCCCGCGCCCTCGACCACCGTCAGATCGCCCGAGACCGAGGTGAAGCGGAGATCGCCGGTGACGGCCTGCGCCTCCAGATTCCCGGAGACGGTCTCGGCGCGGACCTCGCCCGACAGCCCGACGAGCGTGGTGTCGCCGCTGACCCCGCGGACATCCGTACGCCCCCGGATCCCGGAGACCACGGCCCCGGCGCCGACCACTCCGACCTCGACCGCCGCTCCCGAGGGGACGGCGAGGGAGACGACGGCCCTGCGGTGCCGGCCCCTGCGGTCGAGCCATTTGAGGAGGCCCTTCCAGGACAGGTCCTCGTAGGCCACGGTGAGGGTGGAGCCGCTCCGCGTCACGGTCAGCGGCGGTCCCTCGACACCGGAGATCTCCAGCCGGGCGCCGCCCTGCTCGTTCCGTACGGACTCGTCCGAGCCGACGACATTCACCGTCCCGTTGACGATGCGCACATGGAGCGCCGTCACCGGGTCGTCGAAGGTGAGCTTCGTCGGCCCGGTGACTTCCCATGTCGACTCTTCCATGGTGCGACCTCCCGGGCCTGCCTCGACGCAACATATCGCGTCTCCTGAGAAACACGATATATCGCGGATCTGGGAAGTCAAGACCGGACGCCAACACCGGACGTCGAGGCCGGACGGCCGAACCCGGAGGGGCCGCAAGGGGTCCGAACGGACACAGCGCTCATATTCGGGCGAAGTGTCCTAGCGTGGGAGGCATGAACGCGACTTCCGTGGGTGCTCTGCTGCTCTGCAGGGCCGAGCCGGCGGCGGTACGGCCCGCCGCCCATCTGCTCCGTGAACGGCTGCTGCTCGTCCCGGCCGGCCCCGGCTGGAGCGTACTGGTGCCCGAGGGCAAGCCCTGGCTGGACGGCGGTGAACCGGTCGACCGGGTGGTCGCGGGCTGGTCCACCGCGCTCGCCGTCGGCGTCAACTGGCCGGTGCTCGCGCTGTGGTGGGACGCCGACCGCGCCGGGTACACCCTGGCGGCCGGCTTCCGGCGCACGGTCGGCTATGTCTGGCTCGCGGACGGCACACCGGCGGGCGAGGACGAGGCGATGCGTACGTTTACGGCCCGTCTCGGCCTCGATCCCGTCCTGGACCTCCCGGCCCTGGAACCGCTGACCCGGCAGGACCCGGAGGCCGACTCCCGGGACCGGCTGCTCGCCTTCGCCGCGTATCTCTCCCGGGCCGGTGTCGTGCTCCCGGTCGGGCTCGGACCCGGTGAACCGGCCGACCGGCTGCGCGAGGTGGCGCGTGTCCAGCCGGGCGCCGAGCAGGTGGAGTGGGCGGGCTGGCGCGACACCGTACGGGCCGAGCTGGACGTCGTGGAGGACGGGCCGCTCGGGCCCTGGCTGCGCGGACCACGGGCCCGGCTGGCCGGTGCGGGCCAGCTCGCGGCCGGTGTCCCGCTCACACTCTGGGCGGCGCGCCGCCACAGCGCCGGATGGGCCCTCGCCGGTGCCCTGCTGATCACTCAGGGGATGCTGACGCTCGCGTACGACCGTCTGCGCGCCGGACCGTGCCGGACGTTCACCCGTCGCCGTCGTCCGGGTAGTCCTCGTCGTCCTCGTCGTCCAGCCGGGCCAGCCATGTCGCCAGCCGCTCGACCGGCACCTCGAAGTCGGGATTGAGGTCGACGAACGCGCGGAGCTGCTCGGCCAGCCATTCGAAGGTGACCTCCTCCTCGCCGCGCCGCTTCTCCAGCTCCTCGGTCCCACGGTCGGTGAAGTACATGGCGAACAGCCTAATGCCTGGTGAAGGGCGGTGCGGTGGCCGGAAGCCCGGACTCCCGGCCGTCCGGGCCCGCCGGGAACCGCGTGGCGGCGAATCGCCGTCCTCCTCCATTGCCTCGCTTCGGCTCCGTACTGCCGTTAACCTGCGGGGAATTGGGGGAACGGGGGCGTCATGGAGGACGGAGAGGTCCGTATCACCCGCATCGAGATGCCGGACGGCACGCCCGTCTGGGCCCGGATCTCGGGTGCCGAGGAGCTGAGGCGGCCCACCGGTGGTCTGACCTACTCGGACACGGGATTCGCCGAGCAGGTGCAGGCGCGGGTGGAGAGCCTGAACGGAGTGGTCACCAGTGTCGCGCGGTCGCTGGCGGGACCGCTGAGGGCGGTGCGGCCCGACGAGGTCAGCATCGAGTTCGGTATCGAACTGACCGCCAAGTCCGGCAAGGTCGTGGGACTGCTCGCGGACGGCGAGGCCAAGGGGGCGATCAAGGTGACCCTCACCTGGAACAACGGCGGGCCGCCCGATCTGTCGGCGCCGCCGCTGGTGCCTCCCCAGGCCGTGGCACCGGCCGCGGGCGAACCCTCCGGGGCGCCCTCCGGAGGGACACGGTCCGACGGGGAGGCGCCCGGGGGCGCCCCGCCTGGCGCACCGGCGCACCCCGGCGGGCTCACGCCTCCGGCCGGGAGCGGACCATGATCGACGGGTTCGGCCGGGGTGCGCCGGGCGCCTCGGGCGAGACCCAGCGTGCGCTCAAGGACCTCGTCGCGGCGGCGACCGTGCGCATCCATGGCCCGGCGTACGGGTATGCCCCTGATGAACCAGGTGGCGGCTTCCTGGGAAGCGGCTTCTTCATCGCCCCGAGCTGGGTTCTCACTTGTGCGCACGTGGCGATGCAGGGGGAGGGGCGGGAGGTGACCGTGGTCTTCGAGATCGGCCCCGGCAGCGGCGAGGGCGAGTCGTCGGTGACGGGCTCCGTGGTCGCGGCGCTCCCCGAGCCGCCGCGCGACGCGCTCGCGGCCCGCTCGTTCGGTACGCCCGGGAGCTGGCCGGGACCCGATCTGGCGCTCATCAGGCTCCGCCGGCCGGTCGAGCACCCCTGTGTGTATGTCACGGAGCGGCCCGCGGCCTTCTTCGGCGGCGCGCAGGTGCTCTACTCCGGCTGGACGGAGGTGGGCGGCCGGCTCAAGCGGCTCAGCGGCTACTGCACCGTGCAGGGCACACTCGGCGGCTGGGGCGATCCGGACGAGCAGATCCGGCTCGGCGGCGACCTGCTGCCGCCGGGGATCTCCGGCGGGCCCGCCGTCGATCCGGCCCGGGGCGAGGTGGTCGGTGTGCTCAAGTCGCAGCTCGTCGGCGGCCTCGGCGGCACCTCGATCGGTATCGAGCAGCTCCGTTCGCTGCCCGTCCCCGCCACGATGGCCGGAGCCGAGTCCGACGACGACTACCAGGCCGTCTTCCACGCCCATGACCGCTATCACGCGGACCGCCACACCAACCGGGTGGGCACCGGCCGCACCTGGGCCGATGTGCAGAGCGGACTGGGCGCGGGCGCCGACCGCGCGCTCACCCCCCAGCAGCGCATCATCCTGCTCGGCAGACTCGCCGAGCTGCCGCCGCCGGTCTCCACCCGCGGCCTGCTCGATCTGCTGGTCCGCCTGCCGAACGTCCACTCGGTCGACCGTTATCCGGCGCCGCGGAGCTGGCGGGACGGGCTCGGCGCGCTGTACGAGACCAGGGGCGGCGAGGCCGCGCTCGAACTGGTCCTGCGCTACTGCATGAGCGTCATCTCCGCCGAGCGCCCCTATGTCACCCGCTCCACGGCGCCGGCCGAGGAGGCGCTCTGGAACTGGGTGAAGTGGGTCGCCGACGACCGGCTCTCGCGCGAGTTCCGCAACGAGATCACCCAGCTCTGGTCCGCGGCCCGCTACCGCACCGACCGCGCGCAGCGCCGCGCGTCCCCGGCGTACGGCGAGCGGCCCGTGGAGGGTGAGGGCTCCTTCGTCCTGCTGGAGCTGGAGCCGCGCGGCTGGGAGCGGGACAGCTACGACTGGCGCGTCGGTGTCGCCCGGCACACCGGCGAGGTGGTGCCCGTCAAGGAGGACAGCCGGGGCACGGTGGCCCAGGACCTGCCGGCCAGGCTCACCGCGCCGCTGGCCGAGGCGTTCCGGCGGTGCGACGAACCGGACAGCCCGGCCGTGCTCCAGGTCGCGGTCGTCCAGGCACAGCTCGGTCTGGAGGTCGACCGCTGGCAGCTGTCGCCCGACGAGCCGCCGCTCGGCACCGTACGCCCGGTGGTGGTCCGCTGCTCGAATCCCGGTCCGCCGCTCTCGGAGGACGAGGCGCGTGAGCACCGGGCCCGGTGGAACCGCACCTGGAGCGTGGCGATGCGCGGCGAGATCATCGATTGCGAGGACGGACTGCGGGTACCCGTACCGACGGACGAGGACCTTCGGGCGCTGGCGTACGAGACCGTGCCGGTGCTCTGCCGGTTCGGGGACCGGCCGGACGGCGAGACCGCGGCCGGGCTGAGCCGGGTGGTGCGCGGCGGCTTCCACATCGCCCTGCTGCGCCGCGGCGAGGACAGGCCGGGCATGGTCTGCGCGGACTTCCACCGCCGCGCGCTGGACACCGTCGCCGAGGCCGGGACCGCCGATCAGCTCCCGCGCACGATCCAGGAGCTGAGACGCGGAGTGAGCGCGGGCCGTACGGAGATGTACTGGTCGGACGGCGTGGCGCTCTACTACGACGACCCGCACCACCCCCTGCCCGGATCGGGACAGCTCCTGGAGGCACCGTGAACGGTCCGGAGCCGGGGCCGATCGGTCCCCTTACGGGCGCGGCGGCGGATCGCTACGGTGATGCACGTTGTCCTTGCGGCGATGCGCGTTCGGCCCCTCCGACTGCCCTCCCGACTGCCCCGGACCGCCCTGGCGGACGAGTGACGATGAGGAACACGTGATGAGTGAACCCGGCGAGTGGCTCATCTACCGAGGGGCCGGCGAACCGCACGGAGGCATCAACCAGCTTCCGCCGCCGCCGCCCTGGCGGGACTTCGCGGGCGGTGACGACACCTCGTCGAACGGCTCCGCGGACCGCCGGCTCGGCGGCTACCGGCACGAGGCCGAACTGCACCGGCCGGGCGCGGAAGAGCTGGAGATGATCAACGCCGCGCTCTATCTGAGGCGTCCGCTGCTGGTCACCGGGAGTCCCGGCGCGGGCAAGAGCACCCTGGCCCACTCCGTCGCCCATGAGCTGGGGCTCGGCCGGGTGCTGCGCTGGCCCATCGTCAGCCGGTCCACGCTGCTGGACGGGCTCTACCACTACGACGCGATCGCCCGGCTCCAGGATGTGCAGCTCGCCGCGCACCGCGCCTCGTCGGGGCCGGACGGGCCGGACGGGCCGTCCACGCCGGACGGCGCGGGTGGTACGGGCGGCTCGGGCGGCGCGCGCCACCAGGACCCGTCGGCGGACATCGGCAGCTACATCCGCCTCGGCCCGCTCGGCACCGCCCTGCTGCCCTCCGCGCTGCCTCGCGTCCTGCTCATCGACGAGCTGGACAAGAGCGACATCGACCTGCCGAACGATCTGCTCAATGTGCTGGAGGAGGGCGAGTTCGGCATACCGGAGCTGGAGCGCATCGCCGACCGGCTGCCCGACGGCGAGGCCGAGGTGCTCACCGACGACGGGACGAAGGTGAAGGTGAAGGGCGGCCGAGTGCAGTGCAGGGCCTTCCCCTTCGTCGTCCTCACCAGCAACGGCGAGCGCGACTTCCCGGCGCCGCTGATGCGCCGCTGCATCCATCTCGAACTGGGCCGCCCGGACCACCAGCGGC
This sequence comes from Streptomyces lushanensis, assembly GCF_001700515.1. Lineage (GTDB taxonomy): Bacteria > Actinomycetota > Actinomycetes > Streptomycetales > Streptomycetaceae > Streptomyces > Streptomyces lushanensis. Next base: position 15,432 of record NZ_MAUD01000140.1, read on the forward strand.
TCGCCACCTTCGTACGGGCCCATCTCGGCGACGAGGCGGCACGCGCGGGCGACGATCTCATCGCCCACTTCCTGGAGCGCTCGCGCAGCGAACTGATCTCCACCGACCAGCTTCTGAACGCCATCTATCTCACCGACGCCGCCGCCCCGGCAGGCCGGGACCGGCTCGCCGACCTGCTCATCCAGCGACTCGACCGGCCGAGGTGATGCGCTGATGCCCGATGTCACGGTACGTCACGGCCCGGACAGCGAGCCGGAACCGGGACGCGGGCACGCCCCGGAGCGACCTCCCGGGGCCGGGAGCGGGCCGCCCTACGACGGTGTGCTGCTCACCGCGCTGGTCGCCCGGCTGCGCGAGGCCGGTCTCGATCCCGACGCCGAACAGCTCTGCGACGCCATCTGGCTGGCCCAGCAGACCAGCGGCGGCCGGACCTCGGACGGGGGCGCCGAGGGAGCGGAGGGCATCACGTACGCCGGCTCCGAGCCGGCCGGCCCGGGGCCGCTCTCCGTCACCCGGCCGGGCGAGCAGGACCGTACGGGCGAGGACGGCCCGGCGGACGAGCCGCTCCCGCGCTCCGAACTCCCCGATCCCGACCGGCGGATCGCACTCCATCCCGTCCCTCGCGACGACGGGCCGCGCATCCGGTCGGGCGGCGCGTCCGCCGCGCTCACGCTCGGCGTGCCCGCCGCGCCCGCGCTGCCCGCGCCGCTGGAGCTCCAGCGCGCCCTGCGCCCGCTCCAGCGGTACCGTCCTGCCGCGCCCCCGCTGCGCCGTACCCTTGACGAGGTGGCGACCGTTGAACTCAGCGCCCGTGCCGGCGGGCTGATCATCCCGGTGTTCCGCGGGGTGTCCCGGGCGGACGCACTCCTCCAGTTCGTCATGGACACCTCGTCGTCCATGCGGGTGTGGGAGCGCCTCTTCGGCGAACTTCAGCAGATCTTCGGCCAGTTGGGTGCCTTCCGGGATGTCCAGGTGCGCTATCTGCACCAGGGCCCCGACGGGGCGCCCGCCGTCAGCAGGAGTCCCGATCCGGCCGCCGCGCCGCTCAGCTCCGCCGACCGGCTCAGCGATCCGACCGGACGGCGCGTCACCGTGGTCGTCAGCGACTGCGCGGGCCCGCTCTGGCACAGCGGACGCGCCCACCGGCTGCTGCACCAGCTCGGCCGGCAGGCCCCCACCGCCGTCCTGCAACCGCTGCCGCAGCGCATGTGGAACCGTACGCGGCTGCCCGTCACCTACGGTGTGCTCTCCCGGGGCGAAGGGCTCGCGGGAGCCGCCGTCCTGAAGGTCGGCGACGAGACGGCGCCGGGCCAGGCGGCGCATCCGGGCGCCCTCGCCATTCCCGTACTGCCTCCGGTCGCGGGCGCGCTCGGCGCGTGGGCCCGGCTGCTCTCGGGCACCGGCGCGGGCCGGATCTCCGGCGCGGTCGGCTGGGTGCGCGCCGACCATCCCGCGGCGCCCCCGCAGCGTCCCGGCGACCGGATGTCCTCCCTCCAGCTCGTCAGCAGGTTCCGCTCGGCCGCCTCGCCGGTCGCGGGACAGCTCGCGGTCTATCTCGCGGCGGCTCCGCTCTATCTGCCGGTGATGCAGCTCGTACAGCGCACGATGCTGCCCGACTCCGGTCCCTCGGAGCTCGCCGAGGTGCTGCTCAGCGGGCTGCTCTCGCGCGGCAAGAGCGACAGCGCGGACGACGGGCCGTGGTACGAGTTCGCCCCCGGTGTGCAGGAGGCGCTGCTCGGACCGCTCGGGCGCGACGAGGCGATGCTGGTGCTCAAGCACTGCTCCGAGTACATAGAGCAGCGGTTCGGCAGGGGCGGACCGAACTTCCCGGCACTGGCGCTCGCCCAGCTCGGCGACGGCAGCCACGGTCCGCTCTTCCCGCGCGGCGGCCTCGACGACGACGGCCCGTTCGGCGCCCACGGCGCCGACGGCATCGAGCCCGGCGAGAGCGGTGAGCCGGGCGCGGACGGACAGCGGGTCCCGCATCCCTTCGCCGAGGTGGCGGCGCGGGTGCTGGAGCGTTTCATGCCGCTGCCCGAGCAGTTCACCGACCCCGACGCGGGCGGCCCCGGTCCCGAGGACCGGACCACCAACGCCGCGGTGGAGAGCGCCCGTGACCTGCTGCGCCAGTTCGAGTCGGACGGCATGGTGCAGTATCTGATCGACGCCGTGCAGCAGCTCCGCGGTGCCACCGAGCGCGAGGCGCCCGGCGCCGCCGATCCCGAGCTGTGGGCCGAGACCGCCCGCTGTCTGCTGCGGCTGTGGGAGGTCCAGGGCGGCGGCGAACTGCTGCGCGAGGCCATAAGGGCGGCCGAGCGGGCCGCCGCGCATCCCCGGGCGGTACGCGAACGGGCGGTGCTGGCCCAGGTGCTGCACGCGGCGGCCGACGACCGCCGCCGGCGCGGCGACCGGCCCGGCGCGCTGGAGCTGCTGCGCCGCGCCGACCGCGAGTACGCCTTCGCCTGCGCGGCGCCCGGACTGGAGCCCGGCGAGGCGCTGCGGCTCACCCTGGAGCGGGTGCGCGCGCTGGAGGCGCAGTGGCGTCTCGGCGGCGACAGCGCGCTCCTCCAGGGCGCGATCGGCATGCTGGAGGCGTTCGCCGACGTCTGGCCCGATCAGGAGAACCGTCCCGCCGGGCTGCCTCTGGCGCACGGCCGCACTCTGCTGCGGCTCTCCGGCGCGACCGGCGACACCGAACAGGCCCAGGTGTACGCGACCCAGGCCGCGCGTTCGCTGCGCAAGGCCCTCTCGCCGGGCTCGGGAGCGCACACCGTGTCCACGCAGGCCAGGATCCTGCTGGATCTGGTGGACGCGCTGCTGCGCTCCGGCGAGGGGCTCGACGAGGCCGGGACCCTGATCGAACAGTCGCTGGCGACCGTACGGGACGAGCGGCTGCGCGCCTCGCTCAGGGCGCGCGCGGGACGGGTGTGCCTGGCGCGGTACGAACGCTCCGGCGACCCGGCCGATCTCGAAGAGGCCGCCGAGTGCTTCGCCCGCGCGGCCCGCGGCACCGCCCGTGACTCCCGGGCCCACGCCGATCTGCTCGCGGAATGGGGCGGCGCGCTGCTGCGCCGCGCCGAGCTGCCGGACGGAGCCCCGTTCACCGGCGCGGCGGTACGGGTGCTGCGCGACTGCCGTACGGAGACAGTGACGGGCACCGCGCGCCAGGCGGAGCGGCTGCTGATGCTGGGGCGGGCGCTGATGCTCCGGCACCGGCTCCACGACGACCGGGTGGATCTGCGGGAGGCCGAGCATCTCTTCGGTCTCGCGGCACAGGAGGCGAGCGAACCGCTGACCGAGGCCCGGTGCTGGCTGGAGCTCGGCCGCTCGCATCTCGACGCGTACCGGACGCTGCACCGGCCGGCCCGGCTGGACGACGCGGCCGAGGCGTTCCGGGACGCGGCGGACGCGGCCAGGACGGCGGAGGAGGAACTGGAGAGTCCGCGACTGCGTCTCCAGGCCGTCGCGTTGCGTGCTGAGGCGAACCACTGGCGGGGTATGACATACGAGAGGGCCGGACGGCCCAGGGCCGCGCGTGAGGCATACCGGGCGGCCCGTACGGAATGGCGCAAGCTGCCGGACGGCGGTGGCGGGACGGCCGGGTCGACCATGGAGCGGCTGGCCGAGCTGGAGCGCTGAGCCGGGCGCTCCACGACAGGGCTACGGGGAGAACACGATGAGCGACGTGACGTGCGCCGCGGTGGACGGGACGCCCGGGGACCGGGCACCGGACCACGGGGCGCCGACCGACGGTGCGCCGGGGTACGAAGGCCTGGCCGACGAGGACTTGGACGACCGGGCGTCGAAGGACCGGGCGCCCGGCGGCGGGACGGCGGCCGGCGGTGGCGAGCTGCCCGATCTGCTGGCACTGGACCTGGAGACACTGCGGACCCTGGACCACCCGGTACTCGCCGAGGTGGTGGCGGATCTGCGGGGCAGGGCGGAGCAGCCCCGGGAATTGCTGTGGGGGTTCAACAACGCCTTCTGAGAAGGGATTTCGCACGCCCCGAGAAGAGCTCCGTACACCGTTTCGGTCCGGGACACCGCTGAAATGGACAACCTCGCCGCCTTGGGTTTGCCTCCCCGGTCGTCCCGGGAACCACCCTTCGGCCGGACAGGCCCCAGGGCGTTGTCCGCAGGCGCCCGCGGCTGTCCCGGACAGGCGGCCCCGGCTGCCCAGACGCCGTACATCATGGGGGTTCCCGTGCCCTTCGGGCAGTTCATCGTCAAGGTGCACGGCCGGTGCAATCTCGCCTGCCGCTACTGCTATCTGTACGCGGGCCCCGACCGGACCTGGCGTGACCGTCCCGCCGCGGCCGGGCCCGAGGTCCTGGACCGCGCCGCCACCCGGATCGCCGAGCACGCGGACACCCACGCGCTGAGCGAACTCGCCCTCGTGCTGCACGGCGGTGAGCCGCTGCTGGCGGGCGCGGGACGGCTGGCCGCCTTCGCCGGTCTCGTACGGGAGCGGGCGGGCCGGGAGCGTACGGTCCATGTCACCGTACAGACCAACGCCACCCTGCTCACCGAGCGCAGGATCGCCACGCTCGCCCGGCACTCCATACGCGTCGGTGTCAGCCTCGACGGCGGCCGGCCCGCGCACAACACACTCCGCACCGACCACGCCGGACGCCCGTCCTGGCCCGCCGCCGTACGGGGCATCCGGCTGCTCGCGGCACACCGTCCCGAGGCGTACGCGGGCATCCTCACCGTCGTCGATCCTCGGACCGACCCGGTCGAGATGTACGCATCGCTGCTGGAACTGGGCCCGCCCGCGCTCGATCTGCTGCTGCCGCACGGCAACTGGACCGCACCGCCGCCCGGTCTGCCCGCCATGGACCCGCACCGGCACGGGCCGGGCGTCAAGCGCCCGACCCCGTACGGCGACTGGCTGAGCACGGTCTTCGACCGGTGGTGGTCGGCGGGCCGCCGGGAGACCCGGATCCGGCTCTTCGAGGAGTGTCTCGCCCTGCTGCTGGGACTGCCCGGCGCCACCGAGTCCCTCGGGCTCGATCCCGTCAACGCCGTCGTGGTCGAGACCGACGGCGCCATCGAGCAGGTCGACTCCCTCAAGTCCGCCCACCACACGGCCGCCGCCACCGGACTCGACATCTTCCGCCACTCCTTCGACGACGCCCTGAGCCATCCCGGGATCGCCGCGCGGCGGTCGGGCGCGGCGGCCCTCGCGGCCGGCTGCCGGAGCTGTCCGCTGCTCACCGTCTGCGGCGGCGGCAACTACGCGCATCGCTACCGCGCGGGCGAGGGCTTCCGCCATCCCTCCATCTACTGCGCCGACTTGGAGCGTCTGATCCGCCATGTGACCGCCAGGCTCACCGAAGCGACGGCGACCGCGACCGCGGATGCCACCGGGAATGCCACCGCGCATGCGACAACGAGGGCGAACACCACCAGGACGGCGACCGGAGCGACGGTGACGACGCCGGCCTCTCCGACAACGGGCCCGGTGTACGCGGGAGGTCCGCGGTGAGCCTCGCCGTCCCGGAGACCGTCCTGCGTGAACTCGGCCGTACCGAAGGCGGATCCGAGACCCTCGCACTGCTCGTACGCGATCAGCACACCCGCCGTCTCGTCCTGCTGCGCGCCCTGCTCGACGCGGCGGAGGCGGCGCCGCCCGCGCTCTGCCCGCCCGAGGCGCTCGACCGGCTGCGCCAGGACTGGGCGCTGCTGGAGGCCGCCGAGCGCGCCGACCGGGCCGCCGTACGGGCCGTGCTGCTCTATCCGCTCGCGGGCCCCTGGGCGCAGCGGTGTCTGAGCGGCCTCACCGCCGCCGGTCCCGCACCCGTGCCCGCGCCCGAACTCCGCGCCGATCTCGACCACTTCAGCGCCCTCGCCGCCGCCGCCGCGATCCGCGCCCGGCTGCCCTTCACCGCCCGGCTGACGGCCCACGACGGGCTGCTCGCGCTGCCCACCCTGGGCGCGCTGCGCACCGAGCCGGGCCCGCCCGCGCCCGTCGACGCCGAACTGGCGGAAGAGCGTGTGACGCTCCGTCAGAAAGACGCGGCACCCGTCACCGTACGGATCACGGACGACGGCGCGCGCGCCGCCGATCCGCGCTGGCTGCCCGTGCGCACGCTGCCCCCCGTACGGCCCGGAGCCGCGCCCGTACCGCTGGACGACCTCGATCCGTACCGCGCGGCGGACAGCGGTCTGGAGCGCCACGGACTGTCCGCCGTCACCAGCCTCGACGACGACGAGCGCGCCGTCTGGGCCCGGTCCTGGGCCGGAGTGGAACCGCTGCTCCGCATCGGCGGACCGCACCGGCCCGCCGAGGCGGCCGCCCTGCTGCGCTGTCTGGTCCCGCTCGCGCCACCGCCCGGCGCCGCGCCCACCGGCGAGGGCGCGGCACACAGCAGCGGCACCCGGCGCGAGGCGTTCGGCGCGGTGCTCAGCAGCCGCCCGGCCACCGCCGCCTTCTTCGCGTCCACGCTCGTCCATGAACTCCAGCACACCAAACTCGCCGCGCTCGCCGCCCTCGTCCCGCTGCACCACGAGGACGCGACGCCCCGCCACTTCGCTCCCTGGCGCTCCGACCCCCGGCCCTTCGACGGACTGCTCCAGGGCGCGTACTCGCACCTCGCGCTCGCCGACTACTGGCAGCGCTTCGCCCTCGGCGCCGAGCGGCTCTCCCACCGCGACCTGGCCTGGGCCGAGCACGCCCGGTGCCGTGAACAGGTCGGCGCGGTCCTGCCGGTGCTGGCCGGATCCGGAGCGCTGACACAGGAGGGCCGCGTCCTCGTCAACGAGATGATCGCGGTCTACCACCGGATCGCCGAGACCTCTCCGCCGCCCGGCCATCTCACCCGCGCGGTGGCGTATGTACGTACCGCGCGGATGATCTGGCGCCAAAGGAACGGAACGTGAAGCGGCGCGCACGAGGATGGATTCCCGGTGCTCCGGGGTATGTTAAAAGGGCGTATGACGATGCAGGGAGACGGCCGAATGCCCCCAGTGCGTAAGCCAGTTGGAGCAACCGGGCCGCAGGCTGTCACTATCAGTTTCGCCGGGTTCAACCGGCCCTGGGCGGCCTGGATCGGGGACCGTCTGGAGCGGCGCGGACTCCCGGTCGTCTATCAGCGGTGGGACCCGCCGGTGGAGACACCGCTGGAGGAGTCGCTGCGGGACCTGCTGCTGGCCCCCGGTCCCGTCCTGGTCATCCTGAGCGACTGGTACTTCCAGCTCGGCCCGCGCACCCACGACGAGTGGAACAGGGCGCTGCGCGAGGTCGTGGCTCCCGAGCCCGACCGGTTCGCCGCAGTCACCATCACCACCTCCGCCCTGCCCGGCGCCACCGCCGTCCTCGCCGCCGCCGATCTGACGACGCTCGGCCAGGAGGAGGCCGAGCGGCGCATCCTCACCCGTCTCGGCCTGCCCGCCGATCCGCGCCCGGAGCTGGTGGACACCCGGCGCGGCCCGCGCTACCCGGCCGACACGCCCGATGTGTGGGGCGGAGTCCCGCGCCGCAACACGCGCTTCACGGGCCGCGAGGGCCTGCTCAACGACGCCTATCACGCGCTCCAGGCGGCCGGCAGCGGCGCCGGAGTGGTCACCCTGCACGGGATGTCGGGCGTGGGCAAGACACAGCTCGCGGCGGAGTACGTGTACCGCTTCGGCGCGGAGTACGACGTGGTGTGGTGGGTCTCCGCCGACAAGCGGGTCACCTGCCGGCAGAAACTCGCCGAACTCGCCCCGGCGCTCGGCCTGTCCACCGGTGTGGAGTACGGCGAGCGGCTGCGCGCCGCCCGTGACGCGCTGCGCCGCGGCGATCCGTACAGCCGGTGGCTGCTCGTCCTGGACGGCGCCGACGAGCCCGACCAGATCTGGGACCTGGTGCCGAACGGTCCCGGGCATGTGCTGATCACGGCGCGCAATCCGGAGTGGGGCGAGCACAACAGCGTCCTGCTGGAGGTGCCGGTCTACGTACGTGAGGAGTCGGTGGCGTTCGTGCGCCGCAGGGCGCCACGGCTCAGCCACGCGGAGGCGGACCAGCTCGCGGAGGCGCTCGAAGACCTGCCGCTGCTGCTCGACCAGACGGCCGGCTGGCTCAACGACTCGGACATGTCGGTCGACGAGTACATCGAGCTGCTGGAGGACGGCATCGACCAGGACGTGGTCAGGGTCTCCGCCGACTTCCCGCTCGCCTTCCAGACCGGCTGGTCGATACTGCTCAACAAGCTCCGTGAGACGGTCCCCGAATCGGTCGACCTGCTCCGGCTGTGCACGTTCTTCGCGCCCGGCGCCATCCCCGTACGGCTGGTGCGGGACCTGCCGCCGGACACGCTCCCGGAGAAGCTCCGCGGGCTGGTCGACGACCCGGTGCGCTGGGCACGGGCGATCGGCAAACTCCGGCAGTACGCCGTCGTGCGCGCCGCCGGCGTCGGCGAGCGCGAGGTCCACGACTCGGTGAACGGCGAGGGCCTGACCGGTGTGGCGGGCGACACGCTCTACATGCACCGGATGGTCCACCAGATCGTCCACCAGGACATGCCCTCGCAGGACCACAAGGAGTTCATCGAGGTCGTACGGCGGGCACTGGTGCAGGCCGACCCCGGCCGGCCCACCGACACCCGGCTCTGGCCCCGGTACGCGGAGATCACCCCGCACCTCAAGTGGGCCGACGTGCTCCAGAGCACCGACCCGGCGATGCACACCCTGATCCTCAACTGCCTGCGCTACATGTACCTCTCGGGCGAGTACCGGGCCGGGATCAAACTCGGGCGACGCGCGCTGGACGCGTGGCGGGCGCTCCTCGGCGAGGCCCATCCGAGGATCTGGGACCTCAGCTACCACTACGCCAATGTGATGCGCGCCGTCGGCGACTACGCCGGTACGGAGGCCATCGAGCGGGCCGCCGTCGAGCATCTGCGCGCGGAGAAGGGCCCGAAGGACCTGGAGCATCTGCGGGCCGCGGGCGGGCTCGCCGCCGATCTGCGCGGCCTCGGCCGGTACGAGGAGGCCTTCGAGGTCTCCGGCTGGATCCTCGTCTCCTACCGCGAACTCCTCGGCGAGCAGGACTCCCGTACGCTCAACGCCCAGAACAACCTGGCCGTCTCGCACCGGCTGCTCGGCCGGTACAAGGAGTCGCTGGACCTCAACCGGCGCACCCTGGAGGCCCGTCGGCAGCTTCTGCGGCCACGGCACGCCTGGACGCTCTTCTCCGAGATCAACTACGCGACGGACCTGCGCCTGCTCGGGCGCTACAGCGAGGCCGAGTCGCTCCAGTCGCAGAGCGTGCGCGTGCACCGCATCGTGCTCGGCCGGGACAATCCGCAGACGCTGCGCGCCGAGCACAATCTCGCGCTGTGCCTCTACCGGGCGGGCGAACGCGGCAAGGCCGGCGAGCTGTTCACCCAGGTCCTGGAGAGCTGTGAGCGCGTCCTGGGCGAACAGGACCCGCTGACCATGATGTTCGCGGCCGGCCAGAGCTGCTTCGCCCGTGAGCACGGTGACATCGACCAGGCCCTGGCCATAAGCGGCCGTGTCGTCGACGGTTATGTGGCGATGCTCGGGGAGGGCCATCCGTTCGTCGCGGGCACCCGCGCCAACCACGCCCTGATCCTGCGCAACGTCGGGGAACGCGACCAGGCCCATATGCTCATCGAGGAGGCCCTCGTGGACATGACACGGGCCGTGGGCGAGAACCACCCGTGGACACTGGGCTGCGCCATCAACGCCTCCGCGCTGTGCCACATCGTGCGCGATCTGGAGGGCGCCGCCGCGCTGACCGGTGACACCATCGCCCGGGCCACCGAGGTCCTCGGCCGCACCCATCCGCTGACGCTCTCCGCCCGTATCGCGCACGCGGCGGACCTGCGGGCGCTGGGCGAGGCGCAGCGGGCCGAGAAGACCGAGGGAGAGGCGCTGGAGGACCTGGCGCAGACGCTCGGCGCCCAGCATGTGCACACCGTCGCGGCCCGCTCACGCAACCGGCCCTACTGGGACTTCGAACCGCCGAGCGTCTGAGCCGGGTACGCGGAAGGCCCGGCCCCGCGAAGTTCGCGGAACCGGGCCTCCGTGCTGTCCGTGCTGTCCTTGCTTACGGGCGCCGGACCGTGCGTACGGGCGGTGAGGCCGTCAGGCGTCGAAGACCTCGTTGACGAGCTGCTGCTGCTCCGCCTGGTGCCGCTTGGCCGAGCCGACCGCGGGCGAGGACGAGTGCGGGCGCGAGATGCGCCGCAGCCGCTCGGCACCCGGGACGTCGGCGCCGACCGCCAGGTCCAGATGGTCGATCAGGTTGAGCGCGATGAACGGCCAGGCACCCTGGTTCGCCGGCTCCTCCTGTGCCCACAGGTACGTCGCGGCGTTCGGGAACTTGGCGATCTCCGCCTGGAGTTCCGCGCCGGGCAGCGGGTACAGCCGCTCAAGGCGCAGGATCGCGGTGTCCGTGATGCCGCGCTTCTGCCGCTCGGCGTCCAGGTCGTAGTAGACCTTGCCGGCGCAGAAGACGACCTTGCGCACCGCGTTCGGGTCCACGCTCGTGTCACCGATCACCGGGCGGAAGCCGCCGCCGGTGAACTCCTCCGCCTTCGAGGCCGCGGCCTTCAGACGCAGCATCGACTTCGGCGTGAAGACGACGAGCGGCTTGTGGTGCGGGTTGTGGACCTGCCAGCGCAGCAGGTGGAAGTAGTTCGACGGCAGCGTCGGCATGGCGACCGTCATGTTGTTCTGCGCGCACATCTGGAGGAAGCGCTCCGGGCGCGCGGACGAGTGGTCCGGGCCCTGGCCCTCGTAGCCGTGCGGCAGCAGCAGTGTGACGCCGGAGGTCTGGCCCCACTTCTGCTCGGCCGAGGAGATGAACTCGTCCACGACCGTCTGCGCGCCGTTGACGAAGTCACCGAACTGGGCCTCCCACATCACCAGCGCGTCCGGCCTGGCGAGGGAGTAGCCGTACTCGAAGCCCATCGCCGCGTACTCGCTGAGCAGCGAGTCGTAGACGTTGTAGCGGGCCTGCTCGCCGGTGAGGTACTGGAGCGGCGTGTAGTCCTCGCCGGTCTCCTGGTCGACCAGGACCGCGTGGCGCTGGCCGAACGTACCGCGGCGGGTGTCCTGGCCGGAGAGCCGGACCGGGGTGCCCTCCATCAGCAGCGAGCCGATGGCGAGGGTCTCGCCCATGCCCCAGTCGATCGTGCCGTCGTCCACCGAGGACGCGCGGCGCTGGAGCTGCGGCAGCAGCCGGGGATGGACGGTGACCGTGTCCGGGATGTTGACCTGCGACTCGGCGATCCGCTTGACGACCTCGCCCGAGACGCCGGTGGCGACGGAGACCGGGAACTCGGCCTGCACGTCGGGCACCTGGGGCGCGGCGGGCTGCGAGGTGGCCTCGCGGACCTCGGCGAAGACCTTCTCCAGCTGGCCCTGGAAGTCCTGGAGCGCCTGCTCCGCCTCTTCCAGCGTGATGTCGCCGCGGCCGATCAGCGACTCGGTGTAGAGCTTGCGCACCGAGCGCTTCTTGTCGATCAGCCGGACCATCTGCGGGTTGGTGAACTGCGGGTTGTCGCCCTCGTTGTGACCGCGGCGGCGGTAGCAGATGAGGTCGATCACGACGTCCTTGTTGAACGTCTGGCGGAACTCGAAGGCGAGCCGCGCGACACGGACCACGGCCTCCGGGTCGTCACCGTTCACATGGATGATCGGCGCCTCGATCATGCGGGCGACATCGGTCGCGTACATGGAGGAGCGGGAGGACTCCGGCGAGGCGGTGAAGCCGACCTGGTTGTTGATCACGATGTGCACCGTGCCGCCGGTGCGGTAGCCGCGGAGCTGCGACATGTTGAGCGTCTCGGCGACGACGCCCTGGCCGGCGAAGGCCGCGTCGCCGTGGAGCGCGAGCGGCAGCACCGTGAAGTCCGTGCCGCCCTTGTTGATGATGTCCTGCTTGGCGCGGACGACGCCCTCCAGGACCGGGTCGACCGCCTCCAGGTGCGACGGGTTGGCGGTGAGCGAGACCTTGATCTGCTCGCCGTCCAGACCGGTGAAGGTGCCCTCGGCGCCCAGGTGGTACTTCACGTCGCCGGAGCCGTGCATCGACTTCGGGTCGAGGTTGCCCTCGAACTCGCGGAAGATCTGGGCGTACGACTTGCCCACGATGTTCGCGAGGACGTTCAGCCGGCCGCGGTGGGCCATACCGATGACGACCTCGTCCAGCCGCGACTCGGCGGCGGCGTCCAGAACGGCGTCGAGCAGCGGGATGACGGACTCGCCGCCCTCCAGCGAGAACCGCTTCTGGCCGACGTACTTGGTCTGGAGGAACGTCTCGAACGCCTCGGCCGCGTTGAGCCGGCGCAGGATGCGGAGCTGCTCCTCGCGCTCGGGCTTGGCGTGCGGGCGCTCCACACGGTCCTGGATCCACTTGCGCTGCTTCGGGTCCTGGATGTGCATGAACTCGATGCCGGTGGTGCGGCAGTACGAGTCGCGCAGCACGCCCAGGATGTCGCGCAGCTTCATCATCGACTTGCCGGCGAAGCCGCCGACCGCGAACTCCCGCTCCAGGTCCCACAGCGTGAGCCCGTGCTCGGTGATGTCCAGGTCGGGGTGCTTGCGCTGGAGGTAGTCCAACGGGTCGGTGTCGGCCATGACATGGCCGCGGACCCGGTAGGAGTGGATCAGCTCGAAGACCCGCGCGGGCTTGGTGACGTCCTCGTCGTGCGAGGCGTCGATGTCCTTGAGCCAGCGGACCGGCTCGTACGGGATGCGCAGCGCCTGGAAGATCTCGTCGTAGAAGCCGTTCTCGCCGAGGAGGAGCTGGCTGACGATCCGCAGGAACTCGCCGGAGGCGGCGCCCTGGATGACGCGGTGGTCGTAGGTCGAGGTCAGCGTCATGACCTTGGAGATGCCCAGCTTGTTCAGGGTGTCCTGCGAGGTGCCCTGGAACTCGGCCGGGTAGTCCATCGAACCGACGCCCATGATGACCGACTGACCGGGCATCAGACGCGGTACGGAGTGGACCGTACCGAGACCGCCCGGGTTGGTCAGGGAGACGGTGACGCCCGTGAAGTCGTCCATCGTCAGCTTGTTGGCGCGGGCGCGGCGGACGATGTCCTCGTACGCCTGCCAGAACTCGAAGAAGTTGAGCGTCTCGGCCTTCTTGATGCCAGCGACGACGAGCTGGCGGTCGCCGTTCGGCTTCACCAGGTCGATGGCCAGACCGAAGTTGACGTGCTCGGGCTTGACCAGCGTCGGCTTCCCGTCGCGCTCCGCGTAGGAGTGGTTCATCGACGGCATCACCTTGAGCGCCTGCACCATCGCGTACCCGATGAGGTGCGTGAAGGAGATCTTGCCGCCGCGCGCGCGCTTGAGGTGGTTGTTGATGACGATGCGGTTGTCGAAGAGCAGCTTCACCGGGACGGCGCGCACGGAGGTGGCCGTGGGCAGTTCCAGCGAGGCGTTCATGTTCTTCGCGACGGCGGCCGAGGGGCCGCGCAGCGTCACGTACTCCGGGCCCTCGGGCGCCGTGGCGGGCTTCGCGGGCGCCGGGGCGGCCTTGGCGGCCGGGGCGGCGGCCGGAGCCGCGGGTGCGGCGGTGGCGGGCCGTGCGGGCGCGGCGGGAGCCGGTGCCGGGGCCGCCCGTACGGGAGCCGGAACCGGGGCCACGGGCGCGGCCGGCGGCTGGACGGCGGCGGCCGGTGCGGCCGGAGCCGCGGTGGCGGGCTTCGCCGGAGCCGCGGGCGCGGCCTGGGCCGGGGCGGCCGGGGTCGTGGTCACCGCAGCCCCCGCGACCGCGGTCACAGCGCTCGGGGTGGGTTCGCCCGCCGTGCCGGGAGCGCCCGGCTTGTAGTCGGCGAAGAAGTCCCACCAGGCACGGTCGACCGAATTCGGGTCCTGGAGGTACTGCTGGTAGATCTCGTCGACGAGCCACTCATTGGCTCCGAAGGCAGCGGCAGGGTTCTTGCCCTGCCCGTCTTCGTCGGTCGAGATGCTCGCGTTACTGGGGGACTGAGACGACACGGCGTGAACCGCCCTCTTCCGCTTCACAAGGTGATGGACAGCGGGAATCAAGGCTACGCCTACCAGGCCTTCAGTTGCAGACCGGGCGTGCCATCGTCGTGCAAGTCACATCCGACGGCGGGTTTCAGTGGGTGAAATGGCGGGAAACTAGCGAGGTTCTGCGGCGTGAGGGCATGCGACGGGCGGGTTACGGCCGGGCCACGGCCCGATGGCCGGCCTCCGCCGTGCTCGCGCGGCGCACGTCCGGTACGTATCCCCGGGACCTGGCAGGGACCGGGCGGGAACGTGCCTCAACAGTTCGAAGCGTACGTCAACCGTGCGCTTGGCCCGTTCCTGGAAGAGTGACGCGTATCAGACATCCGCGGGCCGATTCGGCCACGCCGATCCGGCCGCCGTGCAGGTCCACCGCCCAGCGCGCGATCGCCAGCCCCAGGCCGGTACCGCCGTCGTTGCCCGGACCGTGCGGCGAGGGCGCGGTGCCCCGGTTGAAGCGCTCGAAGACCCGGTGCCGCTCCTGCTCGGGGATACCGGGACCCTCGTCCTGGATCTCCAGTTCGAGCGACTCGGGAGCCGCGCCGCGCCGCGCGCGCACGGTGACACGGCCGTGCGGCGGGCTGTGTTTGACGGCGTTGTCGATGAGGTTGGCGACGACCTGGTGCAGCCGCTCCGCGTCCGCGTGCGCGGTGAGTTCGGGCGGTGAGACATCCAGGTGCAGATGGACGTCCGTACGGGCGTGATTGCCGGAGCCGGAACTCGTCGCGCGCTGCGAGGCGGCCAGATTGGCCTCCTTGAGCACCCCGGAGAGATACGGCCACACCTCGAAGCGCTGGGCCCTCAGCGGTACGACGCCGTTGTCCAGCCGGGACAGGTCGAGCAGGGTCGCCGTCAGCCGGCCGAGCCGCTCCGTCTGCCGCAGCGCCGTCAGCATCGTCTCGGGATCGGCGGCGGAGACCCCGTCCACGACGTTCTCCAGCACGGCCCGCAGCGCGGCGATCGGTGTGCGCAGCTCGTGCGAGACATTGGCGATCAGCGCCCTGCGGTGCCGGTCCTCCGCCTCCAGGTCGTCGGCCATGCGGTTGATCGTGGAGGCGAGGTCGCCCAGCTCGTCCCGGCGGTCGGCGCCGCTGACCCGGCGGGTGTAGTCGCCGTGCGAGATGCCCTTGGCGACGGTGTTCATCTCGTCGAGCGGCGCGGTCAGACCGTGCGCCACGAACTGGGTGATCAGCAGGGTGGCGATCATCGAGAAGACGGTGATGAATCGCAGCTCGGTCTCGGTGCGCAGGGCCACCATCAGCAGACCGGTGGTGATGAAGACGGAGACGACGACCAGGGTGCCCAGTTTGGCCTTGATGGAGAACGGCCGCAGGCCCTTGGTCTCCGGACCGCCGCCGTGCGCGTCCGTGTCGTGGACGGCACGGGTGGCACGGGTGTCGTGGGTGGCGCGGGTGTCCGCCGCGCCGGAGCCCGGTCGGCTCATGGCGCGGGAGTCTCCAGCGCGTATCCGACGCCGTGCACCGTCCGGATCCGCTCGGCGCCGATCTTCCGGCGCAGCGCCTTGATATGGCTGTCGACCGTACGGGTGCCCGAGGCATCGGCCCAGTCCCACACCTCGGCGAGAAGCTGCTCCCGGGAGAGCACCGCGCGCGGTGTGTTGGCCAGACATACCAGCAGATCGAACTCGGTGGGAGTGAGATGCACATCCTCGCCCCGCACCCGCACCCGGCGCTGCGCGTGGTCGATCTCCAGCTCGCCCAGACGCAGGATGCCGCTGCGCGGGGTCACCGCGGCGAGCGCCGCGCGCTCCACCCGGCGCAGCAGCACATGCACCCGGGCCGCCAGCTCCCGCATGGAGAACGGCTTGGTCATGTAGTCGTCGGCGCCGACGCCGAGGCCGACCAGCATGTCGGTCTCGTCGTCGCGGGCCGTCAGCATCAGCACCGGCACCGGGCGCTGCGACTGGACCCGGCGGCAGACCTCGAGGCCGTCGAAACCGGGCAGCATCACATCGAGGACCATCACGTCCGGCTGCCAGGCCTCGGCCGCGTCGACGGCCGCCGGGCCGTCCACCGCCGTCTGCACCAGAAATCCCTCGGCCCTCAGCCGTGCGGCGATGGCGTCGACGATCGTCGCGTCGTCCTCGACGACCAGGACCCGGCGCTGGGCGCCAGGCGTCGCCGCGACTCCGTTGTGGCTGGTGTGTGTCTGCTCCATCGCCCCGCCCCTGGTACGCGTTCCGCGATCCTTGTTCCCGCGATCCACAGGTCCGACGCGGATGTGGATCGATGTGTGTGTGGTGCAGCGTAGAGGCAGCGGGAGCCTTCCGGCTACGCAGTGCGAACAGCGAGATGGACCACGTCGGGTACGCCTCGGGCAACCCGGATCTCTTCCTCCCGTACCCCGGTGAAACCGGCATTCCGCAACGTCCGGCCGAAGGCGGGCGAGGGCCGCGCCGACCATACGGCGAGTACACCGCCGGGTTTCAGCCGCGCGCGGCAGGCGGCCAGACCGTCCGCCGAGTACAGATTCCCGTTGCCCTCGGTCACGGTCCAGTCGGGTCCGTTGTCGATGTCCAGACAGAGCGCGTCGTAACGCTCCGTGGTGGTGTGTACGTACTCGATCAGATCGGTACAGAGGATCGCGACCCGCGGATCGGCGAGCGCGGCGGCCGAGATCCGGCCGAGCGGGCCCTCGCGGTGCCAGTCGACGACGGCCTGCTCGCGCTCGACGACCACGATCCGGCCCCAGCGGGGATCCGCGGCGGCGTGCGCGAGGGAGAAGCCCACCCCGAGTCCGCCGACGAGGACGGACGGCCGCGGCGCCGGCGCCNNGAGCGGCCGTCCGAGGTGTCCATCAGGAAGCATCCGTTGGCGATGATTTCCAGCCGTTCGCCGCGCTGTCGCAGCACGATCTCGCCGTAGGGTCCGTCGCGGCGGTCGAGGGTGACGGGAGCGGAGTCCGGGCCGGCGAGCGGGGCGGGGACCGCCAGGGCTACGGAAGTGGCGGGCAGGGGCATACGGACCTTTCCGTCGGTGTCCGTCGGTGGAACAGATCACCAACATCCTGGTGCGAGGGCGCGACCGGAACAAATCCGGAGGCGGGCACGGAGGCGGGCCCGGGACGCGGA
>NZ_MAUD01000141.1 GCF_001700515.1 Streptomyces lushanensis
CTTCAACGAGGCGGGGAACGTACGGGAGTTGCTGCGCCAGCTCACCGACGCCGTACCGGCCAGACTGCCCTGCGAGGTGATCTTCGTCGACGACTCGACGGACGACACACCCGAGGTGATCGCGTCCGCCGCGCAGGACTGCCCGTTCCCGGTCGAGGTGATCCACCGGCAGACCCCCGAGGGCGGGCGGATGCTGGAGATCGGCGTCCATGACGACGATCCAGTCGGAGCCCGCGGCCCGCAGCCCCTCCACGACGGCTCCGCCGAGCCCGCCCTCGGGGGTCTGCCGGTGGATCACCTCGACCGGGAACGGGCAGTCCTGCGCGGCGGACGCGATCACCTCGGGTGTGTCGTCCGTCGAGTCGTCGACGAAGATCACCTCGCAGGGCAGTCTGGCCGGTACGGCGTCGGTGAGCTGGCGCAGCAACTCCCGTACGTTCCCCGCCTCGTTGAAGGTCGGGATGATGACGGTGACGGCGCCCGGCTCGGCCACCGCCGTGGCCTCGAGTTCGGGAACGCCGAGTTCGTGCCGGACCGGGCCGCCGGGCTCCCCGGCGCCGGTGGGCGGAAGAACGCTCATCGTGTGCCTCCCGTGCTCTTCGCCGCCGCGGTCACGATCCGCCGGATCTCGATCCGGTCCTCGCCCTCGCCGAAGACGGCGACGGCGTCCGAATGGGCCAGCGCGTCCCGCACATTGGGCAGGTCCCGCGCATCGCGCCGCACTGTCGGAGAGGCGACCACGTAGTCCAGGTCGCGCCAGCCGCCGGGCATGGTCCTGGTGACGGCCGGGTCGAGATCGGCCTTGTAGAACCAGATCGCGCCGAGGCCCGGTTCGTATCCCGCGTGCACGAGGTCGAGCCAGAGCGCGTCGTCCACGAGCACCCGGGCCCGGGAGGGATCGGGCACCTCCTTCGCCATCCAGGAGGCGGCGGCCCGGTAGGGAGCGTTGGCGTCGGCGGTCAGGGCGGTGCGGTTGCCGTCGTACCAGTGGGGCGCGACATATACGGCGGCGGTCCCGGCCAGGGCCGCCAGCGCCGTCCAGCGCACGACGGTCAGCTTCCGGCTCTCTGCGCTCCCGCGCCGTCTGCGCAGCACGGCGTGGGTGATGCTCGCCGCGCCGCCCGCCAGCACCAGCGCCAGGAACGGCAGCGCCTGGATGACATACATCGCGGGCAGATAACCGGACGGGCGCATGGCGACGGCGGTGAGGATCACCACGGCGAGCGCCGGGCCCGCGAGCGCCCGCGCCGTGACCGACCAGCGCAGCGTCACCATCAGCAGGACGGCGCCGGCGAGACCGCCGAGCGGCAGCACCCGGTCGTAGTAGAGCCAGGACTGGAGCACTCCGTACGAGCCGCTGCCGGCGTCGAGGATGAAGCCGGAGCCGGGTCGGCTCATCTGGTACGTGATGCCGTCCCAGAGCGAGACATGTCCGCCGCCCGGCAGCAGCTCGCCCTTGAGCAGGGCGAACAGCGGATAGAAGAGTCCGATCAGCGCGCAGGCGGTGATCGCGCCCGTGAGGGCGAACTTCCTGGTGTCTCGATGGCTGAACCGCCACATGGTCACCAGCAGCGCCGGCAGGATGACGAGCATCGTCTCCTTGGTGAGCACGCCGACGGCGGCGGCGATCCCGGCCGCGAAGTGGTGCCAGAGATCACGGTGCGGCGAGGCAGCCAGACAGAACGCCAGCAGGATCCACATCACGGCGATGTTGTCGAGGAAGATCTCCCGCTGGAGCACCACGGAGAGCGGCGAGAGCCCGAAGAGGGCCATCGCCAGACCGGCGGCCCAGCGCGGCAGCCACAGCCGCCGGGCCAGTACGTACAGGAACACCGCGCCGGCCGCGCTGACCAGCAGCATCGTGAACCGCATCGGCGCGACGGTCATCGACTCGGGTGACAGGAGCGAGGGCAGCCAGGTCAGAAAGGCGATCTGCATCCAGCCGAGCGGCGGATGGTCGTACCAGTAGGTGTAGTGGGCGAGGCCGTCGCCCTCCTGGACCGCCCAGGCCTGCGCGAGATAGGTGCCCTCGTCGTCGCTGAGTGTCGGATAGTGCTGGATGTTCCAGCCCTGGACCAGCAGGATCGCGACGAGGAGCACTCCGCACAGCAGCAGATCGGGGCGGGACCTGCGGAAGCGCACCACGGGCCGGACGGTGAGCCATCTGTTGCCGGGCCCCCGGCCGGACGCCCGGCCGTCGCCGGTCTTGTCGGTCCGGCCGTCGCCGGCCTTGCCGGGCACGGCCTGTACCGCGGCCCGCGCCGCCGCCTCCGCCGTGTCCTGTGCCGTGTTCCGGGCGTCGTTCGGCTGCGCGGGGACGTCCGTCGCCTGACCGGTCGTCACCACGGGAAGTGTGGAGGTCACGCGGGGACGTCCTCTCGGATGTCTCGAATGCCCTGGGCGCCCTGGACACCCTGGGCGTCGCGGGTGAGATGCGCGCCGACATGACTGGTCAGCTCCCAGTCGCTGCGGCCCCGCTGCTCACGCCAGACGGCACGGATCGCCGCTCCGGCGAGCAGCACCTGGTAGAAGGGGCCGCCGAGGACGAGCTTCAGATAGTGCGTGAGCCGTACGCGGAGCCCGTACTGCTTGCCGAAGTCGTGCAGCCCGACGACCTCGAAGACAAAGGTGACCAGCGCGGTGACCAGCGGCAGGAAGGTGACGAAGGCGATCGACACCGGCACGTCCAGGAAGAGCGCGATCCCCACGTTGAGCGGGATGATCAGTCCGGTGAAGGCCTGGAGGAACGGTGTCATCAGCGTGTAGCGGGCGAGCATCCGCTGTCCCGGCGTGGGCAGCTGCTTCCAGTCCTTCTTGCGGTAGACCTGGAGGAAGCCCTGGTTCCACCGGGTGCGCTGCTTGAGCAGGGACATCAGTGAGCCGGGGGTCTCCTCGCGGGTCACCATGTCCGAGTCGTACGCGACGACGACCTTCTTGCCGGCGCTGGAGAGCCGTACGCCCAGATCGCAGTCCTCGGCGAGGCAGTCCGGATCCCAGCCGCCCGCCGTGCGCAGCACCTCGGTCCGTACGAAGACGGTGTTGCCGCCGAGCGGGATGAAGCCCTTCTGGGCGTGCAGATGGAGCCTGCTGCGGAACCAGAAGAAGTACTCCAGGCAGTTGCGCAGGCTGTACCAGCTCGAATGGAAGTTGATGAGCTGGACGCCGCCCTGGACGACATCGGCGCCGGTGGAGCGGAAGGCGTGGTCCACATGGGTCAGCAGCTCGGGGTGGACCTGGTCCTCGGCGTCGAAGACTCCGACGACATCACCGGTGCAGTGCGGCAGCGCGGTGTTGAGTGCCTTGGGTTTGTTCTTCGCCTCATGGGTGTCGACGACGACCCTGACCCGTCCCGGGTCACGGGCCGCGGCCCGCTCGGCGACCTCGGCGGTCTCCGGGTCGTCGTGTCCGACGATGACGATGATCTCGAAGTCGGTGTGGCTGGACTGGAGCAGCCGCTCGACGGTGTGCTCCAGCACCGCCTGCTCGTGCCGGGCGGGCAGGAGCAGGGAGAACGAGCCCTCCCGGCCTCCGTCGGGCGGTGCGAACTTGGTCGCGGCCAGCGTTTCCGGTGTACGCCAGGCGTGCATCTGCCACCAGAGCGTGAACGCGGCCATCCAGAAAAGCGCCAGTGAAACGGCAGCAATGAACACGGACGTGAGCAACACGGCCCCCCTCGGCCCGGGTGGACCGCGGCAAGGCCCCCCTGGCCGCCGGCGCACCCTCGATCCCCCTCGCGCAACAGGCCCCCCACGCACACCTGTTGCGCCTCTTGTGAAGACAATAAGGCCGACCCGTGACGGCGGGAGGGCCGTTTGGGTGAATACTGCGTTTCAGGCCGATTCACCGTGCGTCATAAACCGGCCACAGATTACTCGAACACGCCCAACTCGCCGCGCAGCATGCTCACTTCGGTTGTGGGAGCGGTGCATACGAACCGCCGGCAGACATATGCGGCGGACCGCCCTCCGACCAGCGGCCGGTCGGCCAGCAGCGGGAACCCGTCGGCCCCACCGGCCCCACCGGTCCCGTCGCCGCCCGCGGGGCCGTACGCCACGACCGCGCCGGGTGCCGTCGCGAGCAGTGCCGTACGGTGCAACTCCCGTGCCGCGGCGTCCCCCTCGGGTCCGACGACGGCGATCTCGCGCGGTCCGTCGAGCAGCGCCTCGGCGACCGCGAGGCCCCATCCGATGAAGCGCGGCGCGCGCGGCCCCAGGGACCTCACCACGCCCAACGCGCCCTCGGCCGCGGTGCGGTGGGCCTCGGAGCCGGTGTGCGCGGCGTAGGAGAGCAGGGCTCCGGCGGCGGCCGTCCAGCCGGACGGTGTCGCGTTGTCCGTCGGATCCTGCGGCCTGCGGATCAATTGTTCGGCGTCGTCGGCGGTGTCGAACAGCGCGCCGTCCCCGGCGGTGAAGTGGTCGAGCACAATGTCCAGCAGGAATCCGGCGAATTCCAGCCACGCGCCCTCACCGGTGACCGCGGCGAGCGCCAGGAATCCCTCGGCGACATCCCCGTAGTCCTCCAGTACGCCGGCGTGCGCGCCGGGCCTGCCGTCCTTGGAGGTACGGACGAGCCGCGCGGTCCCTGCCGTGTCGCCGAGGTGCGCGCGTACCAGCAGATCGGCGGCCTCCGTGGCCCGCTCGACCAGGTCCGGCCGGTCGAAGTACGCACCGGTCTCGGCCAGTGCGGCGATCGCGAGCCCGTTCCAGCCGGCCACGATCTTGTCGTCCCGGCCGGGCCGCGGCCGCTCCTCGCGCGCGGCGAGCAGCCGGGACCGTACGGACTCGACGCGCGCGGCGTCCACCACGCCGCCGCCCTGCGGGAGCTGGAGCACGGAGGCGCCTTCCTCGAAGGTGCCCTCCTCGGTGACCTCGAAGTACCGCGCCGCGAACTCGGCGTCCTGCTCCCCGAGCACCTCGCGCAGTTGCTCCGGGGTCCAGACGTAGTACGCGCCCTCGACGTGCCGTCCGGTGCCGTCGTCGCTGTCCGCGTCCAGCGCGGAGGCGAACCCGCCCTCGTCCGTGCGCAGTTCACGGACGAGGAAGTCCGCGGTCTCCACCGCGACCCGCCGGGCGAGATCGGAGCCGGTGGCCCGCCACAGATGGGCGTAGACGCGGCACAGCAGCGCGTTGTCGTAGAGCATCTTCTCGAAGTGCGGCACGGTCCACTCGCGGTCCACGGAGTAGCGCGCGAAGCCGCCGCCGAGCTGGTCGTAGATCCCGCCGCGCGCCATCGCCTCACAGGTGTCGGCCGCCATCTGGAGCGCGCCCTCGGCGCCGGTGCGGGCGTGATGGCGCAGCAGGAACTCCACCACCATCGACGGCGGGAACTTGGGCGCGCCGCCGAAGCCGCCGTGCCGCGCGTCATACTCCCTGGTGAGCCCGAGCAGCGCCTGCGACAGCTCCGCCTCACCGGGCACGCCCTCCCCGCCGCCGTGCGCGAGCGACCGCCCCGACAGCTCCCGTACGATCCGCGCGGCGACCTCGGCGACCTCCCCGCGCCGGTCGGTCCACGCGGCGCTGACGCCCTCCAGCACCTGCGGGAAGGACGCCATGCCGTGCCGGGGCGCGGGCGGGAAGTACGTACCGAAGTAGAAGGGCTCCCCGTCCCCCGTCAGAAACACCGTCATGGGCCACCCGCCCTGCCCGGTGGCGGCCTGCACGGCCTCCATGTACACGGCGTCGACATCGGGCCGCTCCTCGCGGTCGACCTTGATGTTGACGAAGTGCCGGTTCATGTACTTCGCGGTCGTCGCGTCCTCGAAGCTCTCGTGCGCCATCACATGACACCAGTGGCAACTGCTGTACCCGACACTCAGCAGCACCGGCACGTCCCGCCGCCGCGCCTCCGCGAACGCCTCACCTGACCAGGGCCACCAGTCCACGGGATTGCCGGCGTGCTGGAGGAGGTACGGAGAGGTCTCATGGGCCAGTCGGTTCGCCATACCCCCATCCTGCCCCAGCCCTCCGCATCACCGCCGCAGGCACGGAATGCGCTCGGCCTTCGCGCCCGTCCCGGGGAGCTTGCCTGCGAGGCGCCGCGACGGTGGCCCGCCAGGGCGAACGGAGCAGGGCGATGTCGGACATCTCCTGGCGCTCTTCCCGGTCGGGCCCCCGGCAGCGGAAGACAGTAGGCTGAGGCCGGCGGCGCTGGACCCGCCGAGGCTCCTCGAAGGAGGTACCCCCATGACCGCCGAGATGATGGCGCCCGCATGGATGCATACGCAGATCAGCGCCGAGGAGTACGACTCCTGGTCCGAGGAGCAGTGTGCCGGCATCGAGATCGTGGACGGAATGGTCGTCGTGAGCCCGAGCGCGTCCAAGCGGCACAACCGGCTCGCCCGGATCCTTGCCAATGCCCTGGACGCCGCCGCGGGTCCGGACTGGAACGCCGACACGGACTTCGACGTCCGCCTTCAGGACGTTCCACTCACCAACCGCCGTCCGGACGTCGTCGTCTACCGGGCGGAGACCATCGACCTCACGCCCACCCGCCCCGAACACGTACTCCTGGTCGCCGAGGTCGTGTCGCCCGGCTCGGAAACCACCGACCGGATCGTGAAGGTGGACCAGTACGCCAAAGCCGGCATCCCCTTCTACTGGCGGATCGAGCAGGCCCCCACCGGTGTCCCCCTCATCTACACCTACGTTCTCGATCCCGCCAGCAAGGCGTACAGAGACGGCGAGATGTTCACCGGCGTGATCAAGGCCGCCGCACCCTTCTCCGTGACCGTGGACCTGGGAACCGCCTGACGGCCGGCAGGCGCTCGGCCGGCCGCGGATCTTGCGAGTCGGGGGAGCGGATGTGTCTCGTGGCTCTCGGCCCTGTGCCGGAGGAACTCCGGCGGTTCTCCCTCGCGTTCAGGGGGGTGGCGCAGGAGAATGTCCCTCCACCCAGTGCTTGCGGAGGGGGACGCTTATGCGGGAGAGCCACCGGGCCGAAGCCGAGCGGCTGTTGGTGCGTGCTGTGGAGGAGGAGGTACGGCGCTCCGGCGGCCGGACCGACGGAAGCGCGCTGCTGGCGCGAGGGCGGAGCGCGCTGGACGCCATGGCGTCCGGAGCCGCCGAGGAGTACGCCGCCTACGCGCGGGCCATGGAGGCGGCGGAGGCGGAGCGGCGGCCCCTGGCCCACCGGTTCAGCAGGCAGGCCATCGGAACGCCCGTGCTGGTCACGGCCGTTGCCACCGCCGCCGCGATCGGCGCCGATGTCGCGCTGGGCACCGCCACGGGTGTCGCGCTCGGCGCGGGCGCGGTCGTCGCCGTCGCCGGGGCCGCCGCCACCGTCGCCAAAGTGACCGCGTCCCACTGGCCCGCCGCCCATCAGCGCGCGGGCGCGGCCGGCCAGCCCGGCGGCGCGGAGCAGCTACGGCTCCAGTGGCTGACCGCGCTGGAGGTACGGGGCATCCGCCCGTTCCTCGACCAGCAGCGTGTGCTCACCTCCACGACCCGCCGCACCACCAAGAAGTCCGTACCGCGGCTCCGCGGCGGCGACCGCAGCGCCGCCGCGCGCCGGCGGACCGTGCTCGAGCAGTCCTTCGCCCATCTCCCGCAGCCCGAAGGGCCGTTCACCGGACGCCGCGCCGAGATGGCGCAGATCGCGCAGTGGGTCCACGCGGCCCGCGCCTCGACGGAGACCAGGCCGACCGTGGTCGTGATCCACGGCGCTCCGGGCTCCGGCCGTACCGCGCTGGCCGTACGGGCGGCGCACCGGCTCAAGGACCAGTTCCGCGGCGCGTGCGTCGTCGATCTGCGCGGCGGCGACGCGGGCGAGGCCCCGCTGTCGACGCGCGACGCGCTGCTGCATCTGCTGAACCGGCTCGGGGCGCCGCGCGAGCAGCTCCTCTTCCGTGAGCGGTCCTCCCCGGAGCAGCAGGTACGGCGGCTGGGCGAGCTCTACCACCAGCATCTGACGGGCCTTCCGGTGACGGTCATCCTGGACGACGCCGCCGATCCCGAGCAGGTCGCCACCCTGGTCCCGGAGCGCTCGGAGAGCCTGGTGCTGGTGACCGCGCGCGGGCCGCTCGATCTGCCCGCCGGCGTACCGGCCTGGGTCCACCATCTGCCGGTGGAGCCGCTGGACGACGCGGGCACCGAGGAACTGCTGCGGGCGGTGGCCGCGGCGGCCGGTGGCGGCTCCGGCTCCGGGGGCGGCTCCTTCGGCGGCACCGGTTCCAGCTCGGGCGCCGGCACCGGCACCGGCTCCGGTGATGTGCCCTATGACGCCCAGTCGGCGCGCAAGGTACGGGAGTTGTGCGGCGGGCTGCCGCTCGCCCTGTGTGTCGCCGGGTCCTCGCTCGGCACCCGTACCGCCCAGAGCCTCGCCGCCGACCTCGCCGCCTACGGTCCCGTGGAGCCGGTCGAGCGCGCGCTGTGGCTGCGCTACACCGACCAGCCCGAGCGGGCCCGCCGGCTGCTGCGCCGCCTCGCGCTGGCCGGCCGCGCGTCCCTGGGCGCCGCCGCCGCGGCGGCGCTGCTGGCGACGGACGACAGCGCGGACCGGGGCGCGGACCGCGGCACGGACCAGCGCGGCAACGCGCGCGCGGACGAGCAGGAGGCGGGACAACTGCTGGCCACGCTGTCCCGGGCCGGTCTGATCGATCCGGTACGGTCCGGCCGCTACCGGCTGCACGACGCCGTACGGGCCTTCGCCCAGGCGCGGCTGCGGGACGAGGAGCAGGAGGCCGACCGCGGCGCCGCGCAGGAGCGCCTCATCCGTAACTACGCGGAGCTGGCCGACTCCGTGATCCGGCTGGTCGACGGCAAGACATCGACGCGCGCGGACCTCTTCAAGACCGCGGCGGGCGCGCACGGCTTCTCCTCCCTGGACGCGGCGCTGCGCTGGCTGGACGAGGAGTCCAGCTTCATCACGGCCACGCTGCGGCACGCGGAGGGCGTCGACCAGCAGGCCGTCCTCGATCTGCTCGGCGCGCTCTGCGACTACTGCCTGCTGCGCGGCGATCTCTACCGGCTGGGCGAGATCAGCGAGTTGGCGCAGGCGGTGGACCAAGGACTGCTCGTGCGCTCGGTCCAGTGGCGTACGGGTATCGCGGCCCGTCAGCTCGGCGAGCTGGACAAGGCGCGCTCCACCCTGACCTCGGTGGTCGATCTCTACCGGGAGGCGCAGCACGACGCGGGCGCGGCCCGCGCGCTCTGCTCGCTGGGCATCACCCTGCACCACCAGGGCAATCTGCCGGAGGCGTCGGCGAAGCTGCGCGAGGCGCTGGAACTCCAGTCCGGCGACGAGCTGGCGGCGGACCGCGCCTGGACGCTGCACGCCCTCGCCGCGGTCGAACGCGACCGCGGCGGCCTGGCGGAGGCGCTCACGATGCTGGCCACGGCGCTGGTGCTGCACCGCGAGAGCGAGTCCGTGCACGGCGAGGCCTGGTCGCACTTCCAGCTCGGCCAGGTCTGTCTGCGGATGGGCGACGTGGCGCGGGCGGAGGGCGAGCTGGGCGAGGCGCTGGAGCTGTACGGCAGGACCCATGACGGCCGCGGCGAGGCCTGGGCGCTGACCCAGCTCGCACGGGCCCGTCTGGTGGACGGCGAACCGGGCCCGGCGGTCGAACAGCTCCGTGACGCGCTCGCCCGCCACCGGGAGAACGAGGACGCGCGCGGCGAGGCCTGGACGCTCTACTACCTGGGCCAGGCGCTGGAGGAGAACGGCGGCCGGGACGAGGCGGTACGGGAGCTGGAACGCGCCCGCACGATGTTCTCGCGCATGCGGGACGTGTACGGGCTGGCCTGCGCCCGGCACCACTCGGGCCGGGTCACCCGCGACCAGCGCGCCGCCCGGACCGGCAATCTCCGCAACTCGGGCTTCGCCCGTCAGCTCCTGGTCGACGCCCGCGCGGACTTCCGCCGGATCGGTGTCGCGCACGGCGAGGCGTGGACGTGTCTGGAACTGGCCGTCATCGACGCGGGCAACAACCGCGCGGCCCAGGCGCTCCAGCTCTGCGACGAGGCGACGGCGCTCTTCGCCTCGTACGGCGACGAGCGCGGCGCCGACTGGTCGCGCTTCCTGCGCTGCACGCTGCTGCCGTACGCCTCGGCGGGCGGTACCGAGGTGGGCTCGGCGGTGGCCGAACAGGAGCTGGCGGAACTGACCGCCACCCGCCACGCGCACCGCGACGGCAAACTGGAGGACTGCGCGGACGCCTACACGGTCATGCTCCGCCGAGGCGTGTCCCTGGACGACGGCTGGCAGGCCTGGCACCTCGGCATGGTCCCGACCCGGCACGCCCGCGAGGTCATGGGCGTCCCGGTGGACACGACACCGGCGTAGGCCCTGTCCGGCGGATCTTCGCGGGTCCGCGACGCAGAGCCGGACCGGCGCCCGGCGTCATCGGGCGCCGGAAGGACGCGCGCGTACGTACGGAGCCCGCGCGATCGGACGGTGCGAGGACGCGTACGCACGGAACGCACGCGCGCCGCCCGAGAACCCGCCGCCCGCGTCGCGCGCAGCGCCGCCCCCGGGCGCGTCCCGGCCCGGACGCGAGGCGCCGGACCCCGGCGTCCGGGCGTCCGCGCGGCGGACAGGACCCGCCCGCGCCCACCGCCGCCCCCGGCCGGTCCGCGCCGGGCGGGGGCCGTAGAGCCGGGGCCGTAGGGCCGGGGGCCGGCCGCACCGTGCGGGGCGGCCGGCGGGCCGCCGGCGCGCTATTCCGAGTCGCCGTGCGGCGGCTTCGCCGGGGCCGCGGCCGGGGTCTTCTCCGGCTCCGGCTTCTCCTCGAAGTTGACCATGCTCATGTGCCGGTTCATCGACTTCATCAGCAGCCACACACCGCCCGCCATCACCGCGAACACGATGAACCCGAGCACACCGGGCGTCACCTTGTTCTCGTCCAGTTCCTTGGCGAGCGGCAGCATGTGCGTCATTGCCTGGGTCGCATACATATCAGGCATTGTCGCGGATGCCCGCGAAGAGGTCGTTCTCGGGGAGGGACGTATCGACGAGGGACTTCGCCAGCTCGTACTCCTCCGTCGGCCAGACCTCCCGCTGGACGTCCATCGGCACCCGGAACCAGCCCCCGTCCGGATCGATCTGCGTGGCGTGCGCGATCAGCGCCTTGTCCCGGATCTCGTAGAAGTCGGCGCAGGGGACGTGCGTGGTCAGCGTCCGCTCCTCGCGCTCGATCTCCTTCCACCGCTCCAGCCAGGACCCGTACGGCGACTCGAGACCGCGCGCCAGCAGCGCCTCGTGCAGCGCGACCGTGCGCGGCCGGTTGAAGCCCTGGTTGTAGTAGAGCTTCTGCGGCTGCCAGACCGGACCGAACTCGTCCTCCGGATACTTCGCCTTGTCCGCCGCGGCGTCGAACGCCACCATCGAGATCTTGTGCGTCATGATGTGGTCCGGGTGCGGATACCCGCCGTTCTCGTCGTACGTCGTGACGACCTGCGGCCGGAACGAGCGGATCAGCCGCACCAGCCGGCCGGCCGCCTCGTCGACGTCCTCCAGCGCGAAGCAGCCCTCGGGCAGCGGCGGCAGCGGATCGCCCTCGGGCAGCCCGGAGTCGACAAAGCCCAGCCACTCCTGCTCGACCCCGAGGATCTGGCGCGCCTCCTCCATCTCCTTCTTGCGGACCTCGTGGATGTGCTCCTCGATATAGGTGTCACCCTGGAGCTTGGGGTTGAGGATGGAGCCGCGCTCGCCACCCGTGCAGGTCACGACCAGCACGTCCACCCCCTCGGACACGTACTTGGCCATGGTGGCCGCGCCTTTGCTCGACTCGTCGTCGGGGTGGGCGTGAACGGCCATCAGCCGTAGCTGCTCAGTCAAGGCTCGATCCTCAGTGATTCGTCGCATCGGACGGCTTCTATAGTGACGGATACCCGGGGGCGGAAATTCCGGCCGCCCGACGCGGAAAGGGACGATCATGGCCGTGGTGCGCGAGCAGCTCCCCCCCGGCCGGTACGGCCGCTCGGCGGACGAGCACGCGGATCACCGGTTGCGGATCGTCGGCGCCGTACTCGGCACCGCGCTGATCGCCCTGATCGGCTGGTTCGGCTACCACTATGTGGTCGATCGCAGTGTCTCCGGCGAGCTCATCAAGTTCAAGGTGGTTTCCGCCACGTCCGTGGAAGTCCATCTGGAGGTCCGCAAGGACCGGGACGCCGGCGGGAGCTGTACGCTGCGCTCCCTCGCGGAGAACGGCGCCGAGGTGGGCCGCAAGGACGTGCGGTTCGGACCCGGCGGAACCAGGATCGACCAGGTCTTCACCGTGCGTACGACGGCGCCCGCGACGAGCGCGGAGCTGCTGGGCTGTACGTCGGACTGAGGCCCGTCGGACTGGTCCCGCGGCGGTCGCGTCGTCCATGAAGGCCCTGCTCCACCCGTCGGACCCGCCGTACGTCTCGCCGCTGACCTGCGTCGACGTAAATCTGATGGCTTTCGTCCTCCCCCTCGCGCCACGAAATTGTTAGGCTCGTGGTTTCGCCCGACCGAGAAGGCAACATCCTTCTGGGTAGGGCGTTGCTTTGTATTCCCGGTACCTACGAGGAGCACCTGTGACCCAGACCAGCGAAAACGTCACCTGGCTCACCCAGGAGGCGTACAACCAGCTGAAGGCCGAGCTGGAGTACCTGTCTGGTCCCGCCCGCACCGAGATCGCCATGAAGATCGCGGCGGCCCGTGAGGAGGGCGACCTCCGGGAGAACGGCGGGTACCACGCGGCCAAGGAGGAGCAGGGCAAGCAGGAGCTCCGTGTACGCCAGCTCACCCAGCTCCTGCAGAACGCGAAGGTCGGCGAGGCCCCGGCGGACGACGGCGTCGTCGAGCCCGGCATGGTCGTGACGATCGCCTTCGACGGCGATCCGGACGACACGCTGGACTTCCTGCTGGCCTCCCGCGAGTACGCCAGCTCGGACATCGAGACCTACTCGCCGCAGTCCCCGCTGGGCAGCGGTGTGAACGGCAAGAAGGTCGGCGACACCGCGGAGTACGAACTGCCCAACGGCAAGAAGGCCTCCGTGAAGATCCTGGCCGCCAAGCCGTACCAGGGCTGAGCGCGACAGCCCCCGGCCCATGGGAGCCGGGGGCTGTTTCCGCGGGGTGTTCCGCGCGGTGTGCGGATCCCGGGCCGCCAGGGGCCCGCGTACGGATCTCAGGCCGTCATGGCGTACGTACGGATCTCAGGCCGTCGCCGAGCGGTACTTCCGTACCGCGAGCGTCCGGAACACCGCGATGATCAGGACCGACCAGATCAGCGAGGCCAGCACCGGATGCTCCATGGGCCAGGCGGTGGACTCCGAGACTCCCGGGTTGCCGAAGAGCACCCGGCAGGCCTGCACCGTCGCGCTGAACGGATTCCACTCGGCTATGTGCCGCAGCCATGCCGTCATCCCGCTGGTGTCCACGAAGGCGTTCGAGATGAACGTCACCGGGAAGAGCCAGATCAGCCCGCCCGAGGTGGCGGCCTCCGGCGTACGGACGGACAGTCCGATCAGCGCGCCGATCCAGGAGAAGGCGTAGCCGAGCAGGAGCAGCAGCCCGAACGCGCCGAGCGCCTTCGGTACGCCCTCGTGGATGCGCCAGCCGACGAGCACGGCGACGATCGCGAGCACCACCACGGTGAGCGCGGTCTGCACCAGATCGGCGAGCGTACGGCCCGTGAGGACCGCGCCACGCGCCATGGGCAGCGAGCGGAACCGGTCGATCAGGCCCTTGTGCATGTCGTCGGCGATACCGGCGCCCGCGCCCGCGGTGGCGAAGGTCACGGTCTGGGCGAAGATCCCGGCCATCAGGAAGTTGCGGTAGACATCGGCGTTGACGCTGCCGCCCACCTGGAGTGAGCCGCCGAACACATAGCTGAACATCACCACGAACATGATCGGCTGGATCAGCCCGAACAGAACGACCTCGGGAATCCTGGTCATGCGGATCAGATTGCGGCGTGCGACGACCAGCGAGTCGGTGGCCGACTGGACGATCCCGCCGCGCGGGCGAGGGGCCGTGGTCGGTACGGCTTCCGTGGTGACGGTCACTTGCCGGCCTCCTTCGTGTTCTTGGCCGTGTTCCCGGCGAGCTTGGCCGCGTCCTCGGACTCGGCCGCGTGCCCGGTCAGGGAGATGAAGACGTCGTCCAGGGTCGGACGGCGCAGACCGATGTCGTCGATCTCGACACCGCGTGTGTCCAGCTCCCTGATGACCTCGGCGAGCAGCTTGGCGCCGCCCGTGACCGGGACCGTCAGCTTGCGGGTGTGCTCGTCGACGGTCACCGTCGCCTCGCCGCCCTTGCCGAGAGCCGCGAGCACGGTGCGTGCGGTGTCGATCCGGTCGTGCTCGTGCACGACGACCTCGACGCGCTCGCCGCCCGTACGGGCCTTGAGCTCGTCGGCGGTGCCGCGCGCGATGACCCGGCCGTGGTCCACGACACAGATGTCATGGGCCAGATGGTCGGCCTCCTCCAGGTACTGCGTGGTGAGCAGCAGTGTCGTACCGCCCGCCACCAGCTCCTGGATGATGCCCCAGAGCTGCTGCCGGTTGCGCGGGTCGAGGCCCGTCGTCGGCTCGTCCATGAACATCACGGGCGGCGAGACGACGAGCGCGGCGGCGAGGTCGAGCCGGCGGCGCATACCGCCGGAGTACGTCTTGGCCGTGCGGTCGGCCGCCTCGGCGAGATTGAACCGCTCCAGCAGCTCGTCCGCGCGCGCCTTCGCCGCCCGGGAACTCATCTGGTAGAGCTGGCCGACCATCCGCAGGTTCTCGCGGCCGGTCAGATACTCGTCGACCGCCGCGAACTGGCCGGAGAGGCCGATGGAGCGGCGGACTTCGTTGGGGTTCTTGAGGACGTCGATGCCCGCGACCACGGCCTTGCCGCTGTCGGGCTGGAGCAGGGTGGTCAGTACCCGTACGGCGGTGGTCTTGCCGGCGCCGTTGGGTCCGAGAAGCCCCAGGACCGTGCCTTCCGGCACATCGAGATCGACGCCGTCCAGAGCCCTTACATCGCCGAAGGTCTTCACCAGGCCTTCGGCGTAGATGGCGCCTGGCATGAGGTTTCTCCAGTGGGATCGCTGTGGTGCTGCTTTCGGTGCTTGCTGACGCAGCACGGTAACGCGATACATCGCGACCCACAAGAGCTGGATGTAAGCCAGAAGTAAAGAAAATCGGACGCCCTGGTTTCGGTGCGCGCCGAAGGTGTCCGGGCGCGCCCACCTCGGCCCGCGCGCCTTCGCGTCCCCGCGTCTCCGTGTCCTCGCCCTGTGTGTCCTCGCGCCTGTACGTCCTCGTGCCTGTACGTCCTCGTGCCTTCGCGCCTTCGTGGTCGACGACGAGCCGCGCCCCGCCGAGCGCGCGCTGCGCGCCCTCGTGTCCTACCGAAGAACCGTGTAGCCCGCCGTCCGCAGTGCCGTCTCGACCTCCGAGCAGTGCGCCGGGCCCTTCGTCTCCAGATGCACCTCCACGTCCGCCTCCGTCAGCCCGAGCCGTGGATCGGTCCGTACATGGCTGACATCGAGAACATTGGCATCCGCCACTGACAACACCGTGAGCATCGTCGCGAGCGCGCCCGGCCGGTCCGTCACCCGTACCCGCAGACTCAGATAGCGTCCGGCCGCGGACATTCCGTGCCGCAGGACGCGCTGCATCAGCACCGGGTCCACATTCCCGCCGGACAGGACCGCCACCACCGGTCCCCGGAAGGCCCCGGGATCGCTCAGCAGCGCGGCCACGGGACTCGCGCCCGCGGGCTCCACGACCAGCTTCGCCCGTTCCAGGCAGAGCAGCAGCGCGCTGGACAGCTCGTCCTCGGAGACCGTGCGCACCTCGTCCACCAGCTCCTGGACGATCTGGAACGGCAGATCGCCCGGCCGGCCCACCTTGATGCCGTCCGCCATCGTCTGCGGTGTCCCGATGGACATGGGCCGGCCCGCGCGCAGCGAGGGCGGATACGAGGCCGCGCCCTCCGCCTGTACGCCGATCACCCGCACCTCGGGCCGTACGGACTTCACCGCGAGGGCGATGCCCGCGGCCAGTCCGCCACCGCCGATCCCGACGACGACCGTCCGTACCTCCGGGCACTGCTCCAGGATCTCCAGCCCGACCGTGCCCTGTCCGGCGATGACGTCCGGGTGGTCGAAGGGGTGGATGAAGACCGCGCCGGTGTCGCGGGCGTACTCCTGCGCGGCGGCGAGTGTCTCGTCCACGACCTGTCCGTGCAGCCGGACCTCGGCGCCGTAGTCACGGGTGGCCGCGATCTTGGGCAGCGGCGCCGCGACCGGCATGAACACCGTCGACCGCACCCCGAGGAGGGTGGAGGCGAGCGCGACGCCCTGGGCGTGGTTGCCGGCGCTGGCGGCGACGACGCCCGCCGCGCGCTCCTCGNNCTCCTCGGGCGAGAGGCCCGCGATCCGCACATAGGCACCGCGGAGCTTGAACGAACCGGTCCGCTGGAGGTTCTCGCACTTGAGATGGACGGGGGCGCCCACGAGCCGCGTCAGATATCTGCTGCCCTCCATCGCGGTGGTCCTCGCGACGCCGGAGAGCATCTTCTGTGCCCCTCGGACGTCATCGAGGATCAAGGGACGCACGGGGCGGGACGTACCGAAGCTCATGCTTGTCAGTCTCGCAGTTCACCGGCCCGGCGGCGGTCCATGACCGCCGACCGTGAATCCCTGCCCATGGGTTTACGCAGCTCCGGTACGGGCGGGGTCATCCACGCGTACTCTGTCCCCCACCAACCGACCCCCGCACAAGAGAGCCC
>NZ_MAUD01000142.1 GCF_001700515.1 Streptomyces lushanensis
TTGTCAAGCTCACCGGGCGTCCCGTCGGCCGGAGAATTCGCCCGGTGAGCTTGACAACGCGCACGACCGAAGCGGATGGTTTTGTATCCGCCTTGCTTCGCCGGTTCGCCCGATCCGACGGGAGTGGTCGTGAGCGCGCCCTTCACCGACAACAATGAGGAATTACGCAGGACGGTGCGCCGTTTCCTCGCCGACAAATCACCGGAGAACGAGGTACGCCGGCTGATGGAGGGTACCGAGGGATTCGATCCCGTGGTCTGGAAACAGATGGCGGAACAGCTGGGCCTCATGGGGCTGGCCATTCCGGAATGCTACGGCGGTTCCGGTGCCTCCTTCGTCGAGTTGGCCGTCGTTCTGGAGGAGATGGGCGGCGCGCTGCTGTGCGCGCCGTATTTCTCGTCGGTGGCCCTGGCAGCCACTCTGCTGCTCGCGTCCGGTGACGAGACGGCGAAGGGCGACCATCTGCCGGGCATCGCCGCCGGGCGGACCGTCGCGACGGTCGCGCTGGCCGAGCGGTCGGGACGGTGGAGCGAGGACGCGGTCACGCTGGAGGGCACCCGCACCGCGGCCGGCGGCTGGCGGCTGACCGGGGAGAAGCACTACGTGCTGGACGGGCATGTGGCCGATCTGATGCTCGTGGTCGCCAGGACCCCGGCCGGCGTCTCGGTCTTCGCCGTCGACGGGGCGGCCGACGCGGACGGTCTCACGGCCACCCCGGTCCCGACCCTGGACCAGACCCGCAAGCTGGCCACCGTCTCCTTCGACAGGGTGCCGGCCCGTCTGATCGGCGACGAGGGGCGGGGCCGGCCGGCCGTGGCGAAGATGCTCGACCTCGCGGCCATCGCGCTCGCGGCCGAACAGGTCGGCGGTGCGCGGAAGGTGCTCGGTATGGCCGTGGAGTACGCCAAACTGCGGGTGCAGTTCGGCCGGCCCATCGGCAGTTTCCAGGCCATCAAGCACAAATGCGCGGATCTGCTGCTCGAAGTGGAGTCGGCGGGGGCCGCCGCCGGATATGCGGCCTGGGCCGCCGCGGAGGACAACGACGAGGTACCGGCGATGGCGAGTCTGGCCAAGTCGTACTGCTCCGAGGCGTATTTCCACGCCGCCGCGGAAAACATCCAGATCCACGGCGGTATCGGCTACACCTGGGAACACCCGGCCCATCTCTATTTCAAACGGGCCAAGAGCAGCGAACTGCTCTTCGGCGACGCGACCGCCCATCGCGAACTTCTGGCCCAGCGCATCGGTATCTGAGTTCCCGACGCCTTGAGGGAGACAACAGCAGTGGGACGAGCGCCCGGTGACAACCCGCCTTCCCGCACCACCACGGAGCTGTTCCGCGAGGACATCAGGGAATGGATTCGGACCCATGCTCCCGCCGGACTCACCGGGCCGCCGTCACGCGCGGCGGAAGCCGCCGCCGCATGGGAGAGCAGTCTGCTCGGCGCGCGGCTGATCTGCGCGGACTGGCCTTCGCGATACGGCGGTTCGGGGCTGAGCGCCGAGGAATCGCTGGTGTTCGAGGAGGAGTGTGCCCGCGCGGGAGCGCCCCGGATCCGGCGCGGTGCCGGTGAGCGGATCGTCGGTCCGACGATCCTGGCGCACGGCACCGAGGAGCAGAAGTCCCGGCTGCTGCCCGGGATCGTCTCGGGCGAGCACACCTACTGCCTGGCGTACTCGGAGCCCGGGCACGGATCCGACCTGGCGTCCGTCGGTACGCGCGGCACGCCGACGGGGGACGAGATCGTCGTCACCGGCCGCAAGGCATGGGTCGACGGCGCGGAACGGGCCGACAGGGCGCTCGTACTGTGCCGCACCGGTCCCGACACCTCCGGCCACCGCGGCCTGTCCTGTGTGGTCGTACGGCTGGACGGCGGGAACGGTGTCGTCCGGCGCGTGGTGCGGCGGGCGGACGGTACGGCGGACTTCGGTGAGCTGAGCTTCGACCTCTCCCGGGCGCCGCTGCGCGATGTCGTCGGAGGGGTGAACGGCGGCTGGCGGGCGGTCATGACCGGTCTGGCCCACGAGCGGGCCGGCCGGGCGGCGGGCCGCCACCTCGGCTTCGAGGCGGAGTTCTGGGATCTGGTCAGGGAGGCCGACAAGACGGGCCGCACGCGTGATCCCGTGATCCGTGACCGGCTGGCCCGGGCCTACACCGGGATCACCGTGCTGCGGCTGCTGGAGCGGCGCGCGGCGGCACGTACCCCGGCGGGCACCGGGCCGGGCGCCGAGTCCGCCGTGACGCATCTGCTGAGCGCCGAGTACCACCGCCGTTTCGGCGAGCTCGCCCTCGACATCATGGGCGCGCCGGCCCTGGTCCGGCCGGAAGGGGACGGGTACGCGACGGACCGATGGCAGGAGGCGCTTCTCTCGGGGCGTGCGGGGACCATCCGTTCCGGTACGTCCGAGGTCCTCCGGGACGTCGTCGCGGAACGGCTTCTCGGCCTGCCCAAGGAGCCCGGTGCCGCACACCGCCGCCCGTCATAGCTCAGGGACCACGAGCGGTCCGGCGAACGGCCGACCGGGACCGCCACCGGGTCCGCGAGCGGGCCCTGTGACCGGGACCCATGGCCGCCCACGGAAAGACCGCGCCGCCGTGGTACCGCCCCAAATAGGATGCCTTCCATGGTTACGACCCGTCAGACACTCACCGGTCTTCTTGCCCGCCACCGTCCCCGAACCGAGGAGGAGCGCGCCGATGTGGCACAGGTGCTCGCCCTCGCGGAGGGGACCGACGACCCCTGGGCGCGGTCCGAGCCCGTGCACATCACGGCCTCCGCGCTGATCGTGCACCCGGACAGCGGCCGGGTGCTGCTGCGCTGGCACCCGCGCCACGAGTCCTGGCTGCTGGTGGGCGGGCACGCCGACGACGGTGAGAACGACCCGCTCGCCATCGCCCTGCGGGAGGGGCGGGAGGAGACCGGGCTCACCGATCTGTCGCCCTGGCCGGACACCGGGGTACGGCACGTGGCGATCGTCCCGGTTCCCGCGAACACCAGGGAACCCGCCCACCACCACGCCGATCTGCGGTTCGTCCTGGCGACACGGGACCCCGACGCGGCGCGGCCGGAGAGCTCCGACGCGCCGCTGCGCTGGATGGAGCCCGCCGAGGCGCTGGAGGCGGTCGCCGAGGCCAATGTCCGGGACACCCTGTCCCGGGTCACGCAGCTGCTCGTCTGAACACACCGGAGGGCCGGGGATGTACGCGGTACTGTCAGTGACGGACAAGACGGGCATCGTGGAGCTGGGCGCCGGTCTGCGCGGCCTCGGTGCGACGGTGGTGGCGACGCGCGGCACGGCGGACCTGCTCGGGCGCGCCGGGACCGACGCCGTTGTCATCGGCGATCTGACCGGGGTCCCGGAGCTGATGGGCGGCCGGGTGCGCGCCTTCCACCCCTCGGTCTTCGGCGGGCTGCTGTACCGGCGCGGACACGCGGCGGACGAGGCGGACGTCAAGGAGTACGGCATCCCCCGTATCGATGTGCTCGTCTGCAACTTCCGTGATCTGGAGGCGGACGGGGAGCCGGGCGCCTCGATGGGATCCGTCGATGTGGGAGGCCCGGCCATGGTGCGGGCCGCCGCCAAGAACTTCGCCGATGTCCTGCCGGTCGTCGATCCGGCCGACTACGGCGCGGTGCTGGACGCGCTGGCCGCGACCGGGGGCCGGGTCGGCGCCACCGATCCGGCATGGCGTCAGGCACTGGCGGCGAAGGCGTTCGCCCGGACCGCCGCCTACGACCGGTCGATCGAGCGGCTGCTCGGCCAACACGCCGCATCCGCCTGACAGTTGACGGACGCACGGCGGACGGACAACGGCGGACAACGAACGGACGGACGAAGGCTGGATGAGGAAGAAGGGGATGAAAAGAGCGCCAAATATCCTACTATATAAGTATGGATATCCGTGCGCTGCATGAGGAAGCACTGCGATCGACCCACCGGTTCGTGGCTGCCGTCGGCCCGGACCAGTGGGAGGCCCCGACCCCCTGCGAGGCGTGGAACGTACGGCAGCTCGTCAACCACCTGGTGAGCGGCAATCTCTGGGTGGACGAGCTGGGGCGCGGCCGGACCATCGAGGAGGTCGGGACCGACCTCGACGGCGATCTGCTCGGTGACGACCCGGTGGCCGCGCACGAGGCGTCGGTGTCGGCCGCGGCCGGCGCCTTCGCGGCCGACGACGCGATGGAGCGTCTGTGGCCGCTGTCCTACGGCGCCAGGCCCGGCCGGGTGTACGCGCGACAGCGGTTCATCGATGTCCTGATCCACGGCTGGGACATCGGCAAGGCCACCGGCGGGGATCCACGGCTGCCGGCCGGTCTGGTCCAGGAGTGCGCGGACCTCATCACCGCCCGTCCCGGGATCCGCGCCCAGTGGGGTTTCGCCGAGGTCACGGCCGAGCCGGGCGCCGATCCGCAGACGCGGCTGCTCGCGCTCACGGGCCGCCGTTCCTGACCCCGGATCACCGCCGCGGTCCGGCCGCCGGTTCCGTGTAGCCGTCACCCGCGGCCCCGAAGTCCCCGTAACCCCCTCGCTCCGGCCGGCCGTTACGACGGCGGGCTCTGGTTACCCCGCTCACTGTCTCCCTCCGGCGGGTCCACCGCCGGAGGGACCTCCCCGTCCAGCGCGGCCAGTACCTCCTCGGTGTGCTCCCCGAGCAGCGGCGCTCGCCGGTAGACCCCCGACGGCGTCGCGGTGAAGCGGATCGGGCAGTTGGGGACCACCACCGGACGGCCACCGCCCGGCTGGTCGACGGCGACCAGCATGTCGCGGGCCCGTACATGCGGGTCCTCGAAGAGGTCGGCGGCGTCGTTCACCGGTCCCACCGGTACGCGCCCGCCGAGCTGCCGGGCGATCTCCTCGGTCGTCCGCTCCGCCGTCCACCGCGCGACGGCCCGCTGCACGAGCCCGGTGTTGGCCACCCGGCTCCCGTTGGTGGACGTACGCTCGTCACCGGCGAGCTCCGGGCGCCCGATCACCTCGCAGAGCACCTTCCAGTGGTTGTCGGTCGGAGCCGCTATCGCGCACTTGCCGTCCTTCGTCGGATAGATGTCGAACGGGACGAGCTGCGGATGGCTGTTGCCGGTGGGCCGGCTGACGACGCCCGTGTAGGAGTAGCGGTAGACGGCCGTCTCGCACAGCGACACGATCGAGTCCACCATCGCCACGTCGACCATCTGCCCCTCGCCCGTGTTCCGGGCGTGCAGGACGGCGGCGAGGATACCGATAGCGGACAGCGCGGAGGGGTACAGATCGCCGATGGTCGGTCCCGCCCGTACCGCCTCCGCCTCGGAGGGCCCGGTCATACTGATGAGTCCGCCCATCGCCTGCGCGATCACGTCGTAGGCGGGCCAGTCGACGTACGGACTGCGGCCGGTGCGCGGATCCCCGAACCCGCGGATCGACGCGTAGACCAGCCGCGGGTTGCGCTCGTGGAGGGTCTCGTACGACAGGCCCCACCGCTCCATGACACCGGACCGGTAGTTCTCGACCACCACGTCCGAGGTGTCGATCAGCTTCAGCAGCCTCTCCCGGTCGGCGGGGGTGGTGAGATCGAGCACGATCCCCAGCTTGTTGCGGTTGATGCTGCCGAACAGTCCGCCGAAGCCGCGGACGGTGTCGTCCGTCGTGAACGGTCCGCTGAACCGGGGCAGATCGCCGACGGGCGGCTCGACCTTGATCACCTCGGCGCCCAGATCGGCGAGCATCATGGTGCAGAAGGGCCCGGAGACGGCCCGGGTGAGGTCGGTCACGCGAATCCCCCGCAGCGGCCCCGAGACACCGGGCCGCATGGGGGAGGCGTGCTCATGACCATGGAGATGGGCGGAGGCGCCGCGGGGCGACGTCCTGTCGTCACTGGCCAATTCGTTCAGTCCCTTCCAGGGCGCCGACATCGGCGCGGCACAGATAGCGGACCGGCCGTATCGTCAGATCGGCGGTCGCCCACAGCGCGGAGATCGGATGTGAGGGGTGCAGCCGGGGCTCGCCCCAGGCGGCGGCGTCGAACGCGGTCAGCGACGGCCGGCCGCGGCCGGCCTCATGCACCTCGTAGGCGCGCTCGACCTGGAGCAGCCTGATGCCGGCCGGGGTCCGGGCGAGCTGGAGGGCGTCGGTGAACCGCAGATCGGCGGGCGAGAGCGGACGGGGATCGAGGAGATCCAGTGCGAGGGGCCGGAGTTCACCGCAGCGGACCACCGCCGTCGAGCCGTGGTAGCGGCGGCGCAGCTCCACCTCGGCCGGGCGTACCCGGTACGCCCACCGTTCGGCGAGCAGACGCGCGGCCTCGTCGCCCTGTACGAAGCACGACACGTGCAGGCCCCGGCTG
Organism: Streptomyces lushanensis; assembly: GCF_001700515.1. Lineage (GTDB taxonomy): Bacteria > Actinomycetota > Actinomycetes > Streptomycetales > Streptomycetaceae > Streptomyces > Streptomyces lushanensis. Next base: position 6,323 of record NZ_MAUD01000142.1, read on the forward strand.
CGCGGGCCGCTGCGGCAGATGATCCGGGTCTCCGCCAGGGTGAACGGTCCGACATCGCTCTCCTCTGCCTTGATGACCGTCACCGTGATCGCCGGCGGATTCACCGGATGCAGGGCGGGCGGAAGGACGGCCTGCCGCGCATCACCCCGCACCTCGTACACCGCCTGGAGCACCTCGGCGCCCCGGCACACCAGGGGCTCGGTCGCGGGAGTGGTGACGAACGGGGCGTCGGCGGCCATGATCCGCGGGTCCGCGGTACCGCTGAGCATCAGCGTCCGCCTTCCGCGAAGTGCGGCATGACCTCTGCGGCGAACAGCCGCATGCTGTCGAGGACTTGCTCCTGGGGAACCAGATTCGCCGTGTTCAGAAGGAAGTTGATCGCGTCCACGCCCACCGACTCCCACACCTTGATGGCCTTGACGATCCGCTCCGGATCGCCGATCGCGACACCCTCGGGCACCGGGCGCTGCCGGCTCGGGTCGTCGTCGCGGATCCGCGCGACGCCGCCCGCCGCGAGATTGCCGAGGGACTGGTAGGCCGGAGTCGGATAGACCTCCCTGGCCCACAGCAGATTGCTGTTCAGCATGCCGAACGCGGTGAACATCGCGCCGCCCACGCGCGTCGCGACCGCGTCGTCCTCGTGGCAGAACAGATAGTTCATGGTGGCGACCTGGTCGTTGACCGCCTTGCCGACGGGGTCGCACTGCTGGATCCGCTTGCGGTAGTCGGCCGTGCGCCGCTCCTGCTCCTTGAAGCTCGCCGCGGCCACGCCCAGACAGCCGATCCCGCGGTCGGCCGCGTCCCGCTCGGTGCCCGGAGAGGTCACCGTGACCCACAGCGGCGGATGCGGGTCCTGGGCGGGCTTGGGCAGGACGGGCCGCTCCGGGAAGGAGAAGGTGGTGCCCTCGTAACGCACCCGCTCCTCGGTCCACAGCCGGGGCAGCACGTGTACATACTCGTCCCAGGACATCTTGGTGGTGTCCGGATCGGCGCCGAAACCGCCGAGTTCCGTGATGGTCGACGCGCGCGCGGTGCCCATGTCCAGCCGTCCGCCCGAGAGGATGTCGAGCGCGGCGGCACGCTCCGCCACCCGGATCGGATGGTTGATCTGGGGTACGCAGACCACACCGCCGTGGCCGACGCGGAGGCGGCTGGTCGACATCGCGACGGCGGTCAGGAAGATCTCCGGGGCCGAGCAGTGGGAGTACTCCTGGAGGAAGTGGTGCTCCACCGCCCAGGCCGTGGTGAAACCGAGTTCGTCCGCGAGCCTGCTCTGTTCGAGGGCGTCCCCGTACGCCTGGGCCTCGTCGCTGCGTGACAGTGGCTGCGGTACCGAAAGCTCGAAGAAGATGCCGAATTTCATGTCCCGCTCCCGTCAGACTCTGTCCGTCGTCCGTCCCTCGCACCGTCCGCCGCGGGCGGGGGCGCGCCTTCGGGCCCGCGCACCGGACGGCCGGCGGTCAGGACCAGCCGCGGCCGGACGACGGCGCCGATGTCGCTCAGCGGATCGCCGTCCACCGCCAGAACGTCCGCGCGCCTCCCCGGCGCCAGTACGCCCGTGTCGTCCACCCCGAGCCGCTCCGCCGCCGCGGAGGTCGCGGACACCAGTGCCTCGCGGCAGGTGAGTCCCATGCCGTCCGCGCCGACGAGGGCGGCGAGATCCGCCGGAAAACCGTCGAACGCGCGTTGCGGCACGCCCGCGTCCGATCCCGCGACCATCGGCACCCCGGCCGCGACCATGCGCCGGAAGACCTCGCGGATCTGTGTCCGCCGTTCGCGGAAGCGCGGGGCGACCGGATCCCGCCCTTCGGGCCCGGCGGTCCCCATCCGCAGGAAGGCACCGCTGATCGTGGGCACGAACGCGATACCGCGGGCGGCCATCAGAATCGCGGTCGTGGGGTCGTAGGCGATCCCGTCCGCCGTCTCGAACAGGCAGTGCTCGATGGTGCGCACCCCCGCGTCGACCGCCCGCCGGATGCTGTCCGGATCGTAGGCGTGCGCCGAGACCGGCACGCCGAGCCGCTCGCTCTCCTCGGTACAGGCCCGTACCTCCTCCTCGCTGTACTGGGGCCTGCCGGGATTGGTCCGGGGTGTCAGATTGCCGCCGCTGAGCATCAGCTTGATCCAGTCGGCGCCGTCCCGCACCTGGCGTCTGACGGCGACCCGGATCTCGGCGGGCGAGTCGCACTGATGGCTGAACCAGTGGCAGTGGCCGCCCGTGACCGTGATCGGCTGACCGCTCGTCAGCACCCGCGGCCCCGGGATCCGTCCCTCGGCCACGGCGGCGCGCAACGGGAAGGCCACCTCGTTCGGCGTTCCGAGATCGCGCACCGTCGTGACGCCCGCCTCCGCCGCGAGGCGCAGGTTCTGCACGGCCCGTACGGCCAGTGCCGCCGCCCCGGCGCGTGCCTCCCGCTTGAAATCGCGCACCGGTGTGGCCGAGCCGGACAGCGCCATGTGCACATGGCAGTCGATCAGCCCCGGGAGCACGGTCGCCCCGGGCAGATCCAGGCGCGGCACGGTGTCCCAGCCGCCGCCGAGGTCCGCCCGCCGGCCCAGCGCGCCGATCCGTGCCCCCTCCACCAGCAGGAAGCCGTCCCTGACCGGTTCGGGCGCGAGACCGTCCCAGACCCGGTCGGCGGTGATCAGATACCGGTCGGGCCCCGGCTCGCCGGGGCGGAGCAGGACCGCCGCGGGGTGCCGCGCGGCGCCCCGCGCCGCAACGCCGTCAGTTCGTGGGAAGACCACGCAGCACCGCCTCGACTATCCCGTGTCCGACCCCGCCGCGCAGGGTCAGGATCGACTCCGGGTGGAACTGGACGGCGGCGACCGGCAGACTCCGGTGCTCCACCGCCATGACCACTCCCTCGTCCGTGATGGCGGTGACCTCCAGACATTCGGGCACCTGCGCCGCGAAGATCGAGTGGTACCGCCCGGCGGCGAACCGTTTCGGCAGCCCGGCGAGCAGCCTGCCGCCCGTGACATTGATCCAGGAGGTCTTGCCGTGCACCGGCTGGGGCAGCAGGGAGAGCGTGCCGCCGAAGTACTCGACGACCGCCTGGAGTCCCAGGCACACCCCGAAGACCGGGATCCCCAGCCCCAGCGCCGCGCCGAGCGTTCCCGACATGCCGAAGTCGGCGGGCCGGCCCGGTCCAGGTGACAGGACCAGCAGATCCGGCCGCTCGTCCGCCAGCACGTGTCCGCCGAACGGCGCGCGCAGCGTACGGACGTCCGCGCCGGCCTGACGGAAGTAGTCGGCCAGGGTGTGCACGAAGGAGTCCTGGTGGTCCGCGAGCACCAGCCGCCGGGGCAGCGGCCGGGGTCCGGCGGCGCGTCCCGGGGGAGCCGCGCCGGTGTCCGCGCGCCCGGCGAGGCCGGGTTCGTCCCGCCGCAGCACACTCAGCAGGGCGGACGCCTTCAGCTCCGTCTCCCGCTCCTCCTGCTCGGGAACGGAGTCGAAGAGGAGGGTGGCACCCACCCTGACCTCGGCGCGCCCGGACTTCACCCACGCCATGCGGATGGCCAGCCCGGTGTTGACGTCGCCGTTGAACGCGACATGGCCCACCGCTCCGCCGTACCAGCGCCGTACCGACGGCTCGTGGTCCTCTATGTACTGTGTCGCCCACGCCTTGGGGGCGCCGGTGACCGTGACGGCCCAGGTGTGGGCGAGCAGGGCGTCCAGCCCGTCGTACTCCTTGCGCAGTACGCCCGTGACATGGTCCGCGGTGTGGATGAGCCGTGAGTACAGCTCGATCTGACGCCGGCCGATCACCTGGACGCTCCCCGGTTCGCAGATCCGCGCCTTGTCGTTGCGGTCGACGTCCGTGCACATGGTCAGCTCGGACTCGTCCTTCGCGGAGTTGAGCAGGGTGAGGATCTGGTCGGCGTCACCGACCGCGTCGTCACCGCGCGGAACCGTCCCGCTGAGCGGGCAGGTCTCCAGCCGGCGCCCGGTGACCCGTACATACATCTCGGGCGACGCCCCCACCAGGTGCTCGCCGTCCCCGAGGCTGACCAGGAACCCGTAGGGCGACGGATTCGCCTCACGCAGCCGCCGGAACAGTTCCGCGGGCCGCTGGTCGGTGCCCTGGGAGAACGTCTGGCTCAGCACCACCTCGAACAGGTCGCCGCGCTGGAACGCGTGGCGCGCCTCGCGGACGAGATCCGCGTACCGGCCCGGCGGCAGACCGCGGCCCGCGCCGGGCGCACCGGGTGTCCACGGGGTGACCGGTCCCTCGCGCCGCAGACCGCGTGTGCTGCCCCCGTCACAGCGGAACTCGTACCTGCGGCGCTCGGCGACACCTCTGCGCGGGTCCACGACGACCAGCTCGTCCGGCAGGTACAGCACCAGATCGCGCTGGTCGGCGGGGCGCTCCAGGCGGAGCCGGGCGGGCTCGAACTGGAAGGCCAGGTCGTAGCCGAACGCGCCGTGCAGCCCGAGGTACTCGTCCTCGGAGGAGTGCAGGACCGCACAGACGACGCGCAGCACCGAAAAGGCGGACGGCCGGCGGCTGCGGCCCTCCTCGGTCAGGCACTCCGCCGCCGTCCTGACGACGGCCGTCAGTTCCGTGCCGTCCTCGCGCACCTCGGCCATATCGTCCGCCTGCCGCAGCGCGGGGCCGAGGACGGACAGCAGAAGCCGGCCACGGTCGTTGAGGGCCGTCAGCGAGACCTCCCGGCCGCGCGCGGTGAGACACAGCGGCGGATCGACGAAACCGATCCGCCACGGGGTGTACCGGCCGGGGTATTCGGTGTCGGAGGCCAGCACCATCCCGCGCCGCTCGTCGAGCGCGGCGGCGATCTCGTCCAGCGCCGCCGGGTCGACCGCGTGGCGCTCCCGTTCCACCGTCAGACCGCCCGCGGTCATGAACTCATCCGTGGACATCGTCGCCCTCCGGACAGCGGCCGTCGAGGGGATCCCGCACGGCACCGCCGGGCGCCGGGGCCGGTGTCCGGGACAGGAGCGAGGTCGTGGACAGATGGATCGTGTCCTCGCGCTGCGGTCCGACGCTCACCGCGACGATCTCGGCGTCCAGCAGGGACGACAGCAGGTCGACATAGCGGCGGGCCGTGTCCGGCAGCCCGGCGGGGCCGCGGCGCGCCACCGTGCCCCAGTCCTGGTCCGGCCAGCCGGCCGTGCGGCGCAGTACGGGGGTGACCGCGGCGGCGTCCGCCCGCTTCGCCGGATAGAGGTCCAGTTCCTTGTCCCCCGACCGGTATCCGGTGATCAGCCCGACCTCGTCGAGACCGGCCAGCACATCGATGTTGGTCAGGCACAGCTCCCTGATGCCGTCGGTCTCGATGGCGCGCCTGACCATGGGGACGTCGAACCATCCCACCCGCCGCCGGCGGCCGGTGACCGTACCCCACTCACGGCCCCTGGTGACGAGATGGTCGGCCGTGGCGCCGCCGAGTTCGCCGACCAGCGGGCCGCCGCCGACCTGCACCATGTACGACTTGATCACGCCCAGCACACCGAACTCCTGGGCCGGCGAGGTGCCGGTGCCCACCGTCACCCCGCCCGCGGCGCTGTATCCGCTGGTGACATACGGATAGGTGCCGTGCTCCAGGTCCAGGCCGAAGCTCTGCGCGCCCTCGTAGACCAGCCGGCGTCCCTCGGCGCGGGCCCGGCGCAGCCAGCGCGACACGTCGCACAGATACGGTTCCAGCTCCCGCCCCGCCGCGTTGTACTCCTTGACCAGGTGCGCGACCTCGTCGGCGACCGGCCGGCGGTCCGCGGGCCGCCCGAACACATGCTGGAGCAGCGCCCGTTTGAGCGGCACCAGACGCGACAGACGCGTGTGCAGCAGGTGTTCGTCGAGCAGGTCGATCATCCGCAGGCCGATCCGCGCCGACTTGTCCTCCCGGCAGGGCCCGACCCCGCGATGGGTCGTGCCCAGGCGGCCGGTGCCGTGCACGAAGCCGTTCGCCGCGGAGGTGGCGACCTCGCTGCCGCGCCACTCCTCCTCCGCCGCGTCCTGTTCGACGTGGTACGGGAAGATCACGTGCGCCGACTCGCTGATACGCAGCGAGGGGTCGAAACCGGCGGCGCGCAGTTCTCCGAGTTCCGTCAGCAGGGCGAGCGGATCGATCACGCATCCGTTGCCGAGGACCCCGGTGATGCCGCGCAGCACTCCGGCGGGCACCTGGATGAAGCGGTGGTCCCGGCCGTCCGCCACCACCGTGTGTCCGGTGTTGGGTCCGGCCTGGTAACGGACGACGGCGTCCGCGCCCTCGCAGGCGATGTCGGTGAACTTGCCCTTGCCCTCGTCTCCGGCCTGACAGCCGACGATGATCAGGTCCATGACACACCGGTCCGTAACGCCGGGCTCCCGGCTCCGTCCTGCCGCCGTCCGGTCGGGACGACGTCGGCCAGCCGGTCGAGCACCTGGTCCAGATCCCGCGCTCCCCACACCTTCCGGCCGGTCCACGCCTCGCACAGTGAGCGGTACATCTCGGCCACCAGTTCCACCACTTCGCGCGGCAGCGGATCCGGCGCGGGCCAGGTGGACCGGGGCCGGCCCTCCCGTACCCATTCCTCGACCCGTGCCTGGAGACCGGTGGCCGTGTAGTGGTCGCGCAGCACCTGTTTGCCCACATGCGCGCCGTTCAGCAGCAGACGGGCCTCGTCCGGAGTGCCCGCGTGGTCCACCAGGATCAGCCGGCCCCGGTCGTCACGCCCGAACTCCACCTTCCCGTCGGCGTGCAGCAGACCGAGGCCGCTCGCGTGGACGGTGACGATGTCGTCGATCTCCCTGGCGCGTTCCTCCAGTTCGCTCTGCTGCCCCTCGTCCAGTCCGCCGATCGCGGCGGCCTCGGCCCGGCCGATGAAGCGGTCGATCTCCTCCAGCTTGGTGGTGTACTCGACGACCGGGCGCGCCAGTACGGTCCCCGCGCGCGGCGGCTCGGTCAGACCGATGTCGGCGGGGGTCAGCCGGCCCAGCCGCAGACGGCGCAGTACGGAGGAGCCCTCGGGGATGGTGTTGCGGAAGATGACCTGGAGCGGGACGAGATGGTTGACGTCGTCCGGCCCCAGCGCCCGCTTCCGCGGATCCAGCACCCGCAGGAGGGTGAACTCCATGCGGTCGGGCGGCTCGAAGCCGCGGAAGTGGGTGCGGACACCGGCGTCCGCCAGCAGGCCGAAGTTGAACGCGGCGATCCGGCAGCACGCCTGGCCCTTGTCGGGAATCCGATCGGGCATCTTCCCGAAATGGAAGACGGAGTAGTCGTCGGTGAACGTGAAGCGGCCGACGCCGCTGCGGGTGTCGGCCGGTTCCTCCCGGGCGACCAGATCCTTTGTCGAGAACCTCTTCGGCAACGTTCTCTCCTCTGCTGACGGACGGCTCGGATCAGGCTCGGGTCGGGCTGGGACCGGGCTCTTGGACCGGCTCTCGGACCGGACCGGGATCGGGCTCGGATCTGGCGGGGACCGGGCTCGGGCCGGCTCGGATCAGTCCACGAGGGTCTGGTCCTCAAGGGCCGGGATCCAGTCGACGGAGGCCGGGACATTGCGGGCACCGCTGAACCAGAACTCGCGCACCACGCCCTCCCCGCGCAGCTCCGTGAGCCGCCGCACGGCGTCCTGCGGACGGCGGGTGAACGCGTAGCACATCGGGCCCTCGGAACTCATCGCGATGGCGTCGATCTCCGGTCCGCGCCTGGCCTCTTCCAGGAGGAACTTCACCTGCGCGGACTGCATGTCGATCTGCTTCCGCTTGAAGTAGCTCTCGTAGGTCAGGAAGTTCACGGCCCGGCAGAAGGCCGTGTAGTCGGACTCCAGCACCGCCGTCGCCAGATTCATCAGCACGGCGTGCGCGGTCCGCCGGGCCTCCTCGGCCGGGATCGGGAGGGTCCTGGCGAAGAACTGGCGTTCCACCTCGCCGTGCATCTGGTTGCCGTTGGGGATGATCACCAGGACCGGCCACGACGGGAACGGCGCCGAGATCAGCACCGGGGGCCGCTTGCCGCCGCCCGCGTACCTGGTGGGGACCAGATAGCGCTTGGGGTCCTCGCCGAAGTCGTCGGGGTTGAGATGCCCGCCGTCGACCAGGAAGCCGCCGCGCTCGATCAGATTGGGGCTGGCGCCCGAGGTACCGGCTCGTCCCGCCGCTCTGGCGATGTCCGCCACCGCGACGGACCGGTCGGCGAACTGCGCGTACGCACGGCCGATCGCGACGGCGGTGGTGGTGCCGGAGCCGAACCCGGTGTGGGGCGGCAGGCCCTTGCGGATGACGACACGGGCGGGCGGCCCCTGCCACGCCTCCTGAAGGCGTTCCAGGAGCCCCGTGACGGCGGCGACATGGGCCGACCCGTTCTCGTCCGCCTCGACCTTGTTCACGTCGGACGGCAGGACCACGGCCTCCAGGCCCGGTGAGCGCAGCGCCATGGACGCCATGCCGTTGCGGCGGCCGGACTCACCGTTGAGGTCGATCAGGGTGTAACTGACGCGGCATCCCGTGCGTATGCGGACGCCCCATTCCTTTGAAATGGACTCAGCCATGTGCTCTCCCTCGTCCGCTCCGGTCGGTCGGCTAGCGGGCGGCGTCAAGACCGGAGGTCTCGACCACCAGGTCCTCATAACGGGAGCCCGGTTCGATCAGCCCCCACTGCCGCATCCAGGAATACGCCTTCTCGAACTCCAGACGGGTATAGGGCTCCGGCCGGACATAACGCAGACGCGGCAGATGGAAATCGTCCGGCGTGATCACGCCGTCGAACTCCGCCGGCAGTGAATCGATCAGATAGTGCAAATACGACCGCTTGTCGGCGTTGATGGCGGTGACGGCCCGGCTGATGGCCCTGTTGCAGGCCGCGTACACCTCGGGGTCGAAATCAGGCGCGGCGAGTTCCAGGCCGGCGTAGTGCGTCTCGATGACCTTCTGGAACCCCTGCTTCTCCGCCAGGGTGATCCATGGCTCGGCCAGCGCCACCACCGCCGCCTCGCCCGCCAGCACGGCGCGGTAGCCGTCGATGGTGTGGTAGCCGACGGCCTTGATCTCGTCCTGCTCCAGGAACCCCTCCAGCATCTGGATGGCGCTGTAGTGGTTGCCGTTGTGGAAGCTCACCGCGACCGGCGCGTTGGCCAGCGTCTGCGGATGGGTGTACTCCGAGCCGGGCGCCGCCAGCAGCGCCATGACGGCGACCGACGACCGCTTGCCGATGATCTTCGCTCCCCGGCGACTGTCGTGCGCCCGCCGGATCTGGCCCCACTCGCAGGCGCGGTACAGATCGACCTGCCCCTCCTCGAAGGGCACGTGGTTGCGGACGGAGTCGACGAGTTCATGATCGGCGACCGGCTCCGTCAGTACCTGCTCGGCCCGGTTCCGTACGAACTCGACCGCGATTCCCTCTTCGGCGAAGTAGCCGAGTTCGTCGGCGGCGAGCCAGGGTAGGGCGAAAACTGCGGAGGGGCCGATTCCTTCGGTGCGAACGGTAATCGTCATGTCGCGCTCCCCTTTTCTGAGAAGTTCATGTTCGCCTGGTCAGGAATATCAGAGCATTACGCCGTGAGCAAGACCACGTGCTTCATCGGGCAGGAAAGAATTTCCCGTGCAAAAAGGCATGGCGAAAAGAGACGCAAAGAAAAGGGGATGAAGAAAAACAGTCATGGTGAATCGTGTCCGCAGCCGTTCGGCCGGACATCAATTCATGCGATCACATTGCCGCGAGAATGGGTCAAGTGCCTCCCACGGGCTGTCCTACCGGGGCACGTGCCTGCCGTACGTTCAGTACCGCGCGCGCCTTCGCGCTGCCGAGCGCCAGGCACTCGGGATCCGGCAGGCCCGACAGCAGGCCGGTCAGAAAGCCGGCGGCGAACGCGTCGCCGGCGCCCAGCGCGCTGGCCACCGGCGCGCCGCTCCCGGCGACGGTGTGCCGCCCGGCGGGGCCGTGGACCAGCGCGCCGCGGCTGCCCAGCGTGACGACGGCGAGCACCCCCGACCGCGCCAGCCCGGCCGCCGCCTCCTCCGCGTCCGCCGCACCGGTGAAGGCCGTCACCTCCGCCTCATTGCCGATGACCGTGCCCACGCCGTCCGCCAGCAGCCTCTCGAAACGCCGCCGCCGCGCGGCGACCAGCGCGCTGTCCGAGAGGGACAGGACGGGGGAGGCGCCCAGCGCGGTGGCCCGGCGCACGGCCGCACTGCCCACCTCCAGCCCGTCCTCGGTCGCCAGCAGGTACCCCTCCACCAGCAGACCGTCACAGCGCAGCCCGCCGGCGAAGGCCGCCTCCATCCCGTCGTGCAGCATCCGCAGCCGCCACGGCTCGCCCTGCCAGAGCAGGAAGGCCCGGTCGCCGTCCGGCAGCAGGAGCACCAGGCACCGTCCTGTCGCGCCCGTGGGGGCCGGCTCCAGCGGTACGGCGACACCGCGGGCCGAGAGATCGTCCCTCACCGCCCGGCCGCGCCCGTCGTCCACCGAGGCGGTCAGGAGCGTCGCCCGCCCTCCGTCGGCCGCGAACGCGGCGCAGGTGTTCGCGGCGCTGCCGCCCGCCGAGAGGACGGCCGTTTCGCCGGCTCCCGTCAGTTCGGACACCGTCGCGTCGAGCTCCGCGAGACCGACGAACGCCGCCGACCCCGGGCCCACCCCCAGTCGCTCGCACACCCGCGGACTCACCGCGACCACTATGTCGGCGAGTGTGTCGCCGACCGCCACGAGGTGGGGGCGCGGCATCAGAAGTGCTCCACGAGATCCGCGAAACGGTCCAGCGACAGCAGCCGCTCGTGCTCCACCGGGACCGGCCGCTGCTCCAGCACCCAGGTGTCGGGATGAGGCACATGCACGGCGCGCAGCCCGGCGGTCAGAGCGGGGATGATGTCGGACTTCGGCGAGTTGCCGATCATCCAGGTCCGCTCGGCGTCCGCCTTCGCCTCTTCCACCACGGTGGTGTACGTCTCGGTGGTCTTCTCGGACACGATGACGACGTCCTCGAACAGCCCTCGCAGACCGGACGCCTCCACCTTCGCCGACTGCTCGTCGAAGTCGCCCTTGGTCAGCAGGATCAGCCGGTGCCTGGGCCGCAGATACGTCAGGGTCTCCTGGACGCCGGGGATGATGACCGGGGCCTGCCGCAGGATACGGTCGCCGAGCGCGGTGAGGACCCGGCCGTGTTCCTCGGACGCCTCTCTCCCGTGCACACGCCGGTAGCAGTCGTGCAGGCTGCGGACGAAGCTCACGGCCCCGTAGCCGTACAGCTCACAGTTGGCGGTCTCGATCTCGTCGAGAACACTCCGTAACTCCGTCCGCGTGAACGAGTCGTGGATGATCAGGTCGAGGAATTCCTCGATCGCCCGCTCGAAGTAGATGTTGTTCTCCCACAGTGTGTCGTCGCCGTCGACGAGCAGACACTGACTCTTCATCAGAGGGACCTCCAACCCAGCCGGTTCAGTGCTCCTAGACTGCCTCACCTACACGAGCTTGGGGATCACCTCTTCGGTGAGCAGCATGAAGGAACTGTGGCTCAGCGGGGCGCACAACAGGTAGTGCAGGCCGATGTCCGCCCGCAGCGACCGGATCTGCTCCGCCACCCGGTCCGGACCGCCGTGGATGATGACGTCGTCGACATACCGCTCGACCCGCGAGCGCCGGTCGCGCTCCGCCTGGTCCGGCGCCGCCGGGCGGATGCCCTTGGAGTACCTGCGCCGGGACGGGTCGCTCATCGAGGCGACGGTCCACTCGGCGCCCCGCACGGCGATCCGGCGGGCCTCCTCGTCGGTGGGCGCCACGGCGATCAGCCGCGCCATCGGGATGACCCGGTCCCCGGCCGGATGACCGGCGGCCGTCAGCCCCTTCAGATAGGCCGCGTACTTGGTGCCGATGTCGGTGTGCGAGGAGTGGGGGTCCATGAGGATCGAGTACCCGGCCGACGCCGCCCAGGCGATGGCGTCGGGCGAGGAGGCGGCCAGCCAGACGGGCGGATGCGGCTGCTGGAGCGGCTTCGGCAGCACCTCGATGCCTTCGAACGTGTGGAAGTCACCGTGATAGGTGAGGCGTTCGTCCCGCCACGCCCGCAGCACGATGTCCACGTTCTCCCGGAACAGCGCGTAGCTGCGGTCCAGATCGAGCCCGAAGACCTTGAACTCACCCGGGTCGTTGCCGCGCCCCGCGCCCCAGTTGACCCGTCCGCCGGACACCACGTCCAGCAGCGCGATCTCCTCGGCGAGGCGCAGCGGGTGGTACATCGCGGCCAGCGACACGGCGGTACCGATGCGCAGCCGCTCGGTTCTGGCGGCCACCAGCGCTCCCATCATGCTCACCGAGGGCGACACCGAGTACGTCGTGAAGTGGTGTTCGGCCAGCCACACCGCCTCGTAGACCCCGGACCGCTCCATGACGTCGATCCGGTCCAGCGCGCGGCTGTAGACGGTCGGCAGCGGCACCTTGCGGCCGGAGTTGGAGAAGAACTGGAGCACACCGAACTGGAGCCGTCGCCCGCCCGTCGCCATCCCGGTCACCCGAGCTTCGCCGTGCGCCGGTACGCCACGGCGGGATCGGTGAGGACGTTGACGAGGTACGGCACCCCGGAGGCGAAGGCGCGGCGCAGCGCCGGGGCGATGTCCCGCGGCCTGGTGACGGTTTCCCCGGCGCCGCCCAGCGCCTCGACCAGCAGGTCGTACCGGCAGTCGGGCCGTAGGTCCGCGGCGACGTCCGAACCGTAGAGTTTTCGCATGGGATGCTTCTCCAGTCCCCAGATCCCGTTGTTCCCGACAACCATCACGACCGGCAGCTTGTGGCGCACCAGCGTGTCGACGTCACTCGCCGAGAAGCCGAACGCCCCGTCGCCCAGCAGCAGCACCACCTGGCGGTCCGGGTGCTGGAGCCGGGCCGCCGCCGCGTAGCCCGGTCCGTTGCCGAGGCATCCGAACGGACCGGGGTCGAGCCAGCAGCCCGGACGGTGGGAGTCCAGGAGCCGCCCGGCGTACGACACGAAGTCACCGCCGTCGCAGACGACGACGGCGTCGTGGTCGAGCTGCGCGCGCAGTTCGCCGATGACCCGGGCCGGATGGACCGGCGCGTGCTCCGCGGTCAGCTCCGCCTCCTCGGCGTGGCGCGCGGCCCGTTCCCGGTCCCGCAGACGGCCGATCCACTCGTCGTGATCGGGCCGGCCGCCCGGTCGCAGCGCCATCGCGTCGAGGATCGCCGCGAGGTCGCCGGCGGGTGCCGCGGCCGTGGGGACATGCGTCGCCCGCCGGCCCGGATCGTCGACGACATGGACGATCCGCGCGCCCGGAAACCGTCCGAACGACAGCCGGAAGTCGAGCGGAGTACCGACGACCACGACCGCGTCCGCCTCCTTCAGCGCGTCCCTGGTCCTGGAGAAGGCGAGTTCATGGCCCGGGGGCAGACAGCCGCGTCCCTGGCCGTTCATGAACGTGGGCACGCGCAGCGCCTCGGCGCACCGGCGCAGGGATTCCCACGCGCCGCCCCACCAGACATCGCCGCCCGCGACCAGCACCGGCCGCCGGGCGGTGGCGACGATCTCGGCGGCCTTGGCGGCCTCCTCCGGATCGCCGGCGCCCGCCGGCACCGGTGTGGGGGCCGCGAGCTCAACGCTCGCCCGCCGGTGCATCACATCGATGGGGATGTCGAGGAAGACGGGGCCGCGGTGAGGCGTGGCCGCCGTCGCCGCGGCCTCCTGGACGGCCGCGGCGATCGCCTCGGTACGGGTCACCGTGCCCGCCCGCTTGGTCACCGGCGCGACCAGCGGGACATGGTCGAACTCCTGGAGCGAACCGGATCCCCAGCGCCGCTGGGACGCCCGTCCCGCGAGCAGCACGAGCGGTGAGCCGTTGGCCTGGGCCGTGGCCAGCGCGCTGACGCCGTTGGTGACGCCCGGCCCGGCGGTCAGCAGCGCGACGCCCGGCCGCCGGGTCAGCTTGGCGAGGGCTTCCGCGGCGAAGACGGCCGTCTGCTCGTGGCGGACGTCGACGATCCGCATCCCGTCCTGCGCGGCGGCGTGCAGGACGGAGAAGATATGGCCGCCGGAGAGCGTGAACAGCGTGTCCACACCGACGGACCGCAGCGCCGCGACCGCCAGCCGCCCGCCCTCGCCCTCGACCACCGCGGGCGTACTCACAGCCGTCCCCGCGCGCCGGGGCGCGCCGGTGACGTCCCGTCCGTTCCGTCCCGCCCGGCCCCACCGGCGCCTGAGGCGGCGCGGATCCCGCCGTCGTGGCGAGGGTGCCGAGAGCTGTTCCCGTCCATGCCCGCTCCGTCCGTTGGCCTCTCCTGTGATCGGACCGCACGCGCCGCGGACTACTCGCGCTGTGTCCCCACCCGTAGCTGGTTGAAGGGCACGTCGCGGTCGGTCTCCGGCTCACGCGGCAGCCCGAGGACGCGCTCGCCGATCAGATTGCGCTGGATCTCGTCGGTACCGCCGGCGATCGACAGGGCCTGGACGGACAGGGCCATCTGCTGGAACGCCCCGCCGCCGGTGGTCTCCTCGCCGGTCAGGAGGGACTCGGCGCCCAGCAGCGACAGACCGATGTCACGTGCCTGACGGCCCACGTCGGAGCCGGCGAGCTTGCCGAGGGAGACCTCGGGGCCCGGTTTGCGTCCCTGTCCCCGGGCGGACCGCAGCGCCATGTTGCGCAGCCGGTTGGTCTCGTACGTCCCGTGCACGGCCGCGAGCCGCTGGCGGACCACCGGGTCGTCGGAGCGGCCGACCTGCCGGGCCAGGGCGATCAGCGCGGCAGGAGTGCGGACACCGCGGACGACCGGCCGTTCGCGTTCCGCGGCCCGGCTCTCCTCGGTCAGCTCCCGGATGCTCCGGTCGAGCATGCCGTTGCGCCGGCCCGGTGAGGCGATGCGCGCGGGGCGCAGCACTCCGCCGCCGCCCACTTCCTCGCGTTCGTACGACACACTCGCCAGGGCCATCGGCCAGCCCTGGGCGAGGCCCCCGACGAGCTGGTCGGGCGGTACGGCCACATCGGTGAGGAACACCTCGTTGAACGAGGCGCGTCCGTTCATCTGCCGGATCGGCCGTACCTCCACGCCCGGCTGGTCCAGGTCGACGACGAAGTAGCTGATGCCCCGGCGTTTGGGTACGGCCGAGTCGGTCCTGGCCAATGCCAGGCCGCGGTCCGCGCCCTCGGCCTCCCGGGACCACAGCTTCTGGCCGTTCAGCAGCCATCTGCGCCCGTCCCAGTCGGCGCGCAGCTGAAGGCTCGCCAGATCGGATCCGGCGCCCGGTTCGCTGAAGAGCTGGCACCAGGACTCCGCGCCCGCGGCCAGCGCGGGCAGCCAGCGGCGGCGCTGTTCGTCGGTGCCGTACTCGATGAGAATCGGGCCGCCCACCATCTGGCCGACACCGCCCGGCGGTCCGACCGCACCGGCCCGGGTGATCTCCTCCGTGATCCGCCGTGCTTCCTTCCGGCGCAGACCACGACCGCCCATTCCGGCAGGCCATGTGGGAAATGCGAATCCGGCGGCGGCCAGCAATTCCCACCAGGCGCCGACCGTCAGATCATCATGCCAGTTCAGTCTGAGCCATTCCCTGGCTTCGTCCTGTAAATTAGCTGTTAACTCGGAATCCGAATCCTGCGCCACCCGTCACTCACCTCCGGAGCGTTCGGTGATTATTTCGCAGACCGTCCGACCGTGCAGAGCACGGGGAATTGGCCGGGCACCGTAGGAGCGCTGCCGGTGCTCAATGATCGAGCACCTCCGACGCGGGTATGCCGACCGAAGTCAGCATACCGACGCGCGAGACGACAGCAATACCAGGCATCGATTGAATATTCATCTGGCTTATATCGTTCGGCCGGTGCCCGGCCGGCGGGAGGAAAACGGGTGGGTTCAGGCGGCCGGCCGCTGCCGTACCGACGCGCGTAGCAGCACGGTGCCCGCGAGACAGACGACGAGCACCGTGGGGGCCACGGCCCACCAGCCGCCCGCCGCGAGCAGCACCATGCTGACCAGTGGCGGCCCGGCCAGCGAGCCGGCGCTGCCGATCTGGGCGAGCAGACCGTTGGTGACGCCGATGTCGGACGGCCTGGACACCACCACCGGGATCATCGCGAACGCCGCGGCCACGACGAGTTCGTTGGCCAGTGCGACCAGCAGCGCGCCCGCCGCGCTGAGCCCGATCCCGCCGGACTGCTGGAACGCGACCGCCGCGCCCAGGGGCATCAGGAGGGCCGCGGTGAAGACATGCCGGGCCGCCACGCCCCGGCGCAGCAGCCAGCCGCTGAGGAAGCCGCCCACCGTGCCGATCAGCGACACCAGGCCGATCATGCTTCCCGACGCCGCCACGGAGGCGCCCAGCGTCTCGTGCAGATAGGTCGGCAGCAGGGAGACGACGGCGACGATCGTGCCGCTCGCGGTGGCGAAGCCCAGCGCCAGCAGGACCGGTCTGCGCAGGGCGCGCGCCCGCTCGCCCGGGGACTCGGCCGCGGGCGGCGCGACCGCCTCGACGGAGCCGGACCCGGGCGTGCTGAGCGCGAACACGGCGGCGGCCCCCACGGCGAGCAGGACGCCCGACTGCGCGGCGAGCCAGCCCCGCCACCCGAACGAGGTGGACAGCAGCCCGCCCGCGAACAGTCCCAGGGCCAGACCGACCGGGAAGTAGGTGCCCCAGATAGCGAGTGCCGTGATCCGCCGGGCCCCGCCGCCCATCGCGATGATCACCGCGGGCGCGGCCACGACGACGGCGACATAGCCGACGCCTTCGACCAGCCGCGTGGTGATCATCGGCCCGAAACCGTCCACGCGTGACTCCACGAACCCGGCGGCGGCCATGACGCCGCAGCCCGCCAGCAGCGTCCACCGCAGGGCGAGCCGTCCGACGAGATAGCTCACCGGGATGCCGAACAGCGCCGCGACCGCCGTGATCGAGGAGGTGACCAGGGACATCTGGTCGAGGGAGAGGCCCAGGGCCGCGCGCACGTCGACCGAGATCGGCGCCATCTTGCCGAGGCTGGTGGCCGCCAGAACTCCGCAGAGGTATACGAGGGCGAATGTCGACCAGTAGGTCCAGGACCAGCGCGGAACATTCGATTCCGACGCGTCTCCCGGCGGCTCTTCCGGCACGTCACCGGAGTGCTCCGGCGCCTTTGCGGCGGTTTTCGCGCCGGGTCTTGCCGGCCGTTCGCTCAATCGCTTCTTCCCTAAGTACACAGGTCCGGCATCGTAGCCAAGACGCGGGGGCCCCGGCAAGGAGAGGCGGCACGGCATCGAACTCCCGGTCCAGCCCATTATTAGCTGACTTTCGGACGTCCCCTATCGACCGGGCGCGTAATCAGGGGTAGCCGTCGCGTGCCCCGGGTGGCACGCTGGATGCTTCACGCCCCGGCCAATGCACCAGCGCAATACGGGTAGGCACATATTCTGTCGGAGTGCCCGGCGGCAGTCGCCCGCCGAACCCGAACCCGCCCGACGTCGGCATGGGAAGGGCTTACATGTCCAGTGGCCAGACAGATCTTCGACTCAAATACGGTCTGAATCCCCAGCAGGCCGAGGCCGTGGCGGCGAACCCCGCCGGCGGTCCGCTGCCCTTCACGGTCCTCAGCGGCACCCCCTCCACACTGAACCTGCTGGACGCGCTCCAGGGCTGGCAGCTCGTCCGGGCGGCCGGCACCGCTCTCGGGCTGCCCGCCGCGGCGTCGATCAAGCATGTCTCCCCGGCCGGCGCCGCCGTCGCCGGTGAGACCGACCCGGTGACGCGGGCGACCTTCGGACTGGAGGGCGAACCGTCCGCGGTGGCGGGCGCCTACGCGCGCGCCCGGGACTGCGATCCCCGCTCGTCCTACGGTGACATGGTCGCGGTGTCCGACACGGTCGACATGGCCACCGCCCGGCTGCTGGCCCGGGTCGTCTCGGACGGCATCATCGCGCCGGACTTCGAGCCCGGAGTGGTCTCCGTACTGGCGCGCAAGAAGCGCGGAGCGTTCCTGGTCCTGCGGATGGACCCCGGGCACAAGCCGCCCGGCACGGAGGTCAGGGACGTCTTCGGAGTACGGATCACCCAGGACGCGGATCCGCTCGTACTGGACGAGCAGGTGCTCGGTGAGTCCGGCGCGATGTCCGAGGCGCAGCGGCGCGACGCCGTGCTCGGTCTGATCGCGGCCCGGTACGCGCAGTCCAACTCGGTGACCTGTGTCGCCGGAGGCGCGACGATCGGCATCGGTACGGGCCAGCAGTCGCGGGTGGACTGCGTCCGGCTGGCCGGGGAGAAGGCCGACCGGTGGCGGCTGCGGCGGCACCCGCGCGTGGCGGCCACCCGCTTCCCGGACGGTATGACGCTCCAGGAGCGGGTCAACTGGGTGATGCGGCTGGTCGAAGGCGATCTGAGCCCGCGGGAGTCGGCCGCGCTCGCGCGCTTCCCCGAGCCGGTGCGGGTGCTCGGCGCGGAGGAGAAGCGCGACTGGCTGCCGGGGAGGACACCGTGCACCCTCGCCTCCGACGCCTATCTGCCGTTCCGCGACAACGTCGACGTCGCGGCCCGGCACGGGGTGCGCGGCATCGTCGAGGGCGGAGGGTCGCGCCGGAGCGAGGACGTCGAAGCGGCCTGCGAGGAGCACGGCATCGCGCTGGTCCGCACCGGCCTGCGGCTGTTCCACCACTGACCGGGGGAGCGGAATGCCGAACAGACCACCGGCCCGCCATGAACCAACCGCCGGCCATGAACCACCCGCAGGCTTCGACGACTTACGGATCGAGGACCTGGTCGGGCGGCGCAGCCTGAAGTGGGGGCGGCACGGCCCCGGGGTGCTGGGCGCCTGGATCGCGGAGATGGACTTCGCGCTGGCGCCCGTGATCCGCCGGGCGCTGCACGACGCGGTCGAGCGCGGCGAGACCGGATATCCGCTCCGCGACATCCGTACGGGACTGCCCTCCGCCTGTGCCGACTGGCTCCGGCGGTCCTTCGGCTGGTCGGTCCCGGCCGAGTGGATCTTCATACTGCCCGATGTGGTCACCGGGATCGGACTCGGCATCAGCGCCTACAGCAGGCCCGGCAGCGCCGTGGTGGTGCCCACTCCCGCCTATCCGCCGTTCTTCGAGATCGCCGCCGCGGAGGGGCGCGAGGTGGTCGAGGTGGCGATGGCGTCCGACGGCGGCCGGTCCGTACTGGACATCGAGGCGATCGACAGGGCACTCGCGGACGGCGGGGGGACCGTACTGCTGTGCAATCCGCACAACCCCGCGGGACGGGTGTTCACCCGCGACGAACTGCTGGCCCTGAGCCGCTGTGTCGAAGCCCGGGGCGCCCGCGTCATCGCCGACGAGATCCACGCGCCGCTCGTCTACCCCGGCCACGAGCATGTGCCCTACGCCTCCCTCTCACCCGAGGCCGCCGCGCACACCCTCACGCTGACCTCCGCCTCCAAGGGCTGGAACACCGCGGGCCTCAAGTGCGCCCAGGCCGTTCTGACCAGCGAGCGGGACGTGGTGCGGTGGCGCACACTGCCGTTCCACTCCCGGCACGGGGCGAGCACCCTCGGTATCGCCGCCGGTCTCGCCGCCTACACCGAAGGTGACTCCTGGCGGCAGGACGCCCTCCGCTATCTCGACGCCAACCGCCGGTTCCTGACCCGGGTGCTGGCCGACGAACTGCCCATGATCGGGTATCAGCAGCCCGAAGCCACCTATCTGGCCTGGCTCGACTGCCGGAGCCTCGGACTCGACGACCCGTCGGGGCACATGCTGCGGCACGGCGGGGTCGCCCTGAGCGACGGGGCGGTGTTCGGGGCGGCCGGGCGCGGCTTCGTCCGGATCAACTTCGCGACCTCGCGGGCCCTCCTCGAACGCGTCGTCACCGCGGTCGTCGCGTCCACCCGTGCCCTGCCACGGCGGGGCGCGTGAACGTCCAGCGCGTCGCGCCGGGGCGCGCCGCCCCCGCACGCCGCCTCCGTACGCCCTGTTCACACGAGCCCGGGATGGTAGTCATGTCAACGGGAATCAAGCACGGCGCCCTCTTCGCGACAACGGTCGAAGTGGCCTGTACGGTCAACGGCCGGCCCGTCCTGCTGCTGCTGGACCCACGCGAGTCCCTGCTCGACGTGGTGCGCGAGCGACTGGAGCTGACCGGCACCAAGAAGGGCTGCGACCAGGGCCAGTGCGGTGCCTGCACGGTCCATCTCGACGGGCGCCGGGTCCTGGCGTGTCTGACACCGGCGGTCCACGCGCGGGACGCGGACGTCCTGACGATCGAGGGGCTGGCGGACCCGGACGGCACACCGCATCCGGTGCAGCAGGCGTTCATCGACCAGGACGCCCTCCAGTGCGGCTACTGCACACCGGGCCAGATCATGTCGGCCGTGGCGTGCATAGCCGAGGGCCACGCCGGCGACGACGACCAGATCCGGGAGTATCTGAGCGGCAATCTCTGCCGCTGCGGCGCGTATCCCGGGATCCTGGCGGCGGTCCGGCAGGCCGCCCGCGCCACCGCGGAGGGCTGAGACGATGCGGCCGTTCGGCTACGCCGCTCCGGCCAGCCTCGCGGAGGCCGTCGAGGCACTGGCGGCCGGCGGGCCCGGCACCAGGGTCCTGGCCGGCGGCACCACGCTGTACGACCTGATGAAACTGGGCGTCGAGCGGCCGACCGCCGTGGTCGACATTCACCACCTCGCCGAACTGTCCGGCTTCGACACCACGGGACGCGACGAACTCGTCCTCGGCGCCGGCGCGCGGCTCGCGGACCTGGCCGAGGACCCGGTCCTGCGGCGCGACTGTCCCGCACTGGCCGAGTCACTGGCCAAGGCCGCCTCCCAGCAGTTGCGCAACAGCGCCACGGCGGGCGGCAGCCTGCTCCAGCGCACCCGGTGCGGCTACTTCCGCGGCGGGCCGCCGTATCCCTGCAACAAGCGGCGGCCGGGCAGCGGATGCGCGGCACGCGACGGCACGGACCGGGGGCACGCCGTGCTCGGTACCAGCGAGTCGTGCGTGGCCGCGTATCCCGGCGACTGGGCCGTGGCGCTGCTCGCCTTCGACGCCCGGCTGGACCTTCTCGGCCCCGGCGGACCGAGGACGATACCGCTCTCGGCGCTGCACCGGGAGCCCGGGGACACACCGCAGCACGAGCACACACTCGCAGACGGCGAACTCATCGTCCGCATCAGGGTTCCGGTCACCGCGACGGGGCGCGGCTCCGCCTTCCACAAGATCCGGGACCGGGAGTCCTTCGCGTTCGCGCTGGCCTCCGCCGCCGTCGCCGTCCGTCTCGGCCGGCGGGGTACGGTCCAGGACTGCCGTATCGCCCTCGGCGGGCTCGCCACCCGGCCCTGGCGCGCCCATGAGGCCGAACGGACCCTGCTCGGCGAGGAGTTGACCGAGCGGAGCGCCCTGCTGGCCGGGGAGACGGCGCTCGCCGGCGCGCGGCCGGGCACGCACAACGGCTTCAAGGTGGCGCTGGGCATCCGTACCGTCGCGGACGCGCTGCGCACCGCCGGACGGCGGGCCGCCTCATGACAGATCCCGCGCGGCGCGTTCCACGGGTGGACGCCGCCGACAAGGTCACCGGCAGGACCCGCTACAGCGCCGACCACTGCCCGCCCGGCACGCTGCACGCCATGCTGGTCCCCGCGTCGGTCGGGCGAGGGCGCGTCGTCCGGGTGGAGACGGAGGCCGCCCGCGCCGTCCCCGGCGTACGGCTGGTCCTCACCCGGCTCGACCCGGAGCAGGTGCGCTCCCCCGGCTTCCCGCAGAGCGGTTCGGGCTACGGCTTCCAGAGCCTCCAGCCGCTCCTGGACGACCGTGTCGCCTACCGCGGCCAGCCGATCGCGCTGGTCGTGGCGGACACACTGACGGCGGCCGTCGAGGCGGCCGGGCGGGTCGACGCCCGTTACGAGGCCGAACCGGTGGCGGTCACGCTCGACGCCGAGGGCGCGCACACGGTCGTGCAGGCCGAGGAGTTCCCCGGTATCCGGCGCTTCGCGGACATCGAGGTGGGCGACGCCGACACGGCCTTCGCGGCGAGCCCGGTCCAGGTCGACATGACGTTCGACTTCGGCCCCCAGCACCATGCCCCGATGGAACTGCTGGCCACCGTGGTCGAGTGGCGCGACGGAACACTGGTCGTGCACGAGAGCACCCAGAACACCGGCGCGGTCCGGCACGGCCTCGCCAGGGTGCTGGGCATCGACCCGGCCCGTATCGAGGTCATCTGCCCGCAGGCGGGCGGCAGTTTCGGCCAGAAGACCTGGCTCCAGCCGCATGTCGCCCCCCTCGCGGTGGCCGCGGCCCGGCTCGGCCGGCCGGTCAAGTTCGTCATGCCCAGGAAGCAGACCTTCCTCGCCACCAGCTTCCGTCCGGCCAGCCGCCATCGGATGCGGCTCGGCGCGGACCCCTCGGGCCGGCTGCTGGCCGCCATCCACGAGACCCGGTCCCAGACGTCCCGGCACGACCTGTTCGCGTCCGACTACCCCTCGATCACCGCGCGGCTGTACGGCATCGGCGACTTCCGCGGCACCCAGCACCTCACCCGTACCGATGTGCCGACCCCCGGCTTCATGCGCGCGCCGTTCGAGCATGTCAGCGCGTTCGCCCTGGAGACGGCCGTCGACGAGATCGCGTACGCCACCGGCCGGGACCCGGTGGCGCTGCGTCTGGACAACGACACCGCCACCGACCCGGTCACCGGCAACCCGTTCTCCTCCCGCCATCTCGCCGAGTGCCTGCGCCGCGGCGCGGCGATGTTCGGCTGGGCGGCCCGTACGGCGGAGCCCGGCTCGATGCGCGACGAGGACGGGGCGCTGGTCGGCTGGGGGGTCGCGGCCGGTGCCTACCGGGCGTCCGCGGCCCCCGGGGTGGCCCGGCTGCGGGCGGACGCCGAGGGCCGGGTCGCCGTGGATGTGACCGGCCATGAGATGGGGCAGGGCCTCCATACGGCGGTCGCCAGGACGGTGGCCCTCGACCTCGGTGTCGCGGCCGACGAGGTGCGGGTCGGCCTCGGGGACACCCGGAGCGCGCCCCAGCATCTCACCGCCGGCTCCTGGGGCACCGCCACCGCGCTGGCCGCCGTCCATGCCGCGCTGCGGCGACTGCGTACCCGTCTGGGCGTGCCCGACGACGGTCCGGTCGACGTGGCCGCGGCTGTTCTCGCGACCGGCCGGCCGGAGGTGGCCGTCGAAGCCGTCACCCGGGCCCCCGGCCAGTCCCCCCAGGCGGTGGACCGGCTGCACGCCGGCCTGTCCGCGCCGGCCGGTCCCGAGTACCGCGGGTTCTCGGCGTTCAGCTTCGTCGCGCACTTCGCCGAGGTCCGGGTCGCGGTGGAGACCGGCCGTGTCCGGGTGTCCCGGGTGGTCAGCGTGGTGGACTGCGGCCGGGTGGCCAGCCCCGTGACCGCGCTCAGCCAGATCCGCGGCGGTGTGGTGTGGGGGATCGGCGCGACGCTGCGGGAGGGCAGTGAACCCGACCCGCGGTACGGCGGGTTCGTCAACGCCGACCTGGCCGACTACGTCGTCCCGGTCGGCTCCGACATCGGCCGGATCGAGGTCGCCTTCATCGACGAACCCGATCCCCTGCTCAACGCCCCCGGGGTGAAGGGGGCGGGCGAGATCGCCTTCGTCGGTGTGGCCCCCGCGATAGCCAACGCGCTCCACCATGCCACCGGCCGGCGCCACCGCGCACTGCCCATCCGGCTGGAGGACATCCTGTGAACGCCCCGCCCCGGCGCGGGTTTCGGCCCCGCCGCCAGCGCGGGCGTCACCGCATGACGAGCAGCAGCAGCGCCAGATGGGCTCCGCAGCTCTTCAGCTCCTGATCGTAGTAACGCACCGTCCGGTTCTCGCGGGAGAGATCGGTGCGCGGCAGCCCGGCCGCGCGTCTGGCGTCGGCGAGAAGGTGCTCCTCCTCGATCCGCTGCTGTATCAACTGCACGATACGGGCGTCGATCTCGGCCAGCCGGTCCTGGGACCGGCTCGTCCCGTCCGCGCTTTCCGGCAGTCTCACAGGACGCGTGGTGTTTCGCGGGAACGGGCGGGGACAGCCTGTTCCGTCAACGCGATCCCACGGTGCACGGCGAATTCCACCACCTGTCCCGCCATGGTCCGCAATTGCTGTTCCGCATGGCTGTCGGCCCATTGTCCGTCGGGGCCGAAACGGGTCGCCATTTTGTCGAGGGTGACACCGAGCGGCGTCGGCCAGCCGCGTAAGGCGTGAGCCACCTCGCGCAGCGCGGTAAGCGCGGTGACGGCACCCTGCCGGCCGTCTCCCACGGTCACACAGCCGACCGGGCGTCCACTGAGATACGGCCGTTCGTCGTCGCGCAATTCCTCGACGTAATCGATCGCGTTCTTCACCAGGCCCGATATGCTGCCGTGATAGGCGGGGCTGGCGAATATCACGCCGTCCGCCGCGGCGATCGCCGCGACCAGCCGCCGGGCCTCCGGGGCACGCATCCCGGCTCTGGGGTCGTAAGCAGGCATGACGAGCTGGACACCGCCGATCAGATCCACCTCGGCGCCCAGCCGTTCGGCCTCGGCCAGTGCCCGGCGAAGTGCTCGCTCGGCCGTTGAACCCGGACGGGTCGAGCCGCCGACACCGAGTATTCTCACGATCTGCCGCACAGACATCACTCGATTCCTCGACTGGATATGCAAAGACAGGCCGATGGCGCCGCGCCGTGATCAGGACGGTGAGTGAGATGCCCGCGGTGAAATCCGGTCGGGAATGCCGGCCGCCGTAGCACGAGGCTTTTCAGGCCGCCCACGTTCCGTCTTCGTGGTGTTGATATCGTGACGGCAACGACGCGATGCGCCGGCCGTCCCGTCATGATGGAGATAAATCATAGGTGCCGATCTCACAGTATTGCTGCTGTGTGACGGCACCGGGCGGGGAATGGCCGAAAGGCAGGCGCGAGGGTCCGGATCCCGCAGGTTCCGCCCGCACCCGCGCCCGGCCCCGCCGCCCGGCCCCCTCGCTGCCATGTCCCGTTCGTATGCCCGTCACCCGCCGGAGGGCACACCGCCCGAACGAACTCCCGCCCGCCGCCGGACGGTTCGGGCGAAGAGCCACCCCGCCGTGAGCCCGCCGTCTCCTCTAGAGCAGTTCGCGCTCCCGTGTCTCCGGGAGTGCCCGGACGCACAGCAGGGAGACCACGGCCATCGCGCAGACGTACCAGCCCACCGACGCCGAGCCGAGGCCGGACTGGAGGCGTGGGACGACCAGGGGGGAGACCGCGCCGCCCAGGACGCCGCCCAGGTTGTACGCGAGCGAGGCGCCCGAGTAGCGGACGCGGGCCGGGAACAGCTCCGGCAGGTACGCGCCCATCGGGCCGGAGGTCACACCCACGCAGAACAGCGCGCCGCCCATCGCCACCGCCATCACCACCGGGTGCCGGGTGTCGAGCAGCGGGAACAGCAGCGGGGCCCAGACCGCGGCCAGTGAGCAGCCGGTCAGAACCAGTTTCCGCCGGCCGGCCGTGTCGGAGCGGGTGGCGGCGAACCAGACGGCGGTCGCGAGGAAGAGGCAGGCGACCAGGGACAGCGCCAGCATCGTGTTGCGCGGCATGCCCAGGGTGGTAGTCGTGTACGACAGGCCGTAGGTCATCGTCGTGTAGAAGAGGGTGTACACGACGGCCATGGCGCCCGCGCCGAGCAGGAGTTCGCGTGGATGACGCCGGAGGAGTTCCGCCATCGGCGCCCTGCTCGCCGTCCGCTCCGCCACGGACCGTGCGAAGACCGGGGTTTCGCTGATCTTCAGCCGTACGACCAGTCCGACGGCGACCAGCAGGAAGGACAGCAGGAACGGAACGCGCCATCCCCAGCCCGCGAAGGCCGCCTCGTCGAGCGACGCGGACATCAGCCAGAAGACGCCCGTGGCGGCGGAGAAGCCGACGGGCGGGCCGAGTTGGGGGAAGGCCGCGTACAGCCCGCGCCGCCCCCGGGGCGCGTGCTCCACGGCGAGGAGCACCGCGCCGCCCCACTCGCCGCCGATCCCGATTCCCTGGAGGAAGCGGAGCAGGACGAGCAGCAGCGGCGCCCAGCTCCCCAGGGTGGCGTAGCCGGGCAGCAGCCCCACCAGCGCCGTGGACAGACCCATCAGCAGCAGCGAGGCGACCAGGACGGACTTACGGCCGACGCGGTCGCCGAAATGGCCG
>NZ_MAUD01000143.1 GCF_001700515.1 Streptomyces lushanensis
GCCCCGGATGCCCTTGACCCCCTCGGGGACGTACGACCGTACGCGCTCCAGCTGGACGGCCGAGATCAGCGGGCCCATCTGGGTCCTCTCGTCGGACGGGTCACCGACGACGACCGCCTCGACGGCCGGTGCGAGGAGTTCCAGGAACCGGTCGTGGACCTCGCGCTGGACGAGGATGCGCGTGCGGGCGCAGCAGTCCTGGCCCGCGTTGTCGAGGAACGCCATCGGGGCGGTGGCGGCGGCCTGTTCGAGATCGGAGTCGGCGAAGACGACATTGGGGCTCTTGCCGCCGAGTTCGAGCGTCACCCGCTTCACCTGGGCGGCGCACTTGGCCATGATCTGCCTGCCGACACGGGTGGAGCCGGTGAAGACGATCTTGGCGACCCCGGGGTGCTCGACCAGCGCGTTGCCCGTCACATCGCCGGCCCCGGGCAGGACCTGGAAGAGATGCTCGGGAAGCCCTGCCTCCAGGGCGAGTTCGGCCAGCCGCAGCGCGGTCAGCGGTGTGGTCTCGGCGGGCTTGAGGAGTACGGCGTTGCCCGCGGCGAGGGCGGGGGCCGTGCCCCAGGCGGCGATCGGCATGGGGAAGTTCCACGGGGCGATCACCGCGACGACACCGAGCGGCTCCAGCAGCGTGATGTCGAGTCCTCCGGCCACGGGGATCTGCCGGCCGCTCAGCCGCTCCACCCCTCCCGCGCAGTAGTCGAGGAGATCGCGGACATTGCCGGCTTCCCAGCGGGCGTTTCCGAGGGTGTGGCCCGCCTCGCCGACCTCCGTCCGGGCCAGCTCGTCGGTGTGCTCGTCGACGACGGCGGCGAAGCGCCGCAGCAGCCGCGCGCGCTCGGCGGGAGCCAGGGCCGCCCACCGGAGCTGGGCCGCCGCGGCTTTCCGTACGGCCGTGTCGACCTGGGCCGCGGTGGTCGCCGGGACCGTGGCGATGGTCTCCCCGGTGGCCGGGTTGAGGACAAGATGTCCGGCGGCGTGATGTGCGTGCACGTCGTTCCTCACAGACGTTCGAAGGAGCGGCGAAGCTCCCAGTCGGTCACCGCGGCGTCGAAGGCCTTCACCTCGACACGGGCCATATTGCTGTAGTGCGCCACGACGTCGTCGCCGAAGGCCGCGTGCGCGAGAGTGCTGTTCTCCCAGAGCCCGGCCGCCTCGCGCAGAGTGGTCGGGACCTGGTCGTAGCCGGCGGTGTAGGCGTTGCCCTCGCACGCCTCGGGCAGTTCCAGCGCGTTCTCGATGCCGTGCAGCCCGGCGG
>NZ_MAUD01000144.1 GCF_001700515.1 Streptomyces lushanensis
GAGGCCCCCGCACCGGCGGACGTACGGGGTCCGCCGGTGCGGGGGCCTCAGCCCATGTGCGGGTAGCGGTAGTCGGTCGGCGGGACCAGCGTCTCCTTGATGGAACGGGTCAGCGTCCAGCGCATCAGGTTCTGCGGCGCGCCCGCCTTGTCGTTGGTGCCGGAGGCACGGCCGCCGCCGAAGGGCTGCTGGCCGACGACGGCGCCGGTCGACTTGTCGTTGATGTAGAAGTTGCCGGCGGCGTAGCGCAGCTTCGCCATCGCGTCGGCGGCGGCGGCCCGGTCGTTGGCGATGACCGAGCCGGTCAGCGCGTACGCCGAGACGGACTCCATCTGGGCGAGCACCGACGCGTAGTCGGCGTCGTCGTAGACGTGCACCGCGAGGATCGGGCCGAAGTACTCGGTCGTGAAGACCTCGTTCCCGGGATCGGTGCAGACGATGACGGTGGGCCGCACGAAGTAGCCGACCGAGTCGTCGTAGGTACCGCCCGCGACGATCGTGCAGGTCGGGTCCGCCGCGGCGCGGTCGATGGCGGCCTTGTTCTTGGCGAAGGCGCGCTCGTCGATGACGGCGCCGATGAAGTTGCTCAGATCGGTGACATCGCCCATGGCGATCCCGTCGACCTCGGCCGCGAACTCCTCCTGGAAGCCGTCGTTCCAGATCGACGCCGGTACGTAGGCACGCGAGGAGGCCGAGCACTTCTGGCCCTGGTACTCGAAGGAGCCACGCGTCAGCGCGGTCTTGAGGACGGCGCGGTCGGCGCTCGGGTGGGCGACGACGAAGTCCTTGCCGCCCGTCTCACCGACGATCCGCGGATAGGAGCGGTACTTCTCGATGTTCTCGCCGACCGTCCTCCACAGGTGCTGGAAGGTCCTGGTCGAGCCGGTGAAGTGGATACCGGCCAGGTCGGGGTGGTTCAGGGCCACCTCGGAGACGGCGATGCCGTCGCCCGTCACCAGATTGATGACGCCCTTGGGCAGCCCGGCCTCCTCCAGCAGCTCCATCAGCAGCACGGCGGCCAGCGTCTGCGTCGGGGACGGCTTCCACACCACGACATTGCCCATCAGCGCGGGCGCGGTGGGCAGATTGCCCGCGATCGCGGTGAAGTTGAACGGTGTGATCGCGTAGACGAACCCTTCCAGCGGGCGGTGGTCGAGACGGTTCCAGACGCCGGGCGAGTTGGCCACCGGCTGCTCGGCGAGCAGATCACGGGCGTAGGAGACATTGAAGCGCCAGAAGTCGATCAGCTCGCAGGGCGCGTCGATCTCGGCCTGCTGGGCGGTCTTCGACTGGCCGAGCATGGTGGCGGCGGCGATCGTCTCGCGCCAAGGCCCGGCGAGCAGTTCGGCGGCGCGCAGGATGATCGCCGCGCGGTCGTCGAAGGCCGTCGCGCGCCAGCCCGGGGCCGCGGCCAGGGCGGCGTCGACCGCGTCCCGCGCGTCCTGCGGGGTGGCGCCGGCGAAGGTACCGAGCCTGGCCCGGTGGTTGTGCGGCTGTACGACATCGACGCGCTCGCCGCCGCCCATCCGCTTCTCGCCGCCGATGGTCATCGGCAGGTCGACGGGATTCTCGGCCAGCTCCTTGAGCCTGACCTCCAGCCGGGCCCGCTCGGGCGAGCCGGGCGCGTAGCCGTGCACCGGCTCGTTGACCGGCACGGGAACCTGGGTCACAGCGTCCATGGTTGCCGAATCTCCTTCATCAGTAGGTCAGTTGGCAGTCAGGGGTTCAGCCGCGGCTGACCAGCGAACGCAGGAAGAACGCGAGGTTGGCGGGCCGCTCGGCGAGGCGGCGCATGAAGTATCCGTACCAGTCGGTGCCGTACGCGATGTAGACACGCATCCGGTGTCCCTCCGCCGCGAGGCGGTTCTGCTCGGCCTCGCGGATGCCGTACAGCATCTGGAACTCGTACTCGTCCAGCTTGCGTCCCGCGCGGTGCGCGAGCTCCTGCGCGATCGCGATGACGCGCGGATCATGGGTGCCGACCATCGGATGGCCCGAGCCGGTCATCAGGATTCCGAGGCAGCGGATGTACGCCCGGTCGACCTCGGCCTTGTCCTGGTACGCGACGGAGGCCGGCTCCTTGTAGGCGCCCTTGACCAGCCGTACGCGCGAGCCGGCGGCGGACAGGGCGCGGCAGTCGTCCTCGGTGCGGAAGAGATACGACTGCACGACGGCGCCGGTCTCCGGGAAGCGCTCACGCAGCTCGGTGTGGATGGCGAGCGTCGAGTCGACGGTGGTGTGGTCCTCCATGTCGAGGGTGACCGTGGTGCCGATCTCGGCGGCGGCCTCCACGACGGCGGTGACGTTCTTCAGGGCGAGATCGTGTCCGCCGGGAAGCGCCTGGCCGAAGGAGGAGAGCTTGACCGACATCTCGGCGCGGGCGCCCAGTTCCAGCGGGGCGAGGGCCTCGACCAGCCGGAGGTAGGCGTCGCGGGCGCGCAGGGCCTCGGCCGGATCGGTGATGTCCTCGCCGAGGACGTCGAGGGTGACCTCAAGACCGCGGGCTGCCATGGCCTCGATGACCGGCGCCGTCTCCTCGATCGACTCACCGGCGATGAAACGGTTCACCACGGGCTTGGTGACCGGCGCGGCCGAGACGACACGGCGCATTCTGTCGCTGCGCGAGGCGGCGAGGATCACGGGACCCAGCACAGGGCACCTCCATGGTCAGATCGAGCGGGGCCGCTGCGGAGCGGTCCGGGACGGAGCAGGCCGGGACGGGCCGGAGCGAGCCGGGAGGACCGGACCGGGCCGGATCCGCACGGCACGGAGAACCACTGTGAAACCTAGGGACCGCTCCGATCCTCTGCCATCGACAGGTGTCACGCATCCGTGGCCGGGATCTCAGACAATTGTCTGAAGGCGGTGCGAGAATGTCCGGATGAAGGGCGATTACCAGGAGCTGGTGGACGAGATCACGGCGCTGCTCGGCGTTCCCGTGACGCTGGAGAACCGTGATTTCGGGCTGATCGCCTTCGGTGCGCACGACAGCGACGACGACACGGCGATGGACCCGGTCAGGACACGGTCGATCCTGACCCGGAAGTCCACGCCGGCGGTGCGTGCCTGGTTCGAGGGCTTCGGCATCACCCGCGCGAGGGGCCCGGTCCGTATCCCCGCCGCGCCGGAGGCCGGCGTCTTCCGCGGCCGGATCTGTCTGCCCGTACGGCACCGGGGCGTGGTGCTGGGGTACGTGTGGCTGCTCGACGGCTTCGAACCGGGCCCGGGCCCGG
>NZ_MAUD01000145.1:0-34609 GCF_001700515.1 Streptomyces lushanensis
GGACATCCCGCCCCCGGCGGACATCCCGCCCCGGTGGCTCCCGGGGCGCCGGGGTGCCCGCTCACCGGTCCTCCGCCTCCCCGCCGCCGGGCGCCGGGCCCAGCGCCTGGGTGGCGACCAGATGCAGGAAGTCCCGCTCGTTGCCCGCCAGCCCGGCCGCGGTCAGGGCCGCGTCCGCCTCGGCGAGAGGAGCCGCCAGCAGCGGCGCGGCGAGCGCGGCCTGAAGCGGATCGTCCAGCACCGCCCGGACGGCCGCCATGAGCCGCAGATAGGCCTGGGCCGCGGCGCACTCGCTCGCCGTGCCGGGCTTGCCCGGCGTACCGGTCGTGCCGGGCGTACTGGACGTGGTGGCGGTCATACCGGATTCCTCCTCATGGATCTGTCGGACCATCAAGTCTCGACCATGGGTCTGACATCCCGCCCGCGCCGTGCCCCGGCGGGGTCCCACCCGATGCCCCGTGCCCGACGTATCGTCGGCCGCGTCGCCTCCCGTGTCCGCCCGTGTTCCCGCAAGGAGCTCCGCCCATGGCCACCGAACCGCTGTCCGCGCAGGAGATCGAGGCACGGCTGCGAGACCTTCCCGGCTGGTCCCTGACCGACAGCCGCCTCACCCGTACCTACCGTCTCGGCGGCCACTTCGCGGCGACCGCGATGGTCGTCCATGTCGCCCGGATTCAGGAGGAGTTGAACCATCACTCCGATCTGACGCTCGGTTACCGCACCGTCGCTCTCGCCGTCCACACCCATGACGCGGGCGGTGCCGTCACGGTGAAGGACTTCGCCCTCGCACGGCGGGTCGAGGAGATTGCCCCGGCACACGGCGCGAACTGATCGGTGCGGCGACGAGTTGCCTGCCCGGTGCATTTACGCTGGTGACCATGGACGTACTCGCCGGACTCCTGGACGGACCTCGGGCCCGGGGGGCTTTTCTGCTGCGCATGGTGATGGAACCGCCGTGGTCGGTGCGCATCGAGGACCACGCCCCGCTCTGTCTGATGTGCGTCACCCGCGGCGAGGCGTGGATCGTCCCGGACGGCGGCGGGGAGCCGGTGCTGCTGCGCCCCGGTGATGTGGCGATCGCCCGTGGCCCCGAGCCGTATCTGACCGCGGACAGCCCCCTGACCGCGCCGCGCGCGCTGATCGGCCCCGGCGGTGTCTGCCACACCCTGGAGGGCGAGCCGCTCGCCCAGTCCATGCATCTGGGCGTACGGACCTGGGGGAACGCCCCGGACGGCGGTACGACCGTGCTGATCGGCACGTACCAGATGGACGGCGAGGTCAGCAGACGGCTGCTGGACGCCCTGCCCTCGCTGCTCCAGCTCTCCGCCGGCGCCTGGAACGGCCCGCTGATGCCGGTCCTGGACGAGGAGATCTCGCGGGACGAGCCCGGTCAGGGCGTGGTCCTCGACCGGGTGCTGGACCTGATACTGATAGCCGTCCTCAGAGCGTGGTTCTCACGGCCGGACGCGGAGGCTCCCGGCTGGTACCGCGCCATGGCCGATCCGGCGGTCGGCAACGCCCTGCGCCTGCTCCAGAACGAGCCCGCCCGTCCCTGGACGGTCGCCACCCTGGCCACCGCGTGCGGGGTCTCCCGGGCCGGACTCGCGCGCCGCTTCACCGAACTCGTCGGGGAGCCGCCGATGGCGTATCTCACCGGCTGGCGGCTCGCGCTCGCCGCCGATCTGCTGCGCGGGACGGACGCGACGGTCGAGTCGGTGGCCAGGAAGGTGGGCTACAGCGGCTCGTTCGCGCTCAGCGCCGCCTTCAAACGCGTACGGGGCGTCAGCCCGCAGGAATACCGCGCGGGCGCCACGACGGCGCCCTAGGCACGGACGGATCCCTGTCCTGCTCAGCGGTAGAGCGCGTCGATCTCGGCGGCGTACGCGGTCTGGATCGCCTTCCGCTTGAGCTTCAGCGAGGGCGTGAGCAGCCCGTGCTCCTCGGTGAAGGGCTCCGCCAGGATCCGGAACGTACGGATCGACTCGGCCTGGGACACCGCGGTGTTCGCGGCCACCACCGCGCGTCTGATCTCCGCCTCCAGCTCCGGGTCCCTGACCAACCCGGCCGGCTCCAGGGGCGGTTTGCCCTGGACGGAGAGCCAGTGGTCCACGGCCTCCCGGTCCACGGTGACCAGCGCCGCGACATACGGGCGGTCATCGCCGACCACGATGCACTGGCCGACCAGCGGATGCGCCCGGACCCGTTCCTCCAGGGCCCCGGGCGACACGCTCTTGCCGCCCGAGGTCACCAGGATCTCCTTCTTCCGCCCGGTGATGGTGAGATAACCGTCCTCGTCGAGCGAGCCCAGATCACCGGTGGCGAGCCAGCCGTCCCGCAGCACGGCGTCGGTCGCCTCCCGGTCGCCCAGATAGCCGGAGAAGATCTGGCCCCCGCGCAGCCACACCTCGCCGTCCCGGGCGATACGCACCGACGTGCCCGGGATCGGCTGTCCCACCGTGCCGTAACGGGTGCGCTCGGGCGGATTGGCCGTGGCAGCCGCACTCGACTCGGTGAGTCCGTACCCCTCGTAGACGGTGATGCCGGCACCCGCGAAGAAGAGCCCGAGCCGCCGGTCCATCGCGGAACCGCCGGACATGGCGTGGCGCACCCGGCCGCCCATCGCCTCGCGGACCTTGCCGTAGACGGCCTTGTCGAAGAACTGGTGCCGCACGCGCAGCGCCGCGGAGGGGCCGGGACCGGAGCCGAAGGCCCGCCGCTCCAGCGCCTCCGCGTAACGGACCGCCACCTCCACTGACTTGTCGAACGCGCCCGCCCTGCCCTCGGTCTGCGCCCTGCGGCGCGCCGCCGCGTAGACCTTCTCGAAGATGTACGGCACGGCCAGGACGAACGACGGCCGGAACGCCGCCAGATCGGGCAGCAGCGCGCTCGCCTGGAGCGCGGGCTGATGGCCCAGCTTCACCCGGCCGCGGATCGCCGCGATCTCGATCATCCGCCCGAAGACATGGGAGAGCGGGAGGAAGAGCAGCGTCGACGCCTCGTCGCCCGACCTGGTGTGGAAGACCGGCTCCCAGCGGCCGAGCACCGTGTCCGCCTCGAACATGAGGTTGGCGTGGGTGATCACACATCCCTTGGGACGGCCGGTGGTGCCCGAGGTGTAGATCACCGTGGCCACGGAGTCCGGCGTCACCGCCCTGCGGTGCCGGTGCACCACCTCGTCGTCGAGACCGGCGCCCGCCGCGAACAGCTCCGCCAGCGCGCCGGCGTCGAGCTGCCAGAGCCGTTCCAGCCGCGGCAGCCGGTCGATCACCGAACCGACGGTCATGGCATGGTCCTCGTGCTCCACCACACAGGCCGAGACATCGGCGTCCTGGAGCATCCAGTGGACCTGCTCTGCGGAGGAGGTGGGATAGACGGGTACGGGCTGGGCGCCGACGGACCAGAGCGCGAAGTCGAAGAGCGTCCACTCGTAGCGGGTACGGGACATGATCGCGACGCGGTCGCCGAACCGTACGCCGTGCGCGAGCAGCCCTTTGGCCAGCCGGAGCACCTCGTCACGGAACACGGCGGAGGTGATGTCCCGCCAGCGCCCCTCCTCGTCCTTGCGGCCGAGCACGACATGACCGGGATCGTCGAGCGCGTGCTCGAAGACGGCATCCGCGAGCCCGCCGACGTGGGGGGCGGCCGGCAGAGGAGGAAGGGTGAACTCGCGCAATGACCTGCTCCTTAGCGGGGCCGACATCTGACCACGGAGTCGGCGGGAGCGGGTGGGGTCTGCACCGAATCCGTACGTCACCGATACGTCTCCGACACGGGTAAGCCCTCGCAGGAGGCCCTGGTCTGTACCTACGGGAGCCAGACGGGGGCGTCAGGCGCCGGTGGACACCTCAGCGGGCCGCGTTCCGGCCGCGCACGGCCGCCGGCGAGTGAGCCGAAGGGCGCGCCGCTGTCGAAAGGGAGGCTGTGCTCGACATGCGGCTCCGCCGCGCGGGCGGAGGCCCTGAGGAACGAAGGGCCGAGCACGGTCGACCGTCGGCAGGGGCACAGAGCGCCCGGAGGCGAACCGAGCCCTCAAAGAAGAACGGGCGCCCAGGAGGCGAACCGAGCCCTCAAAAAACCGGGAACAGACCCGGCCGGCGCAGGGGGCGCTCCCCGCCGGCCAGGCCCTTGTCCCGTGCAGCGGGGAGAGTCACACCCCGGTGTGCAGGGCGATACGCTCATCGCCCGCGTACACGTTCATGGACGAGCCGCGCAGAAAGCCGACCAGGGTCAGCCCGGTCTCGGCCGCGAGATCGACGGCGAGCGACGACGGCGCGGATACCGCCGCCAGCACCGGAATTCCCGCCATCACGGCTTTCTGCGCCAGCTCGAAGGAAGCACGGCCCGACACCAGCAGGATCGCCCGGGAGAGCGGCAGCAGATCCTGCCGCAGTGCCCGGCCGACCAGCTTGTCGACCGCGTTGTGCCGGCCCACGTCCTCCCGGATGTCCAGCATCTCGCCGGTCTCCGAGAACAGGGCCGCCGCGTGCAGCCCTCCGGTCCGGTCGAAGACCTGCTGTGCCGCCCGCAGCCGGTCGGGGAGTTCGGCGAGCAACTCCGGCTCCACCCGGACCCGCGGATCGTCACCGATCGGGAAGCGCGCCGTGGTCCGTACCGCGTCCAGGCTGGCCTTTCCGCACAGTCCGCACGAGGAGGTCGTGTAGACGTTGCGCTCCAGTGTGATGTCCGGGACCGGGACACCGGGAGCGAGCTGGACGTCGACCACGTTGTAGGTGTTGGATCCGTCGGCCTTGGCTCCGGCGCAGTACACGATGGAGCGCAGATCGGCGGCGCCCGCGAGGACGCCCTCGCTCACCAGGAAGCCCGCCGCGAGTGCGAAGTCGTCACCCGGGGTGCGCATGGTGATGGCGAGCGGTTTGCCGTTCAGCCGGATTTCCAGCGGCTCCTCGGCCACCAGGGTGTCGGGGCGGGCCGTGACGGCTCCGTCCCTGATACGGATGGTGCGACGGCGTTCGGTGACCCGTCCCATGGTGATCAGTCCTACTCGTCAGGCGTTCAGCGCTGCTGTACGTGCTGGTAGCCGAAGCGGCCCTTGATACAGAGGTTGCCGTGCGTCACGGGGTTGTCGTGCGGAGAGGTGACCTTGACGATCTCATTCTCCTGTACGTGCAGTGTCAGATTGCATCCGACGCCGCAGTACGCGCAGATCGTGGTGGTCTCGGTCTGCGCCGACTCGTTCCATGTCCCGGCTTCCCGCATGTCGAACTCCGACTTGAAGCTGAGCGCTCCGGTCGGACACACCTCGATGCAGTTGCCGCAGTAGACACACGCGGAGTCGGTGAGCGGAGTGTCGTGCTCGGTGGAGATACGGGCGTCGAAGCCCCGGCCCGCCACAGAGATCGCGAAGGAGTTCTGCCACTGTTCACCGCATGCGTCCACACACTTATAGCACTGGATGCACTTGTCGTAGTCACGGACGTACAGATCGTTGTCGACCTTGGGCTCCTCGTCGAGCCGGGCCGCGTCCGGGCCGAAGCGGTCCGGCCTCGCCTTGTACTCCTTGATCCACTCTGCGGCCCTGGGTGTGGTCGAGAGGTCCGTCGAGGAGGCGAGGAGTTCGAGGACGATCTTACGGCTGTGCCGGGCACGCGGACTGTCCGTGCTGACCGTCATACCGGCCTCGGCCTTGCGCGAGCAGGCCGGAGCGAGCACGCGCGCGCCCTCGACCTCCACGACACAGACCCGGCAGGCGTTCTTCGGCGTCAGTGTGTCGCCCTCGCAGAGCGTCGGGATGTCCTTGCCCGCCGCCCGGCACGCGTCCAGGATCGTGGAGCCCTCGGGCACCCGTGTCTCCTGGCCGTCGAGGGTGAACTCGACGAGCCGGCGCGGAAGCTGGAGCGGGATCGCGGTCACTTGTAGGCCCCCAGACGGTCGATGGCGGACTCGACGGCACTCCACGCGGTCTGTCCCAGACCGCAGATGGAGGCGTCCTTCATGGCCTGCCCGACCTCGCGCAGCAGCGCGATGTCGTCGGCCGCCGCGGCACCGGTACGGTCCACGATCCGGTGCAGCGCCTCCTCCTGGCGGACCGTGCCGACCCGGCAGGGGACACACTGACCGCAGGACTCGTCACGGAAGAACTCGGCGATGCGCAGCAGGATCCTGGGCAGTTCGACCGTGTCGTCCAGCACCAGCACCACCCCGGAGCCCAGCGTGGTGCCCGCGGCCCGGGTGCCCTCGAAGGTGAGCGGGATGTCCAGCTCGTCCGGCCGTACGAAACCGCCCGCCGCGCCGCCGAGCAGGATCGCCCGCATGGTGGGCGACGGGCCGGCCAGTTCGAGCAGCTCGCCGAGCGTGGCACCGAAGGGCAGCTCGTAGATGCCGGGCCGCTCCACGGTGCCCGAGACGCAGAAGAGCTTGGGGCCGGTGGACTGGCCGGTCCCGATCGCCGCGTACGCCTGCGCGCCGCCGGTCAGGATGGGCAGCACATTGATCAGTGTCTCGACGTTGTTCTCGGCGGTGGGCCTGCCGAACAGGCCCTTCTCCACCGGGAACGGGGGCTTGGAGCGCGGCTCGCCGCGATAGCCCTCGATCGAGTTGAACAGCGCGGTCTCCTCGCCGCAGATGTACGCCCCGGCGCCGCGCCGGATCTCGATGTCGAAGGCGTACCCCTGGCCGAGGACGTCGTCCCCGAGCAGGCCGCGGGCGCGCGCCTGGTCGATCGCGTGCTGGAGGAGCCGCAGGGCGCGCGGATACTCGCCGCGCAGATAGAGGAAGCCGCGCCGCGCGCCGACCGCGTACCCGGCGATGGTCATCGCCTCGACCAGCGAGTACGGATCGCCCTCCATGACCACCCGGTCCTTGAAGGTGCCGGGCTCGGACTCGTCGGCGTTGCAGACCAGATAGTGCGGACGGGCCGGCTGGGAGGCGGTGGCCTGCCACTTGCGCCCGGTGGGGAAGGCCGCGCCGCCGCGGCCCACCAGACCGGCGTCGGTGACCTCCCGGATGACTCCGGCGGGCCCGAGCTCGAAGGCCCGCCGCAGCGCCGTGTAGCCGCCGTGCGCGCGGTAGTCGTCGAGGCTGTACGGATCGACCGCGCCGATCCGTGCGAGCAGCGTCAGCCCGGGCTGCCCGGCCTGCGGTACGGCCATGGCGGCGGCCGGTTCGGCGGGCGCCGCCCCGGGCTCGGCCGCGGCGAGAACGAGCGCCTCGGCGGTCGCGGGCGCGACGACGGCCGTGGCGTACCGCCGCGCGGGCGTCTCCCGCGGCTCCGGGCCCGTGACCGTGCCGTCGGATCGGCCCCTGCTCACCGGCCGGGCGCCGCCGTGCACCGGTCCCGCCGGATCGGCCCCGGCGGGCCAGGCCGGGCGGGCACCGGCGAGGGGGGGTGCCGGCTCCGCGCCGTCCCGCGCGGAGCCGGCGTTCACAGTGGCCGCGGTGGCCCCGGACGGGACGCCGGCCTGGACGACCAGCGCCGCCGGGGCGCGTTCACAGAGACCGAGACAGGGACTCGGCTGCCAGAGGACTCCGCCCCCGGCGGAGCCGGCCGCGCCGAGGCGGTCCTCCAGCGCCGCGCGGAGCGCCGTGGAGCCGTGGGCCGCGCAGGCCACGTCGGTACAGACGTGCAGCACCTTCGCCGGGCGCGGCTTGACCGCGAACATCGCGTAGAACGTGGCGACACCGTACGCCTCCGCCGGCGGCACGGTCAGCCGCCGGCAGAGATAGTCCAGCGCGCCCTCGCTGATCCAGCCGATGCGGTCGTTGACCGCGTGCAGCCCCGGCAACAGCAGGTCGCGCCGTTCGCGTGCCTCACGGCCGCCGCGTGCCCAGCGCAGATCCGTGTCCGTACGGTCGTCCGCGCCTTCCCACGCCGAGGCGGGAGGGCCGAGCAGCGCGTCGACCGCCGCCCGTTCCTCGTCGGTCGGCTCGCTGTCACCGAAGTGCAGATCCACTGGTGCTCAGCTCCTCACGCGGGCAGGGACGCGGTCGTCACGGGCAGCTTCTCGATCCGGATCGCCGACGCCTTGAACTCGGCGGTGCCCGCGATCGGGCAGTTGGCCTCGATGGTGAGCTGGTTGGTGTCCACCTCGTCCGGGAAGTGCATGGTCATGAAGGCCAGTCCCGGCCGCAGCCCGGGATCGATCCAGACCGGTGCCTGCACCACGCCCCGCCGCGAGCTGATCCGTACCTCCTCGCCGACCGACACCCCGTACCGCTCGGCGTCCTCCGGGCACAGCTCCACATACTCGCCGCGCCGCAGCGGGGAGGCGAAACTCCCGCTCTGCACGCCGGTGTTGTACGAGTCGAGCCGGCGGCCCGTGGTGAGCCTGATAGGGAACTGATCGTCCGTCAGATCGACCGGAGGGTCGTGCTTGACGATGCCGAACGGCGCGAGCCTGCCGCGCGCGGCGGGATCCGCCTCCCACAGCCGGCCGTGCAGATAGGTGGGTTCGAGCTTCTCCGTGTCCGGACAGGGCCACTGGATTCCCTGGTGCTCCTCCAGCCGCTCGTAGGTCATCCCGTAGTGATCGGGGGAGACCGAACGCAGCTCGTTCCAGACCGACTCCGCGTCCGCGTACTTCCACGGGTGGCCGAGCCGCCCCGCCAGGTCGCAGATGATGTCGATGTCCTCGCGTGCCTCGCCCGGCGGCCGCACCGCCTTGCGTACGCGCTGCACACGGCGCTCGCTGTTGGTGGTGGTGCCGTCCGTCTCGGCCCAGGCGGCGGTGGCGGGCAGTACCACATCGGCGAGTTCGGCGGTCCTGGTGAGGAAGATGTCCTGCACCACCAGGGTGTCGAGCCGCCGCATGCGCTCGACCGCCTGCTCGCTGTCCGCCTCGGACTGCGCGGGATTCTCCCCGATGCAGTAGACGGCCTTGAGGGCGCCGGTCTCCATCGCCTCGAACATCTCCGTCAGCGTCATCCCGTAACCGGGCTGGATGACGGTGTCCCACGCGGTCTCGAACTTCCGCCGTACCCCGGGTTCCAGGATGTCCTGGAAGCCGGGCAGCCGGTTGGGGATGGCGCCCATGTCGCCGCCGCCCTGGACGTTGTTCTGGCCGCGCAGCGGCTGCACACCGGAGCCGTACCGTCCGACATGGCCGGTGAGCAGCGCGAGATTGATCAGGGCCCGGACGTTGTCGGTGCCGTTGTGGTGCTCGGTGATGCCCAGCGTCCAGCAGAGCTGGGCCCGTTCGGCGCGGGCATAGGCATGGGCCAGTTCGCGGATGGCCTCGGCCGGTACGCCCGTCACCTTCTCGGCCACCGTGAGCGTCCACGGCTCGACCTCGGCGGCGTACTCCTCGAAGCCGGTGGTCGCGCGCTCGATGAAGGACACGTTGTGCAGCCCGGCGTGAATGATCTCGCGGCCGACCGCGTGCGCCAGCGGAATGTCCGTACCGACATTGAGTCCGAGCCAGCCCTCGGCCCATTCCGCGGTGGAGGTACGGCGGGGATCGACGGCATACATACGCGCGCCGTTGCGGATACCGCGCAGCACGTGCTGGAAGAAGATGGGATGGGCGAAGCGCGCGTTGGAGCCCCACATCACGATCAGATCGGTGTGGTCGACCTCGCCGTACGAGGAGGTGCCGCCGCCGGATCCGAAGACCGCGGAAAGACCGGCCACGCTGGGCGCATGGCATGTCCTGTTGCAGGAGTCGACGTTGTTGGTGCCCATGACCACGCGCGCGAACTTCTGCGCCACATAGTTCATCTCGTTGGTCGCGCGTGCGCACGAGAACATCCCGAACGCCCCGCGGGCGGCACCCAGACCCGCCGCGGCCCGGTCCAGCGCCTCGTCCCAGCTCGCCCTGCGCAGAGGGCCGCCTTTTTCGTCCCGGACCATCGGATAGGTGATACGGGCATACGTTTTCGGTGTTCGGTCTCGTTTCTTCACGCCGCGCTCTCCTCATGAGTGAGGGCCAACACTGGCCGCGCCCATTGCATACAGTATTCAGTAGGCGGGTACGCGTGGGAACCCTCTGTAAGGGAATTGACGCGTACCCGCCTATCGCGAGTGGAGATCGGGTAGTGCGGGGAGGGTCAGGCGGCCACGCCGCGGGCCAGCAGATCCGAGATGGCTTCCACCGTGCGGAGCGTCGGCACCGGTACACCGGTGATGTCCGCGAGCTCCACCACGGCCGAGAGCAGAACGTCCAGCTCCAGCGGTTTGCCCTTCTCCAGGTCCTGGAGTGTGGACGTGCGGTGGTCACCGACGCGTTCGGCGCCGGCCAGCCGCTTCTCGATCGAGATGTCGGGGCGGCAGCCGAGCGCCCCCGCGACCGCCAGGGTCTCGGACATCATGTGCTCGATCACCTGGCGGGTGCTGCCGTGCAGGCACATCTCCCGCATCGTCGCCCGGGTGAGGGCGCTGATCGGGTTGAAGGAGATGTTGCCGAGGAGCTTGATCCAGATGTCATGGCGCAACTCGGGCTCGACGGGGCATTTGAGACCGCCCGTCCACATGGCCTCGCTGAATTCCAGACACCTTTTGGACACCGTGCGGTCCGGTTCACCGATGGAGAAACGGGTTCCTTCGAGATGCCGGACGACGCCCGGTCCCTCCAGTTCCGTCGCGGCGTAGACCACGCATCCGATCGCGCGCTCGGGCGGCAGCACGGAGCTGACGGAACCGAGCGGATCCACGCTCTCGACGCGACGGCCGTCGTACGGGCCGCCGTGTCCGTGGAAATACCACCAGGGGATGCCGTTCTGGGCGGCGATCACCGCGGTGTTCTCCTTGAACAGCGGTGTCACCAGCGGCCCGCACGCCGCATAGGAATTCGCCTTGAGGCCGAGGAACACATAGTCGACCGGGCCGATGTCCTCGGGCCGGTCGGTGGCGTGCACCCGCGCGGTGAAATCGCCGCGAGGGCTGAGCACCCGGACTCCGTGCTCTCTCATGGCCGCCAGATGCGGCCCGCGGGCGATGAGATGGACGTCGGCACCGGCTCGATCGAGGGCCGCTCCGACATAGGCGCCGATGGCTCCGGCGCCGACAACTGCGACTTTCATGTGGGGCTCTCCGTTCGGTTTGAGGGAGACCGAGGGAAGGGTCACACTCTGTTGCTCGCGCCCTGACGGGCGATATATTGTCTACAGTATGGAGATCTGGCCGACAAGGCTCCCGTTCGGTATGCAGTCGGCAAACTCGGCCGCGGATCGTCTCCGGACCTTCCCAACCTGGGCGTCCGGTTTCTAGAGTTCGCCGAATGACCCCACCACTCGCGCCCACCGGCTGGAGCCGTTGGCTGGTGCCCCCCGCCGCGCTGTCGGTGCATCTCTCGATCGGCCAGGCCTATGCCTGGAGCGTGTTCAAACCCCCACTCGAATCAGCGCTCGGTCTCTCCGGCACCGCGAGCGCGCTCCCGTTCCAGCTCGGCATCGTGATGCTCGGCCTCTCGGCCGCGTTCGGCGGCACGCTCGTCGAGCGCAAGGGGCCGCGCTGGGCGATGACCGTCGCCCTGTGCTGTTTCTCCTCCGGCTTTCTGATCGCCGCGCTCGGCGCGGCCACCGAGCAGTACTGGCTGATCGTTCTCGGCTACGGCTTCGTCGGCGGTATCGGGCTCGGCATCGGCTACATCTCGCCGGTCTCCACGCTCATCAAGTGGTTCCCCGACCGGCCCGGCATGGCCACGGGCATCGCCATCATGGGCTTCGGCGGCGGCGCGCTCATCGCCTCGCCCTGGTCCGCGCAGATGCTGGAGTCGTTCGGTCCGGACTCCCGGGGCATCGCGTACGCCTTCCTGGTGCACGGTCTGGTGTACGCGGTGTTCATGTCGCTGGGCGTGCTGCTGGTCCGGGTGCCCCGCCCGGTCGACCGGCCGCGCGAGGCGCTTGGCGCGCCGCCGCCCGCCGGCGCGCTGATCTCCACCGCCCAGGTGTCCGCGCGCTCCGCCGTGCGTACCCCGCAGTTCTGGTGCCTGTGGGTCGTGCTGTGCATGAACGTCACCGCGGGCATCGGCATCCTGGAGAAGGCCGCTCCGATGATCACGGACTTCTTCGCGCGGACGGACACACCGGTCTCCGTCTCCGCCGCGGCCGGCTTCGTGGCCCTGCTCTCGGCCGCCAACATGGCGGGCCGAATAGGCTGGTCGTCGACATCGGACCTGATCGGCCGCAAGAACGTCTACCGCGTCTATCTCGGCGTCGGCGCCGTGATGTATCTGCTGATCGCCCGGTTCGGCGACTCCTCCAAGCCGCTGTTCGTGATCTGCGCGCTGGTGATCCTCTCCTTCTACGGGGGCGGCTTCGCGACCATCCCCGCCTATCTCAAGGACCTCTTCGGGACCTACCAGGTCGGCGCCATCCACGGCCGGCTGCTGACCGCGTGGTCCACCGCGGGCGTGCTCGGCCCGCTCATCGTCAACCGGGTCGCGGACAGCCAGGAGGAGGCGGGCAGGAGCGGCTCCGGACTCTACGGACTCTCCTTCACCATCATGATCGGCCTGCTGGTCGTCGGCTTCGTCGCCAATGAACTGGTCAGGCCCGTCCACCCACGCCACCATGTCCCCGCCCCGAGGGAGGCAGCAGATGACGGACTCACCGTCGAACAGCGGCACCACGCCTGAGACCGGGGCCGCCGTGCCGCCGGGCCGTACCGGTCTGATCGTCTTCGCCTGGCTTTGGGTGGGCCTTCCACTCGCGTACGGTGTGTACGAGCTGGTCCTCAAGGCCAAGCAGCTCTTCACCGGATGATCGGGAGTCTCCAAGCGGCGACGGCGAATCCTGTTGGTTCACCTGTCCCCTTACTCGTGAGTCGCTGAGGAGACTGGAGCACTCCTGACGTCGACAGCAGA
This sequence comes from Streptomyces lushanensis, assembly GCF_001700515.1. Taxonomy (GTDB): domain Bacteria; phylum Actinomycetota; class Actinomycetes; order Streptomycetales; family Streptomycetaceae; genus Streptomyces; species Streptomyces lushanensis. The sequence continues at coordinate 12,759 of NZ_MAUD01000145.1, forward strand.
GGGGGTCCCGGGCATGACCGGCACTCGTATCGCCGCGCTCGGGCACTATCAGCCCGCCAAAGTGCTCACCAATCACGATCTGGCGGCGCTGGTCGACACCAGTGATGAGTGGATCAGCAGCAGGGTCGGGATCAGGACCCGCCATGTGGCGGGAGCGGACGAGCCGGTGGACGAGCTGGCCGCGCACGCGGGCGCCAAGGCGCTCGCCGCGGCCGGTCTCACCCCGGCGGACGTCGATCTCGTACTGGTCGCCACCTCCACCGCGACCGACCGCTCGCCGAACACGGCCGCCCGGGTCGCCGCCCGGCTCTCCATGGGCTCGCCCGCGGTGATGGACCTCAATGTCGTGTGCGCGGGCTTCACCCATGCCCTGGCCACGGCCGACCACGCCGTACGGGCGGGCTCCGCGGCCCGGGTGCTGGTCATCGGCGCCGACAAGATGACCGCCGTCACGGACTGGGCGGATCGTTCCACCTGTGTGCTGGTGGGCGACGGCGCGGGCGCGGCGGTGGTGGTGGCGACCGGCGCGGAGGAGGAGCCGGGGATCGGCCCGGTGCTCTGGGGCTCGGTGCCGGAGATGGGGCACGCCGTACGGATCGAGGGCACCCCGCCGCGGTTCGCCCAGGAGGGCCAGGCGGTCTACCGCTGGGCCACCACCCGGCTCCCGCCGATCGCGCGCAAGGTCTGCGAGAAGGCCGGGGTCACCCCCGAGGAACTGGCCGCGGTCGTGCTCCATCAGGCCAATCTGCGGATCATCGAGCCGGTCGCCCAGAAGATCGGCGCGGTCAACGCCGTGATCGCCCGTGATGTCGTGGAATCCGGCAATACGTCCGCCGCGTCGATCCCCATGGCCCTGTCCAAACTCGTGGAGCGCCGAGAGGTCGAATCCGGTGCTCCGGTGCTGCTCTTCGGCTTCGGGGGCAATCTCTCCTACGCGGGCCAGGTCATCCGCTGCCCATAATCCCGGCCGTTCTCGGTAGACTGTAGACGATAGCCAATGTCTTGAAGTGAGTCGCTGCCGTCATTGACACCGCCGGCCATGAGGGGGACCCGCGATGTTGTCCGCGAAATTGGCACAGGGAGCCGTACCCAAGCTCGAACGGCCCGGTCCGCTGAGAGAGCGCGTGTACGAAGCCCTGCTCGAACTGATCACGACCAGGGCGCTCCGGCCCGGCCAGCATCTCGTCGAGAGTGAACTAGCGGGCCATCTCGGAGTCTCCAGGCAGCCGGTGCGCGAGGCGCTCCAGCGGCTGAACACGGAGGGCTGGGTGGATCTGCGTCCGGCCCAGGGCGCCTTCGTCCATGAGCCGACGGAGGAGGAGGCGGATCAGCTCCTCTCGGTCCGTACGCTCCTGGAGGCGGAGGCCGCCCGGCTGGCCGCGGCCAATTCCGGCACGGCGGGGATCGCCGCTCTGGAGGCGCTCTGTGCCCGGGGTGAGCAGTCCGTGGCGGACGACGACGTCGATCTGACGGTCGCCACCAACGCGGCCTTCCACGCCAAGGTCATGGAGCTGGCGGGCAATGTCGTGCTCGCCGAGCTGGCCGCGCAGGTGGACCGCCGCGTCCGGTGGTACTACACACCGGTCGCCAGACAGCGCGGCAAGCAGTCCTGGATCGAGCACCGGGAGCTGATCGAGGCCATCTCGGCGCGCGACGAGCGGCGTGCGGTCGAGGTCATGAAGGGCCACACGGAGCACACCCGTAACACCTATCACCACCGTACGCAGGCATGATCCGCTTGTAACCGGCCGAACCGGATGAATCACACATAAGGCCCCACGGGGCCCCAAAAGGCATGCAAAAAAACAGCTTTGTCCTCGGTGTGGAGAAAGTTGGGACGGATTCCCGCTCAACTTCTTCCCACTGAGGGCAAGCGCTGCTACGTTCCCTCGAAAGCCCGACAGACATGGCCGAGAAGGCGGGGAGGGGCACGTGAGACGTATGACGGCACGACCCGCGAACGCCCATCAGGCGCGACTGCTCAGACTGCTGCGCGACGGCGGCCCCAACTCCCGTGCGCAGCTCGGCGACCAGGTCGACCTGTCGCGCTCCAAGCTCGCCGTCGAGGTGGACCGGCTGCTGGAGACCGGACTGGTCGTCGCCGACGGGCTCGCCGCCTCACGCGGTGGCCGGCGCTCGCACAACATCAGGCTGGCGCCCGCCCTGCGCTTCCTCGGCGTCGACATAGGCGCCACCTCCATCGATGTGGCCGTGACCAACGCGGAGCTCGAGGTACTGGGACATCTCAACCACCCCATGGATGTCCGTGAAGGGCCCGTCGCCGTCTTCGAGCAGGTGCTCGCCATGGCGGCCAAGCTCAAGGTCACCGGACTCGCCGAGGAGTTCGACGGAGCGGGGATCGGGGTCCCGGGACCCGTCCGCTTTCCCGAGGGCGTCCCGGTCGCGCCGCCGATCATGCCCGGCTGGGACGGCTTCCCGGTACGGGAGGCCCTCAGCCAGGAGCTCGGCTGTCCGGTCATGGTCGACAACGACGTGAATCTGATGGCGATGGGCGAGCAGCACGCGGGCGTCGCGCGCTCCGCCGGAGACTTCCTCTGCATCAAGATCGGCACCGGTATCGGCTGCGGGATCGTCGTCGGCGGCGAGGTCTACCGCGGTACGACCGGCAGCGCCGGGGACATCGGCCATATCCAGGTCGTGGCGGACGGCCGCGCCTGCGCCTGCGGCAACAGGGGCTGTCTGGAGGCCTACTTCAGCGGCGCCGCGCTCGCCCGTGACGCCGAGGACGCGGCGCGCACCGGGCGCTCGCCCGAGCTGGCCGGACGGCTGGCGGCGGCGGGCCGGCTCACCGCGGTCGACGTGGCCGCGGCCGCCGCCGCGGGAGATCCCACCGCGCTGGATCTGATACGCGAGGGCGGTAACCGCGTCGGTCAGGTCATCGCGGGCCTCGTCAGCTTCTTCAACCCGGCCCTGGTGGTGATCGGCGGCGGTGTGACCGGCCTCGGCCACACCCTGCTGGCCAGCGTCCGTACCCAGGTCTACCGGCAGTCCCTGCCGCTGGCCACCGGCAATCTCCCCATCGTCCTGGGGGAGTTGGGCCCGACCGCCGGAGTCACCGGCGCGGCCCGGCTCATCAGCGACCATCTGTTCTCGCCGGCCTGAGGCCGGCGGCACGCACCACCGGGCACCACGCACCACCGCAAGAGCCGCACCACCGAGCACCACCCGCACTGCCTGCACCACAGAGCACCACCGGCACCATCAGCACCGCCGCACACCACCGGCACCACGGCAAGAGCCGCACCACCCGCGCCGCTCGATCCACCAGCACCACCGGCACCACTGTCACGAGCCGTACCCGATGTCGCCGTACTCCCGTGTCCCACGGGCCCTCGGCACCCGCACGAGCCGCACACCACCGTCACCGCGTCAGCACGAGCCGCAGCACACCCACCGTACGACCGGCGTCGCCGTACCCGTACGACCTCACACAGCTCCGCCGCACCTGGTTCCGCCCTGCCCTTGTTCTGCTCCGCCTCTGTTCTGTCCTGCCCGCGGGGCGGGCCGCATCCGCCGAGGGGATTACGCCATGGCACCAGCACCACCACCGAGCCCTCTGCTCACCATGTCCGGCATCACCAAGATCTTTCCTGGCGTCCGCGCGCTCGACGGTGTGGACCTGGAGGTCCAGGCGGGCGAGGTCCACTGCCTGCTGGGCCAGAACGGCGCCGGCAAATCCACCCTCATCAAGGTGCTCGCCGGGGCCCACCAGCCCGACGGCGGAGTGATCACCTGGCAGGGCGAGGAGGTCACGCTCAAGTCGCCCGTCGCCGCCATGAAGCTCGGGATCGCCACCATCTACCAGGAACTCGACCTGGTAGAGGGCCTGTCGGTCGCCGAGAACATCTTCCTCGGCCATGAACCCACCACCGCGGGCTTCGTGGTCAGGGGCAGGGAGGCGAGGAGCTCGGCGACGGCGCTGCTCAAGCGCCTCGGCCACCCCGAGATCCAGGCGCACCGACCGGTCGGCTCGCTCTCCGCCGCGCAGCAGCAGATCGTGTCCATGGCACGGGCCCTCTCGCACGACGTACGGCTCATCGTGATGGACGAGCCGTCAGCGGCCCTCGATCCGGACGAGGTCGACAATCTCTTCCGGGTCGTGGCCACCCTGACCGCCGACAACGTCGCCGTCATCTACATCTCCCACCGGCTGGAGGAGATCCGGCGCATCGGCGACCGGGTCACGGTCATCAAGGACGGCCGTACCGTGGCCGTCGCCCTGCCGGCCAAGGAGACGCCGACCCGCGAGGTCGTCGCCCTGATGACCGGCCGCAATGTCGAGTACGTCTTCCCCGAGCGGCCCGCGCCGACCACGGCCGCGCCGGCCGAGCCCGTACTGCGCGTCGAAGGACTCGCCAGGCACGGCGAGTTCGAGCCGGTCGACCTCGAACTGCGGCCCGGCGAGATCGTCGGACTCGCGGGACTCGTCGGCTCGGGACGTTCCGAGATCCTGGAGACCATCTACGGAGCGCGCAAGCCCAGCGCGGGCCGTGTGCTGGTCAACGGCACACCCCTGCGGCCCGGCAGCGTACCCGCCGCCGTACGCGCGGGACTCGGCCTGGCGCCCGAGGAACGCAAGGCCCAGGGCCTGCTGATGCTCGAATCGGTCACCCGGAACGTGACGGTGTCCTCGCTCTCGCGGTTCGCGCGGATCGGCTGGCTCGACCACTCGGCGGAACGGGCCGAGGCCAGGGCGGCCACCAGGGAGCTCTCCCTGCGCCCCGACAACCCGGACGTTCCGATCCGTACCCTCTCCGGCGGCAATCAGCAGAAGGCGGTCCTCGCCCGCTGGCTGCTGCGCGGGTGCAGGGTCCTGCTGCTCGACGAACCCACGCGCGGTGTCGATGTCGGCGCCCGCGCGGAGCTGTACGCCGTGATCCGCCGGCTGGCCGACGAAGGCCTCGCCGTGCTGCTCGTCTCCAGCGAGGTACCCGAAGTACTGGGCCTCGCCGACCGGGTGCTGGTGCTCCGTGAGGGCCGGATCGTCCATCGGGCGCCCGCCCAGGAGCTCGACGAGCACCGTGTACTCGACCTTGTGATGGAAGGGAGCCCGACGCCATGAAACAGCCTGCCTCCGAGGCGCAGCACGGCGGGCCCGACGCCGCGGCCACGTCCGAGCCGCCCACGCCCGCCACGACTGCCTCATCCACGTCCGCAGCCAGGTCCACGGAGGAGAAGGGCGGGTGGCGTGCCCTCGGGCTCCGTCTCGACGTCCGTAACCTCTCCCTGCTCGGTGTGCTCGCCGCACTGATCATCGTCGGCGGCATCACCAAGCCGGATCAGTTCCTGGACACCAACAACCTCCAGCTCGTCCTCACCCAGGCATCGGTCATCGGTGTGGTCACGGTCGGCATGACCTTCGTGATCACCAGCGGTGGTATCGACCTGTCGGTGGGCGCGATCGTGGCGCTGGCCTCCGTCTGGGCGACGACACTCGCCACCCAGGAGTACGGTTTCGCCGGCATCCTCTTCACCGCCGTGGTCGTCGGTCTCGGCTGCGGACTGGTGAACGGACTGCTGATCGCGTACGGCGGGATGGTGCCGTTCATCGCGACGCTCGCGATGCTCGCCTCCGCCCGCGGCCTGGCGCTCCAGCTCACCGACGGCAAGACCCAGATCGTCACCGTCAACTCGGTGCTCGACCTCGGTATCCCCGACTCCTACATCCTCGGGATACCGCCGCTCGTCCTGGTCTTCGCCGCCGTCACGGTCATCGGCTGGCTGGTGCTCAACCGCACGACCTTCGGCCGGCGCACCGTCGCCGTCGGCGGCAACGCGGAGGCCGCCAGGCTCGCCGGTATCGACGTACGGCGCCAGCGCCTCTACCTCTATCTGCTCTCCGGGCTCTGCTGCGGTATCGCGGCCTTCCTGCTGATCATCCTGGCGGGCTCGGGACAGAACACCAACGGAAACCTGTACGAGCTGGACGCCATCGCCGCGGCGATCATCGGCGGCACCCTGCTCAGCGGCGGCCGAGGCACCATCGTCGGCTCCGTCCTCGGTGTTCTGGTCTTCACCACGATCACCAACATCTTCGCGCTCAACAATCTCCAGAGCGATGTCCAGCAGATCGCGAAGGGCGCCATCATCGTCGCCGCCGTACTGGTCCAGCGCCGCACCTTGCGCAACGGCGAGGCCTGACCTCCGACCTCGCACCCGCCACCCCTGTACCGCCCTACCTTGAAGGGTTGAACCGCCATGCCAGAAACCAGCCGCAGAGGACTGCTCTTCGGCACCGCCGCCATCTCCGCGGGTGCCTTCCTCACCGCTTGCACCAGCAATGAGCCGGACAAGAAGGAGCCGGCGGCGAACACCCAGCCGGCCGCCGCCGACGACAAGCCCGGCGCACCCGTCACCATCGGCTTCGCCGGACCCCAGGCCGACCACGGCTGGCTCAACGCGATCAACGAGAACGCCAAGTCGCGTGCGGCGAAGTACTCGGAGGTGACGCTGGACATCACCGAGGGTTCCAACGACACCGCCGCCCAGATCGGCCAGGTCGAGACGCTGATCAACAAGAAGGTCGACGTCCTGGTGATCCTGCCGGCCGACGGCAAGGCGCTCACCCAGGTCGGCCTGAAGGCCATGCGCGCCGGTATCCCGGTCATCAACCTGGACCGGATCTTCGCCGACCCGCAGGCGTACCGCTGCTGGGTGGGCGGCGACAACTACGGCATGGGCGTCAGCGCCGGCAACTACATCGGCGAGAAGCTCAAGGACAAGCCGAACGCCAAGGTCATCGAGCTGGCCGGCATCGACAACCTGGAGCTGACCCAGCAGCGCACCCAGGGCTTCGACGACGCCCTCAAGAACTTCCCGAACATCAAGAAGGTCGCCCGCCAGGCGGCCGACTTCACCGTCGAGTCGGGCCAGGCCAAGATGGCCCAGCTCCTCCAGGCGCAGCCCAGCTTCGACGCGCTCTGGAACCACGACGACGACCAGGGTGTGGGCGCGCTGCGCGCCATCCAGCAGGCGGGCCGTGACGGCTTCCTGATGGTCGGCGGCGCCGGCGCCAAGGCGGCGATGGACGCGATCAAGGCCGACAACAGCGTGCTCAAGGCGACCGTGCTCTACCCGCCGACCATGGCCGCCTCCGCCATCGACCTGGCCCGCGCGCTGGGCCAGGCCAAGGGCGTCAGCGGACTGGCCGAACTGGAGATCCCCGCCTCGCTCACCTGCTACTCGGCCGTCGTCGACAAGGAGAATGTCGACCAGTACCTGCCTACGGGCTTCAGCTGACCGGCCTGTTACCGGCCGCCCCCACCAGCGAGAGACGAGGAGTACTCCGTATGACCCCCACGGAAGCGTCGGAGAAAGAGGCCGGTGCGCCACCGACACTCGGTATCGGCATGGTCGGATACGCGTTCATGGGTGCCGCCCACTCACAGGGGTGGCGCACCGCGGGACACGTCTTCGACCTGCCGGCACGGCCCGTGCTCGCCGCGATCTGCGGCCGTGACGAGAGCGCGGTCCGGGCCGCGGCGGCCAAACACGGCTGGGCCGCCGCCGAGACCGACTGGCGGCGGCTCATCGAGCGCGACGACGTGCAGGTGGTCGACGTCTGCACACCCGGGGACAGCCATGCGGAGATCGCCATCGCCGCGCTGGAGGCGGGCAAGCACGTGCTGTGCGAGAAGCCCCTCGCCAACTCGGTGGCCGAGGCCGAGGCCATGGTCAGGGCCGCGGAGGCGGCGAGGGCACGCGGTCAGCTCGCCATGGTGGGCTTCAACTACCGCCGTGTGCCCGCCGTCTCGTACGCCAGGAAGCTGATCGAGGAGGGCCGGCTCGGCACGCTGCGCCATGTCCGGGTCACCTATCTCCAGGACTGGCTGGTCGATCCGGCGTTCCCGCTCACCTGGCGGCTCAAGCGCGAGCAGGCCGGATCGGGCGCGCTCGGTGATCTGGGGGCGCACATCATCGACCTCGCGCAGTTCCTGACGGGGGAACCGCTGGTCGGGGTGTCCGCGCTCGCGGAGACCTTTGTCAAGGAACGGCCGCTGGTCAGCGGGGTGTCGGCGGGACTCTCCGCGACCGGCGGCGGCGAGCTCGGCCCGGTCACCGTGGACGACGCCGCGGTCTTCACGGGCCGGCTCGCCTCGGGCGCGCTCGCCTCTTTCGAGGCCAGCCGGATGGCGGCGGGACGCAAGAACGCGCTGCATCTGGAGATCAACGGCGAGCTCGGATCGCTCGCCTTCGATCTGGAGCGTCTCAACGAGCTGTCGTTCCACGACCACACCGAGCCCGCGCCCTCCTCCGGCTTCCGCCGGATCCTGGTCACGGAGCCGGAGCATCCCTATCTGGACGCGTGGTGGCCGCCGGGCCACGCGCTCGGCTACGAGCACACGTTCGTCCACCAGGCCCGCGATCTGGTCGAGGCGGTCGCCGCCGGGACCGATCCGGTGCCGTCCTTCGCGGACGGGCTCCAGGTGCAGCGGGTGCTCGCGGCGGTGGAGGACAGCGCGGCGAAGAACGCGGTGTACACGCCGGTGCCGCAGCTGTCGGAGTCCGACGGGGCATCCGCGTAACAGTCAGAGAAGACCTATCAGTACCAAGCGAAGGCACAGCACCTAAAGAAGGAGGTCCGAATGCCACGTCCGTTCACGCTGTTCACCGGCCAGTGGGCCGATCTGCCCCTGGAGGAGGTGTGCAGGCACGCACGTGACTTCGGTTACGACGGTCTGGAACTCGCCTGCTGGGGCGACCATTTCGAGGTCGACAAGGCGCTCTCCGACCCCGGGTACCTGGACAGCCGCCACCAGCTCCTCGACAAGTACGGTCTGAAGTGCTGGGCGATCTCCAACCATCTCGTCGGCCAGGCCGTCTGCGACAACCCCATCGACGAGCGTCACCAGGGCATCCTGCCGGCCCGCATCTGGGGCGACGGTGAGCCCGAGGGCGTCAGGCAGCGCGCCGCCGCCGAGATCAAGGACACCGCCAGGGCCGCGGCGGCGTTCGGTGTCGACACGGTCATCGGCTTCACCGGCTCCTCGATCTGGCACCTCGTCGCGATGTTCCCGCCCGTGCCGCCCGGCATGATCGACCGCGGGTACGAGGACTTCGCGGAGCGGTGGAACCCGATCCTCGACGTCTTCGACGCCGAGGGCGTGCGCTTCGCGCACGAGGTCCATCCGAGTGAGATCGCGTACGACTACTGGACCACGAAGCGTGCACTGGAGGCGGTCGGCAACCGGCCCGCGTTCGGGCTCAACTTCGACCCGAGCCACTTCGTCTGGCAGGACCTGGACCCGGTCAACTTCCTCTACGACTTCCGGGACCGGATCTACCACGTCGACTGCAAGGAGGCGCGCAAGCGCCTCGACGGCCGCAACGGACGGCTCGGCTCGCACCTGCCCTGGGGCGACCCGCGGCGCGGCTGGGACTTCGTCTCGGCCGGCCACGGCGACGTCCCCTGGGAGGACGTCTTCCGGATGCTGCGGTCGATCGGCTACGAGGGCCCCATCTCCGTCGAGTGGGAGGACGCGGGCATGGACCGGCTGGCCGGCGCTCCCGAGGCGCTGAAGGACCTGAAGCGCTTCGACTTCGACGCGCCCACGGCCTCCTTCGACGCGGCCTTCGGCGGCGGCGACTGACGGTCCCTGCCCCGGCGGAGCCGGACTGAGCCTGGTGGTGAGGGTGACCACCAGGCGGTCCGGCCTGCCCGGAATCCGCTTTGTCCTGAAGCAGGAAAAAGTACAACTTCTCTTCTGCGCAAGGTCTTTCGGTCCCGGACGAACACAGCTACGGTCCACTGAGATGTACAGGACATAGGTGGTCCCCGATATGACGGCGCATGTCGGTGACTCAGCCACCTCCCCCGGGGATCCGGTGCGGGACGAGCACCGCCCCCGAGAGGCGAGCGCGATCGCATGCCGCGCTCCATTGGCAACCCGCACGTACGAACAGCCCATTGTGGAGGACTTTCGTGCACAGAAAACGCCCCAGAGCCAGAACCCTCCTCGCACTCCTGACGGGCGCGCTGCTCGCAGGTTCGAGCATCAGCGCCGTACCCGCCGCCGCGCACCCGGATCACCCGGCCGCGGAGGAGAGCTTTCAGCAGGTGACCCTCGCGAAGGGCGCCGACGAGGTGGGCGAGCCGATGTCGCTCGCCGTCCTGCCGGACCGGCGGGTGCTGCACACCTCGCGCGACGGCACGCTGAGGATCACCGACGACGGCGGTGACACCACCGTCGCCGGCACGCTGGACGTCTACAACCATGACGAGGAAGGTCTCCAGGGCGTCGGGGTCGACCCCGACTTCGCCGAGAACCGCGCGATCTATCTCTTCTACGCGCCCAAGCTCAGCACTCCCGCCGGTGACGCGCCCGAGAACGGCACGGCCGCCGACTTCGCTCCCTTCGACGGGTACAACCGCCTCTCGCGCTTCACGCTCAACGAGGACGGCACCCTGAACAAGGCCAGCGAGAAGAAGGTCCTCGACGTCGCCACCTCCCGCGGCACCTGCTGCCACGTCGGCGGTGACATCGCCTTCGACGCGGACGGCAACCTGTATCTGTCGACCGGCGACGACACCAACCCGTTCGCCTCCGACGGCTACACGCCCATCGACGAGCGGCCGGACCGCAACCCGGCGTTCGACGCGCAGCGCAGCTCCGGCAACACCAACGACCTGCGCGGCAAGATCCTCCGCATCAAGGTCGCCGAGGACGGCTCGTACACCATCCCGGAGGGCAATCTCTTCGCCCCCGGCACCGAGAAGACGCGGCCCGAGATCTACGCGATGGGGTTCCGCAACCCCTTCCGCATCTCCGTGGACCACAAGACCGGCATCGTCTACGTCGGTGACTACGGCCCCGACGCCGGCTCGGCCTCCCCGACGCGCGGCCCGGCCGGTCAGGTGGAGTTCGCCCGGGTCACCGAGGCCGGGAACTTCGGCTGGCCGTACTGCACGGGCGACAACGACGCCTACATCGACTACAACTTCGCCAACCAGACTTCCGGCGCCGCCTTCGACTGCGCGGCACCGAAGAACACCTCGCCGCACAACACCGGACTCACGGACCTGCCGCCGGCCCAGCCCGCCTGGATCCCGTACGACGGCGCCAGCGTGCCCGAGCTCGGCTCCGGCTCCGAGTCCCCGACGGGCGGTCCCGTCTACCGCTACGACGCCGAGCTGGACTCCCCGGTGAAGTTCCCCGAGTCCTACGACGGCGACTTCTTCGCCGGCGAGTTCGGCCGCCAGTGGATCAAGCGGATCGAGCAGGGCGAGGACGGCACCGTCCAGTCGATCAACCCCTTCCCGTGGACCGGTACCCAGGTCATGGACATGGAGTTCGGCCCCGACGGCGCGCTCTACGTCCTCGACTACGGTCTCTCCTGGTTCGGCGGTGACGAGCACTCGGCCCTCTACCGGATCGAGAACTCCACCGGCGGCCTGTCGCCCATCGCCGAGGCCACCGTCGACAAGACGTCCGGCAAGTCCCCGCTGACGGCGGTCTTCTCCTCCGCCGGCACCTCGGACCCCGACGGCGACGCCCTCACCTACGCGTGGGACTTCGGCGACGGAGGCACCTCCACCGAGGCCAACCCCACCTACACGTACAAGAAGAACGGCACCTACAGCGCACGGCTCACCGTCACCGACCCGACGGAGCGCACCGCGACCGCCTCCGTGCGGATCGTCGTCGGCAACACCGCGCCCGAGGTGGAACTCGATCTGCCCGACGAGGGACACCTCTTCAACTTCGGTGACAGCATCCCGTTCAAGGTGAAGGTCAAGGACCGGGAGGACCGGGACAACGGCCCGATCGACTGCTCCAAGGTCATCGTCCGCTACATCCTGGGCCATGACAGCCACGGCCACCCGATCACCTCGGTCAACGGCTGTGAGGGCACCATCACCGCGCCCGCCGACACCGAGCACGACCCCAACGCCAACATCTTCGGTGTCATCGACGCCGAGTACACCGACGGCGGAGGCGGCGGCCAGGCCCCGATCACCAGCCACGACCAGGCGCAGCTCCAGCCGCGCCACCGGCAGGCCGAGCACTTCAGCGCCTCCTCCGGCATCAGGACCTACGACAAGGCCCCGGCCAACGGCGGCAAGACCGTCGGTGACATCGACGACGGCGACTGGATCTCCTTCACGCCGTACAACCTGACCGGGTCCAAGACGCTGACCGCCCGGATCTCCTCCGGCGGCGCCGGCGGCTTCCTCGAAGTACGCACGGGCTCCGCCACCGGCGAACTGCTGGGCTCCACGCCCGTCCCGATCACCGGCGGCTGGGAGACCTTCCAGGACGTCGACGTCCCGCTGCGCTCCGTACCGAAGAAGACCACCGAGCTGTTCCTGGTCTTCAAGGGCGGTGTCGGCGGCGGCGCGCTCTTCGACCTGGACGACTTCGAGATCTCCACGGCCGAGCCCGGCAGGACCGAGAAGCGTGTCCTGGTCTTCTCCAGGACGGCCGGCTTCCGCCACGACTCCATCCCCGCGGGTGTCGCCGCGCTGAAGGAGCTGGGCGCGACCACCGGGATCAAGGTCGACTCCACCGAGACCGGCGCCCAGTTCACCACCAACAACCTCGCCCGGTACGACGCGGTGGTCTTCCTCTCCACCACCGGTGACGTCCTCAACGCCGACCAGCAGAGGGCGTTCGAGAACTATGTCGCCACTGGCGGCGGCTACATGGGCGTGCACGCCGCGGCCGACACCGAGTACGACTGGGCCTTCTACGGCGGTCTGGTGGGCGCGTACTTCCAGGGCCACCCGCAGATCCAGTCGGCCACCGTTCGCGTCGAGGACCACGACCACCCGTCGACCGCGCACCTCGACGACGAGTGGCAGCGGACCGACGAGTGGTACAACTACCGCACCAACCCCCGCGAGCAGGCACGGGTCCTCGCCACCCTGGACGAGACCACCTACCAGGGCGGCACCATGAAGGGTGATCACCCGATCGCCTGGTGCCAGACGTACCAGGGCGGCCGTGCCTTCTACACCGGCGGAGGCCACACCAGGGAGTCCTACGCGGACGCCGCCTTCCGGCAGCATCTGCTGGGCGGACTGCGGTACGCGGCCGGCCAGGTCAAGGCCGACTGCGCGCCGGAGACCGGCTACCGGGACCTCTTCAACGGAAAGACCCCGGAGGGCTGGAAGCAGGCCGGACCGGGCAAGTTCAACGTCGTGAACGGTGAACTGCGCTCCGAGGGCGGCATGGGCCTGCTCTGGTACCAGGCCAAGGAGCTGAAGTCCTACTCCCTGAAGCTGGACTGGAAGCTGGACGGCGACGACAACTCCGGTGTCTTCGTGGGCTTCCCGGCCTCCGACGACCCCTGGTCCGCGGTCGACAAGGGCTACGAGGTGCAGATCGACGCCACCGACACCCCGGACCGCACCACCGGCTCGGTCTACGGCTTCAAGTCGGCCGACCTCAAGGCCAGGGACCGGGTGCTGCGCCCGCCCGGGCAGTGGAACAGCTACGAGATCAGGGTCCAGGGCGAGCGTCTCCAGGTCTTCCTCAACGGTGCGAAGATCAACGACTTCACCAACAAGGACCCGGAGCGCAGCCTCACGGACGGCTACATCGGTCTGCAGAACCACGGCACTGACGACCAGGCCTCCTTCCGCAACATCCAGCTCAAGGAACTGCCGGCCTCCTAGGGACTCCTAGGACGGACGGCCCGTCAGCCGGGCGGCGGGCGGGGAGGCGCCGTACCCCCCGCCCGCCGCCCACCAAGCACCACAGACTCAGGACCCACCAGCACCGTCCACCAACCACCACCACACCATCGGCAGGGAGGCAGCCCGTGACGACGAGCGGTACGGAATCGACTGCAGTACGCACCGGAGTCTGGTTCGTCGGAGCGCGCGGCTCCGTCGCCACGACGGCTGTGGCGGGATGCGCGGCGGTCACGGCGGGAATCCATCCCCCGACGGGCATGGTCACCGAGACCGCGCCCTTCGCGGGGACGGGCCTGCCCGCACTCTCCTCACTCGTTTTCGGCGGACATGACACGGCGAGCTGTCCGCTGCCCAAGCGGGCGGAGGAGCTGACCGTCGCGGGAGTGCTGCCGCACGGTCTGCCCGCCGCCATCCACGCCGAACTGACCGCCGCCGACCAGGAGATAAGGACCGGCGGCCCGCAGCCGGGCGACACCAGGAGCGACGAGGAGCTCATCGCCGCCTTCGCCGACGACATCGCCGGATTCGCCCGCCGTACGGGCGTGGCGCGGACCGTCGTCGTCAATGTCTCCTCCACCGAACCCAGCCCGGCCCCCGGCGATCCGCGACTGCCCGCCAGCTCGCTGTACGCGGCGGCGGCGGTCCGGGCCGGCTGCTCGTACGTCAACTTCACACCGTCCACCGGGCTGCGCACCGAGGCCCTCACAGCCGCCGCCGAGGCCGCCGGACTTCCCCACGCCGGCCGCGACGGCAAGACAGGCCAGACGCTGCTCCGTTCCGTGCTCGCCCCGATGTTCGTGCAGCGCGCCCTGACCGTACGGGCCTGGTCGGGCACGAACCTGCTGGGCGGCGGGGACGGAGCGGCGCTGGCCGACCCGGGAGCGGCGGCTGCCAAGAACGCGGGCAAGGAACGGGTACTCGCCGACACACTGGGCACGGCGCCCGAGGGCGAGGTGCACATCGACGACGTGCCGGCGCTGGGCGACTGGAAGACGGCCTGGGACCACATCGCCTTCGACGGCTTCCTCGGCTCGCGGATGATCCTCCAGACGATCTGGCAGGGCTGCGACTCCGCGCTCGCGGCTCCTCTGGTGCTCGACCTGGCACGGCTGGTCTCGCGGGCGCACGAGACGGGACTGAGCGGTCCGCTGCCCGGCCTGGGCTTCTACTTCAAGGATCCGGACGGCGGACCGGCGGCGCTCGCCGAGCAGTTCGAGGCGCTGCTGGCGTTCGCCGAACGGCTGCGGGAGAGCCGGTGACCGAGCGCGGCCGGGTACGCGCCTGGGCGGAACTGCTGCGGGTGTCCGCCCTGTTCACGGTCCCGGGCGACGCCCTGGCCGGCGCGGCGGCCCTCGGCGCACGTCCCAACCGCGGTACGGCCCTGGCCGTGGGCGCCTCGCTCTGCCTGTACGAGGCGGGCATGGCGCTCAACGACTGGGCGGACCGCGACGAGGACGCGGTGGACCGGCCGCACCGGCCCATCCCGTCGGGCCGGATCAGCCCGGCGGCGGCCCTGACGGCCGCCGCCGCCCTGACGGCCACCGGCCTGGGCCTCGCCGCCCGCGCGGGCCGCCCGTCCCTCGCGGTCGGCACCGCCCTGGCGGCGGCGGTCTGGTCGTACGACCTCCATCTCAAACACACCCAGGCGGGCCCGCTGGCCATGGGCGCGGCCAGATCCCTGGATCTGCTCCTCGGAGCGACGGCCACGGCGTCACGGCGCACCGCCGCGCCGCGCGTCGGCGCGGGCGCCGCGCGCGCGGCACTGCCCGCCGCGGCCGTGCTCGGGGCGCACACGGTCGGTGTCACCGTCGTGTCGCGCCGTGAGGCGCAGGGCGGATCCACGCTCGCGCCGCTCGCCGCGCTGACGAGCACCGCCGTGCTCGGGGGCCTGACCGGGCGGTGGCGCCGGGGCGGCCCGGTCTCCGCCGACGCCCTCGCCGCCGGTGGCCTCGCCGCCGTGTACGTCGGCACCGCCGGCCGTCCGCTGGCGCACGCCGCGCTCAATCCCTCCCCGCCCCTCACCCAGCGTGCCGTCGGCGGCGGGATCCGGGCGATGATCCCGCTCCAGGCGGCGCTCGCCGCGCGCGGCGGGGCCGCGGGGACCGCACTGGGAATCATGGCGCTCGTACCCCTGGCACGGAAATTCGCGCGGAAGGTGAGCCTGACATGAGTCTGCGGTTCGGATACGGCACCAACGGGCTCACCGATCTGCGGCTCGACGACGCGCTCGGGCTTCTCGCCGATCTCGGCTACGAGGGTGTCGGGCTCACTCTCGACCACATGCATCTCGACCCCATGGCCCCCGATCTGGCCGCCCGCACCCAGCGCGTCGCGCGGCGGCTGGGGGAGCTGGGCCTCGGTGTCACCGTGGAGACGGGCGCGCGCTATGTGCTCGATCCGCGCCGCAAGCACGGCCCCACACTGCTCGACGCCGACCCCGAGGGCCGCGCCGCGCGCACCGGGCTGCTGCTGACGGCCGTTCAGGTCGCCGCCGACCTCGGCGCGCACGCCGTGCACTGCTTCAGCGGTGTCACTCCGCCGGGCACCGACACCGACACCGCCTGGAAGCGGCTCGAAGAGGCGCTGACCCCCGTCGTCGACGCCGCCGGGCGCGCCGGCGTCCCGCTCGCCGTCGAGCCCGAGCCCGGCCAGCTCCTCTCGGACCTCGCCGGTTTCCACCAGCTCAGACACCGGCTCGGCGACCCCGGTCCGCTCGGGCTCACCCTCGACATAGGCCACTGCCAGTGCCTGGAGCCCGTCCCGCCCGCCGACTGCGTCCGTGAGGCCGCGCCCTGGCTGCGCCATGTGCAGATCGAGGACATGCGGCGCGGTGTGCACGAGCATCTGCCCTTCGGCGAGGGCGAGATCGACTTCCCGCCGGTGTTCGCCGCGCTGGCCGCCACCGGCTACGAGGGACTGGTCGTGGTCGAACTGCCGCGCCACTCGCACGCGGGCCCCGAACTCGCCCGTACCTCCATGGACTTCCTCCGTACGAAGGGAGCGGCATGAGCTCGAATCCGTCACCGATCCACGAGGACCTGGCTCCGGGCCTGGACCCCGCCGCCCGGGCGTGGCTCGACGCCGCCCTGGCCGAGGCCGCGGACGCGGGAAGCAGCGGGGAGAGCGACAACGTTGCCGCCGCTCCGGCCGCCGTCGCGTCCTGGGAGCTGCGCTTCGCCGCCGCGGGACGCCACTGCGGCCAGGAACACGCCGACTCCGTACGCGTCCTGCTCCTTGAGCAGGCCCGCGCCGGACTCGCCACCCTCACCCGGCTCTACCACCAGGGCACCGCCGCCGAACGCCGCGCCGTGCTGCTCGCCCTGCCCCACCGCGTCACAGGCCCCGGCGCGCTGCCGCTGATCGAGGACGCCCTGCGGACCAATGACACCCGGCTGGTCGCCGCCGCCGTCGGTCCCTACGCCGCCGCCCATCTCGACTCCCACGGCTGGCGGCACGCCATTCTCAAGTGCCTCTTCACCGGCGTGCCCGTCGCCGCCGTCGACGATCTGGAAAGACGCGCCCACGGAGACGCCGAACTGGCCCGTATGCTCGCCGACTTCGCGGCCGAGCGCACCGCCGCCGGCCGTCCCGTACCCGCCGACCTGCACCATGTGCACCATCTGACCGGCGAGGAGTCCTGATGCGCATCTTCGACCCCCACATCCATATGACCTCCCGCACCACGGACGACTACCAGGCGATGTACGCCTCCGGCGTGCGCGCCCTGGTCGAACCGTCCTTCTGGCTGGGCCAGCCCCGTACGTCCCCCGCGAGCTTCTTCGACTACTTCGACGCGCTCCTCGGCTGGGAACCCTTCCGCGCGGCCCAGTACGGCATCGCCCACCACTGCACGCTCGCCCTCAACCCCAAAGAGGCGAACGATCCGCGCTGCGCGCCCGTACTGGACGCCCTGCCCCGTTATCTCGTCAAGGACGGTGTCGTCGCCGTCGGCGAGATCGGCTACGACTCCATGACCCCGGCCGAGGACACCGCGCTCGCCGCGCAGCTCCAGCTCGCCGCCGACCACGGACTGCCCGCGCTGGTCCACACCCCGCACCGCGACAAGCTGTCCGGTCTGCGCCGCACCATCGACGTCGTACGGGAGTCGGCGCTCGACCCGGAGTGGGTCCTGCTCGACCATCTCAACGAGACGACCGTCAAGGACGCGGCGGAGAGCGGGAGCTGGCTGGGCTTCTCCATCTATCCCGACACCAAGATGGACGAGGACCGTATGGTCGGCGTCCTCAAGGCCCATGGCACCGACAAGGTGCTCGTGAACTCGGCGGCCGACTGGGGCAAGAGCGATCCGCTCAAGACCCGCAAGGTCGCGGACGCGATGCTCGCCGCCGGTTTCGGCGAGGACGACGTGGACAAGGTCCTGTGGCGCAATCCCGTCGCCTTCTACGGGCTCAGCGGAAGACTCCAGCTCGACGTCCCCGCGCCGGAGGCCCTCCACGAGGGCAACTCCATCCTCCGCGGCGGGGAGTGATCCCATGCGCTTCCGCCACCCCGACGGCACCACGATCCATCTCTCGTACTGCACCAATGTCCATCCCGCCGAGAACCTCGAAGGCGTACTCGCCCAACTGCGCGACCACTGCGAGCCGGTACGCAGGCGCCTCGGCCGCGACCGCCTCGGCATCGGCCTCTGGCTCGCCAAGGGCGCGGCCCAGGCCCTGATCAACGATCCGGCCGCGCTGCGCGGACTCCGTGCCGAGCTGGACCGGCGCGGCCTCGAAGTCGTCACGCTCAACGGCTTCCCGTACGAGGGATTCGGCGCCGAGGAGGTCAAGTACCGCGTCTACAAGCCGGACTGGGCCGACCCCGAGCGGCTCGCCCACACCAGCGATCTGGCCAGGCTGCTGGCCGCGCTCCTGCCGGACGACGTCACCGAGGGCTCCGTCTCCACCCTCCCGCTCGCCTGGCGCACGGCCTTCGACGCCACCGCGGCCCGCGCCGCCCGCGCCGCGCTGACCACGCTCGCCGAACGGCTCGACGGGCTGGAGGACCTGACCGGCAAGTCCATCAGGATCGCCCTGGAACCGGAGCCCGGCTGCACCGTCGAGACCACCGCCGACGCGATCGGCCCGCTCACCGAGATCGGCAGCGACCGGATCGGTATCTGTATCGACACCTGCCATCTCGCCACCTCCTTCGAGGACCCGGCCACCGCCCTGGGCGCGCTGGAGGCCGCGGGCGTCGTCATACCCAAGGCCCAGCTCTCCGCCGCGCTGCACGCCGAGAACCCGCATCTGCCGGAGGTACGGGAGGCCCTCGGCGCGTTCGCCGAGCCGCGCTTTCTCCACCAGACCCGTACCAACACCGCCGCCGGACTGCGCGGCACCGACGATCTGGAGGAGGCACTCGGCGGCGAGGCGCTGCCCGACGGCGCTCCCTGGCGGTCGCACTTCCATGTCCCGCTGCACGCGCCGCCCGCGCCGCCGCTGACCTCCACCCTTCCCGTGCTCCAGGACACTCTCACCCGGCTGATCGGCGGAGCCGTCCCGCGCACCCGCCATCTGGAGGTCGAGACCTACACCTGGCAGGCACTCCCGGCCGAGCTGCGTCCTCGCTCGCGCGGGCAGCTCGCCGAGGGCATCGCCGCCGAACTCACCCTGGCCCGCGACCTGCTGGTCGACCTCGGCCTGAAGGAGCTGCCATGACCGAGACCCCGGCCGCGCCGCCGGCCGACACCCCCGGCGCGACATCGACACCGACACCGCTCCTGGTGCTGGATGTCGTCGGGCTCACACCCCAACTCCTCGCGCACATGCCGAACCTGCGCAAGCTCGCCTCCACGGGCTCGCAGGCCCCGCTGAGCACGGTGCTGCCCGCCGTCACATGCAGCGCGCAGTCCACCTTCCTCACCGGCACGCTCCCCGCCGAACACGGCATCGTCGGCAACGGCTGGTACTTCCGCGACCTGGGCGACGTACTGCTGTGGCGCCAGCACAACGGTCTGGTCTCGGGCGACAAGCTCTGGGACGCCGCCCGCCGTGTCCGTCCCGGCTACACGGTCGCCAACATCTGCTGGTGGTACGCGATGGGCGCGGACACCGACTACACCGTCACCCCGCGCCCGGTCTACTACGCGGACGGCCGCAAGGAGCCCGACTGCTACACCCGTCCGCCGGCGCTGCACGACGAACTGACCGAGGAACTCGGCACGTTCCCGCTCTTCCACTTCTGGGGCCCCGGCGCCGACCTCGTCTCCTCCCAGTGGATCATCGACGCCACCCGCCACATCATTCGTACCCGCACCCCCGATCTGGCGCTCTGCTATCTGCCGCACCTCGACTACGACCTCCAGCGCTACGGCCCCGACGACCCGCGCTCCCACCGCGCGGCGACCGAGCTGGACGCGGCGATGGCCCCCCTCCTCGCCGACGCCAGGGACGAGGGCCGTACCGTCGTCGCGCTCTCCGAGTACGGCATCACCCGGGTCTCCCGGGCCGTCGACATCAACCGGGCGCTGCGCAGGGCCGGGCTGCTGGAGGTCCACACCCAGGACGGCATGGAGTATCTGGACCCGATGGCCTCCCGGGCCTTCGCCGTCTCGGACCACCAGCTCGCCCATGTCTACGTACGCCGTCCCGAGGATCTCGACGCGACCCGTGAGGTGCTCCAGGACCTGGCCGGTGTCGACGAGATCCTGGACGACGAGGGCAAGAAGGCCTACGGTCTCGACCATCCCCGCTCGGGCGAACTGGTGGCCGTCGCCGAACCCGACGCGTGGTTCACGTACTACTACTGGCTGGACGACGACCGGGCCCCCGACTTCGCCCAGCTCGTCGAGATCCACCGCAAGCCGGGATACGACCCCGTCGAGCTCTTCATGGACCCGCTCGATCCGTACGTCAAGCTCAAGGCGGCCAAGGCGATCGCACGCAAGAAGCTCGGTATGCGCTACCGGCTCGCGGTCGTGCCCCTCGATCCCTCACCGATCCGCGGCAGCCACGGGCGGCTTCCCGCGAGCGACGAGGAAGGCCCGCTCATCATCTGCTCCACCCCCAGTGCCGTCGATGGCCGTGTCGCGGCCACCGATGTGAAGTCACTCCTCCTCCACCTTGCCGGACTGCACTGACACCCCACTGACAGAAGGAGTTCCGCAATGAGCCGCAAGAAGTCAGCCGATCCCGAGCTCGCGCAGAAGCTCAGCAGACGGAGCATGCTCGGGGTCGCGGCCGGCGCCACCGCCGCCGCGGTCCTCGGCGCCGCGGCGACCCCGGCCGCCGCGCACGGCAAGGGACACGGGCACGGCCACGGGCACGGACACGGCAAGGGACAGCCTGTCCTTCCTCCGGGCCGCCTCGGCATCCAGCTCTACTCGCTGCGCGACAAGGTCTCCACCCTCGGCTTCGCCAAGGTCTTCGACGAGCTGGAGCGCTTCGGGTACGACGAGATCGAGTTCGCCGGATACACCCAGGGCTCCGCCGGAGAGATCACACTGCCTCAGCTCAAGCGGCTGGCCAGGGACCACGGGCTCAAGCCCATCGGCAGCCATGTCAACTACTACGACAACAACAACCCGGACGCCTACAGCTTCGCCCAGAACCTCGAAAAGGTCCTGGACGACGCCCAGACCCTCGGTCTCGAACACGTGGGGACGGCCTCGGGACCGTTCCGCTACGGTTCGACCGTGGACGCCTGGAAGCGGGCCGCCGAGGACTTCAACACCTATGGCGCGGCGGCCCGACGGCGTGGGCTGAAGTTCTACCAGCACAACCACGCGGAGGAGTTCTCCTTCGCCACCGACCGGCCGAACGTCCGTCTCTACGACGTCCTGCTGGCCGAGACCGACCCCGATCTGGTCCATCTGGAGATGGACATCTACTGGGCCTTCGTGGGCCAGTTCCGCTTCAGCAAGACCCCGGAGGGCAAGCCCGCGCCCTTCGACCCGCTGCGCTACGTGCTCAAGCAGCCCAACCGCTATCCGCTCTTCCATGTCAAGGACGGTCTTGAGGACATCACCGCCCGCGACGGATACCGGATGGTCGACGTCGGCGACGGTGACATCGACTACCAGCGCTTCATATCGGCGGTGAACAAGACCCGCGGTGGCCGCCGCGACCACCACTGGCAGGTCGAGCACGACCAGCCGGTGGACTCGGTCCTCTTCGCGAGCAAGTCCTCCGCGCATCTGCACTCCCTGCGCGAACGGCGCTGACACCCGCCCGCACGAGGACGGCCC